>SVMC01000040.1 GCA_015067585.1 Oscillospiraceae bacterium
CACATAATCGGGAACGCTTTCGCCGTTCAGGATCTTCTTGATGGTCTCAGTGACCTCATCGGTATAGGCGCCGCGCTGCATGGGAAGATCCATAACGCCCTGAATGCCCTTTTTGGCGATGCTGTTCTTGTCCACTCTCATGCTCACGCCGCCGACACCAACGGAGGTCTGGTTCTCCTGAAGGATGGGGGTGACCTTTACCACATTTTCCTTGAAGGAAACACTGACGATCACATCGGTGACCTTTTCCTTCTTAAAGGTGATGTGCTTGCCGCCAATGCCGCTCTTGAGCTCAAAGGGCATCTGGAAGGCGGCTGCTCTTGCCTGCAGCTTTTCGTAGGCTTCTTCCGCAGTGATGGGAGCACTCAGTTCAAAAGTTCTGGGGGCATTTGCTTTTGCCATTTCAGTTAAACTTGCCATATTCTTTTCCTCCTCATATTAACTTTATTCGCACAGTTTGTTACAAAACCGTCCTTCTTTTGTTGAAGCACCGGGATCGCCCCCCATTATGAGGGGCGATCCTGTGTCTTTTCATTATCTATTCGCTCTGTGAAGCTCAAGCGATGTCAAAGACGGTGCCGATCTCCGTATCGTACCAGCCGTCATGTACCATGAATTCCACGGGGCTGTCGCTGCGGAGTTCGAAGCAGACGGAGCAGAGGATGCTCTCACCGGGTTCGATCTCCACGCTGTAGTTTTCGTCGGTTTCCGCATCGGCGGCAGCATAGAGTTCTTCCAGCTCAACGCCATCCTGCAGGGCATCGAGATAGGTTTCATAGAAGGGGCTGGTGACTTCATCGCTGTTGTTGGTGAAGGTGATCAGTGCACGGAGGATCGTGTTGCCTTCATAGTCTTCATCAAACTCATAGCCTTCGATCACGATATCGTAGACATCGTCAAGGGTGCCTGCATCGCTCATGCTTGCGGTGAATTCGGGCTCGGTAATGACGGGCATCTCCAGCTCTTCGGGACGGCCCTGCAGATAGGCGGGGTCAAATTCCATGCTCATGGAATCATCGCCGTAGCTGTCGATGTTGAGGTAGATGATACCGCCATCGGGGTTATAGAGGAATTCCTCAATGCAGCGGATGGTGAGGCCGGGGATGATGTCCTTGTCGCTGTTGCCATATTCCGCCACATCGTCTTCAGAGGCCGCATAGGTGCCATCCAGTACATTGCCATCCTGCACGGCTACCACATTCAGCTCAGACCATGCAGAGGTGATCTCGTCGCTGTCGTTGGTGAAGTCATAATAGAAACGGATGGCATCCGCATCATCAATGTCGGCGAATGCTTCCGCTGCCTGAATGGTGACTTCGAAGTCGCCCAGGGTGGCAGTGACGGGGTCGAGAGAAACAGCGGGGCCGTCCTCGGGTTCTTCGGCGGTTTCATGGGTTGCGGGCTTGTCGGGGGCGGGTTTGGAGGTGGTGGCGGGTTCTTCGGGTGCTTCGGGTTCTTCCTTACCGCCGCAGGCACACAGGCTGAAGATCATAACCAGCGCCAGAAACAGTGCGATCCATTTTTTCATTTTGAGTTCTCCCTTCAAAATTTGAAATATTTTACTGCTTTCAGGTCATACAGTATCAGCCGTTCACGGCACCGCCGCAGTATTCGCAGCAGCCGGAGGCATCGGGGGTGGTGGTGGCACCGCACCAGGGGCAGGTGATGGCAGCCTTGGGGGCAGCGGCAGCGGCCATATTGTCGCGGGCGGTCTGTCTGGCGTTCAGGATGGCCTCGCGGATCTCCTGACCCATCTGCTCATAGCGGCGGTATTCCATGCTGCGCTGACCGGGATTTGCCATGGAGGCGCTGTAGCCCACGCGGGCGATCTGGTTGCCGATCTCCACGGAGCTGCGGTTGAGCTTGAATCTCATGTCGTCAAACCACGGATGGTTGACACGGATGACAATGTAGAAGTCATAGTCATAGGAGTAGCGGGGAGGATTGTAGGAGACCTCGTTGCCATCCTTGTCCTGACGCTTTTCCTCGGTGCGTCTTTCGTCAATGTCCAGCTCGCAGCCGGTGACCTGGGAGAAGTCCACCACATCGGGGTTCTCTTCCGCGATCTTGTTGGTGCGGACTACCATGAGCTGCTGCTGATCCTCGTCCAGATGCAGGTTATATACTTCACCGAAGGAGCGGGTGGTACGGAACGCTGCTACACGGGCCTTGTTTTCCTCTCTGTACTGAAGCTGTTCGTTGATCTGCCCGATGGTGGAGTGGCGGCGCTCATCAAACCAGGGGGAGAGCTTCTTGGTGCATTCCTTGCACATATTGCCGTCTTCCAGCTTGCGGTTACCTAACAGACCGATTTCGCCGCCGCAGATGTCGCAGACTTTTTTTTCAAACAATTTACCAAAAAATCCCATGATTATTCTCCTTTTCCTTTATTTGTGAAATACTTACTGTACAATATCGCCATCATCGAAGGGGTCGCCGCATTCGGGGCAGAAGCGGGGCGGCTTCACACCCTTTTCCGGCTCCCAGCCGCACTTGTCGCACTTGTACTGGGGCACACCGGCGGGCTTCTTTGCGCCGCATTCGGGGCAGAACTTGCCCTTGTTCACCGCGCCGCAGGCGCAGGTCCAGCCCACGGGTTCTTCCGGCTTTTTGCTGCCGCACTCAGGGCAGAATTTGCCGGTGACGACAGCGCCGCAGGCGCACTTCCAGCTATTCGCGGGCTTGGGCTCCGGCTTCTTGCTGCCGCATTCGGGGCAGAACTTGCCGGTGGCGGTGGCACCGCAGGCGCACTTCCAGCCGTCTGCCGCAGGTGCGGGAGCGGGGGCGGGCTGCCGGTACTGAGGCTGCTGACCCATCTGGTACAGGCTCTGGGCATTCATGCCGCCCATGCCCTGCGCCATATTCATGCCCATGAAGGCCATGGCCGGGCCGGCACCCTGATTGGAGGCGGCTGCCTGCATAGCGGAAGCCTGTGCGCCAACCATATGGGCCGCTGCGCGGGTGGGATCCATGAAGGCCGCGTTGCGCTGCAGCTCCTTGAGCATCTTTTCATCCTCTTCCTCTGCCTTGACGGAGGAAACGCCCACCCGCTGGATCTCGATGCCGCGGATATCACGCCAATCGTGAGAAAGCTCTTCTCTCAGTGCGTCCGCCAGCTCCTTGGTCTTGCCGGGCAGGGCGGAATAGCGGATGCCCAGCTCGGAAATGCGGGCGAAGGCCGGCTGCAGGGCGGTGAGCAGCTCGCTCTTGAGCTGACCGTCCAGCTCGGCGCGGTTGTAGCTCTCTGCCACATTACCGCAGACATTGGTGTAGAAGGCAAGGGGGTTCACCAGCTTATAGCTGTATTCACCGAAGCAGCGCACATTGATGTCGATGTCGATGCCCGCTCTCTGGTCTACCACACGGAAGGGCACGGGAGAGGGGGTGCCGTACTTGTTGCCGATGAGCTCCTTGGTGTTGAAGTAGTAAACTCTCTGATCCTTGGGGGCTTCGCCGCCGAAGGTGAAGCGCTTGCCGAAGGTCTGGAACGCACCCTTGATGCCCTCGCCAAGGGAGCCTGCGAAGATGGAGGGCTCGGTGGACATATCGTATGTATATTCGCCGGGTTCGGCGCACACATCCACGATCTTGCCCTGCTCCACGATCATCATGCACTGGCCGTCCGCCACGGCGATGACGGAGCCGTTGGAGATGATGTTGTCGCTTCCCTTGGTGTTGGAGGAACGACCGGAGGTGCGCTTTTTGCCCTTCACCGCTAAAACGGTCACGGGGATGGATTCACAATAAAAATACTCTTTCCACTGATCCGCCAGAACACCGCCGGCAGCACCCAGTGCAGCTTTGATAAGACCCATGTGATTGTTCTCCTTTCAAAAATCGAATGCGCGATTGCGGGGATCTCAGACCACTTGCTTTCCCCGGACAGCTACCCGTTCACCTTCCTCCTGCAGCCGTTCAGCGCAGGATTGGCACAGATCCAGATCGTCACAGATCAGGAAGCAGTGGTCACACACCAGCCGATGGCAGATGGGGCACACATTGAATGCCGCAGCAGCATCAATCGCCGCCTTCTCCAGTGCCGCCGCCCGCTCCCTCTGATAGAGGGCTTCGAAGACCACCCGCTTTCCCAATGTTTCCGGGATCACGCCGGCGCGGGAAAACGAGACGCTCTTGCTTTGCCAGACTTCGCCACATTCAGCGCAGCAGAGGGAAAAGGAAAAGGCATCTTTCGTTGAACAGTCCCGCAACCTTTCTTTCGTGATATGACTCATCCTGTCACCACCTTTGCTCACTTATGTACATATCGAATTTACCACGAAAAACTACGGCACGCATCACCCTTAGCGCATATTACCCCTTTTTTTACCCCAAATGCCCCGGGGTAGTAGACAAGGTGCACAATTAAACTGACTACAGCTTGTATATCCTGCCGCCGCACTTTTCCAGCCAATCAAGGGACGGCTCCCCGACCGATCAATCGGTCGGGGAGCCGTCCCCTGTGATATTCGCAAAAACGATCGGCGGGAGAGGCGCTTTGCGCTTCTCCCGCCGAGGTGTTATTTGGACTTGCCGAGGTAGGCTTCCTTGATCTGCTCGTTTTCGTACAGCTCCATGCCGGTGCCCTGCATGGTGATGCGGCCGGTCTCCATGACATAGCCCCAATGGGCGGTCTTGAGGGCCATGTTGGCGTTCTGCTCGATCAGAAGGACGGTGATGCCCGCCTCGTTGATGGTGCGGATGATGTCGAAGATGCCCTTGACCACCAGCGGGGCGAGACCCAGGGAGGGTTCGTCCATCATGATGAGCTTGGGCTTTGCCATCAGGGCGCGGCCAACTGCCAGCATCTGCTGCTCGCCGCCGGAGAGGGTACCGGCCAGCTGCCATTCGCGCTCCTTCAGGCGGGGGAACAGGGAGTAGACATAGTCCATATCCTCGGTCAGGTTATCCTTGCGGAGGTAAGCGCCGATGCGAAGATTCTCCTTGACCGTCAGGTTGGGGAACACACGGCGGCCTTCCGGCACCAGGGTAATGCCCATGGACACGATCTGGTCCGGGGTCTTGCCCAGAATTTCCTGTCCCTCAAAGAGGATGGAAGCGTTCTTGGGCTTGACAAGACCCGCGATGGTCTTCAGGGTGGTGGATTTGCCTGCGCCGTTGGCGCCGATGAGGGTGACGATCTTGCCCTCTTCAATGCTCAGGTCGATGCCCTTGACGGCTTCGATGCCGCCGTAGGAGACCACTAAGTCTTTGATCTCAAGAATATTACTCATCTTCGTCCACCCCCAGATATGCGTCGATGACCTTCTGGTTGCGCTGGATCTCCGCGGGTACGCCCTGGGCGATCTGCTTGCCGAAGTCAATGACATAGATGCGGTCGGAAATATCCATGACCAGATTCATATGGTGCTCGATCAGGAAGATGGTGAGGTTGAACTTCTCCCGGACCCAGCGGATAAAGGCGGTAAGCTCCTCGGTTTCCTGCGGGTTCATGCCGGCAGCCGGTTCGTCCAGCAGCAGGAGGGTGGGCTGGGTGGCCAGCGCACGGGCGATCTCCAGCTTTCTCTGCTTGCCGTAGGGCAGGGAGGTGGCCAGCTCGTCCTTCACATCGTAAAGCTCCACGATCTTCAGCAGCTCTTCGGTATCCTTGCGCATCTGGGCTTCTTCCTTGCGGTTGGCCCGGAAGGTGGCGGAGAAGAGGTTGCTGGTCTTGCGAAGGTGCATGGCGGTAAGGACATTCTCAAACACCGTCATGGATTTGAACAGGCGGATGTTCTGGAAGGTACGGGCGATGCCCTTCTTGGTGATATAGTCCGGGGTATGGCTGACGCGGTGGGTATATTTGCCGTGGTTTTCGCCGGCATACAGCTTTTTCATCTTGCCCTGGGGATAGTTGGTGACCAAAAGTTCATCGTTAAAGTAGACTGCGCCGTTGGTGGGTTCGTACACGCCGGTGATGGCGTTGAAGGCGGTGGTCTTGCCGGCGCCGTTGGGGCCGATCAGTGCCACGATCTCGCCCTCGTTGATCTCCATGGTGAGGTTGTTGACCGCGATGACGCCGCCAAACTGCATGGTGACATCCTCGAGACGAAGTACATTCTTAGCCATTGTCAGCTTCCTCCTTCTTCTTGGATTTCTTTTGCAGCTTCGATATCAGGCCACGGAAGGACAGCTCCTTGTCGCCCATGATGCCCCGGCTGAAGAACAGCACGATGACCATGATGATGACGGAGAAGACCACCTTACGGAAGCCGTCACGGAAGAAGGGAACGGTGATGCCCAGGAAGGAGCCGCTGTCCAGGAAGCGCAGCCACCATTCGGAGCAGGCGATGTACAGGAAGGCTGCGATGCAGCTGCCGGAGACGGAGCCGATGCCGCCGATGACCACCATGAGAAGAATTTCGTAGGTCATGGCCGTCTTGAAGGCAGCGGCCTGAATGGTGGTCTGGAACATGGCCAGCAGAGCGCCGCCGACACCGGCGAAGAAGCTGGACACGATGAAGGCGTACATCTTATGACGGAACAGGTTGATGCCCATGGCCTCTGCTGCCACTTCATCGTCACGGATGGCCTTGAACGCACGGCCATAGGTGGAGTTGATGAGCAGCACGATGAAGAGGATGGACAGCATGGCGATCAGGAAGGGGAACAGGGAATGGAGCTTGATGGTGATGGAGCCAAGCTGCAGGTTCATATCCGTGAAGGTGGTATACTTACGCAGCAGGTTGGAGCCGTTGGTGATGGCACCCAGACCGTTCCACTGGAACACGGCGCGGAGAATTTCCGCAAAACCCAGGGTGGCAATGGCCAGATAGTCGCTCTTCAGACGCAGCACGGGAATGCCGATGAGGGCGGCAAACACAGCCGCCACAGCGCCCGCAATGATGATGCAGATGATGGCGCCGAGGAAATTGCCCGCGTTGGTGCCGAGGACATTGCCCAGCATTTCGGGGATGGAGAACTGGATGGCGCCGCCTTCAAAATACTGGTAGACCGCGGCGTGCTGATCCGCGGGGATGCTGAAAATGGCGTAGACATAGGCGCCGATCAGCATGAAGCCCGCCTGACCCAGGCTGAACAGGCCCGTAAAGCCGTTGAGCAGGTTCATGGACACGCACACTAAGCTGTAGATCGCGCCCTTGCGCAGCACGGGGATCAGCATCAGGGTGAAGGTGTTGGCAGGAAGCACATTGTCAAGCAGCAGCAGGACGATGTACAGCACACTCAGTGCGATGATGGCAGGAAGATAGCGGAGCTTGTTTTCCTGACGGTTCTGTAATGTTTTTCCCATAGCTCTCACCTCATACCTTGTCCGTGGTCTTTTCACCGAAGATACCGGTGGGCTTGACCAGCAGAATGACGATCAGCAGGACGAAGGTGAACGCGTCGGAGAAGGTGGTCCAGCCGATGCCCTTGATGATGTTTTCGCAGATGCCGATGATGAACGCGCCGATGACAGCGCCGGGGATGGAGCCGATGCCGCCGAATACCGCGGCGACGAAGGCCTTCAGGCCGGGCATAGCACCGGAGGTGGGAATGACGGAGGTGTAGTTGCTGAAGTACAGCAGAGAACCGACGGCGGCGAGGAAGCAGCCGATGGCGAAGGTGACACTGATGACGGAATTGATGCGGATGCCCATGAGCTGGCTGGTCTCAAAGTCCTTGGACACGGCACGCATGGCCATACCGATCTTGGTATGGTTGATCAGCAGCACCAGCAGCACCACTAAGATGATGGTCAGGAAGGGGGTGATGACAGTGACCCACTTGGTGGTAGCGCCGAGGATGGTGATAGACTCGGACAGGAAGGGAATTTCGGGATAGATCTGGGGCAGACCGCCGGTGAAATACAGGGCGCAGTTCTGCAGCAGATAGCTCACGCCGATGGCGGAGATCATAACGGACATACGGGGCGCGGTACGCAGAGGCTTATAGGCCACCCGCTCGATGAGAAGGCCCAGAATCACCGTCGCTACCAGCACGATGGGGATGGAGATGTAGATGGGAAGAGAGGCCGTGGTATACACCATAACAAGGCCCGCCACCATGAATACATCACCGTGGGCGAAGTTGATCAGGCGAAGGATGCCGTAGACCATGGTATAGCCGATGGCGATCAGGGCATACTGACCACCCACGGAGATACCGGCAAGAATATACGGCAAATTCGCTTCCAGGAATGCAGACATTGAGGAATCCTCCTTAGAAGTTTGGAACGTATAAATCTGCTTCCCACACAAAGAGGGAAGCGCATTTATACGTTCCGATAGGATGGGAAACGGCCGGCGGAGGCGGGAAGCCTCCGCCGGCTGAATAAAAGCTCACAATATTTTACAGATGATTAGTTGACGCCCTGAACAGCAACGAAGTCCCATGCACCGGTCTCGGTGTTGGCCATCTTGATGTAAGCGGTGTCACGCTCGGCATCGCCGATCTCGTTGAAGGCAATGGCGCCGGAAACGCCGGTGTAGGTAACGCCGGGCAGAGCAGCCTTGACATCAGCGGGCTTGGTGGAGCCGGCAGCCTTCAGAGCTTCCAGTGCGGTGTAGTATGCGTCATAACCCATGACGGTAACTGCTGCGACCATGTCGTCGCCGCCGTTGTTGGCCAGGTTGGTGGCATCGCCCTTGATCCATTCCTTGATACCGGCTTCGAAGTCGGGATCGCCGCCTTCTGCGTAGAAGGTGGAGACATAGATCTGGGAATCCTTACCCTGAGCAGCGTTCAGAATGACGTTGGAATCCCAGGTGTCGCCTGCCAGCAGGGGGATGTTCAGGCCCTGTGCAGCGGTCTGTTCCACGATGAGCTGAGCATAGCTGGTGGAGCAGGGAGCGAAGATGACATCAGCGCCTTCGTTCTTGGCGGTGGTCAGGTAGGAGGTGAAGTCGGAGTTGTTTTCGGGGAATTCTGCGGTGATGACGGTCATGCCCAGAGCTTCTGCAGCTTCCTTGAAGTAGTTGATGAGGCCCTGGTCATAGTCGTTGCCCAGCTGGCCCAGGCAGTAAACGGTGGAAGCGCCCAGCTTTTCATAGGCGAAGTTTGCCAGAACGGTGCCCTGGAAGGGATCCAGGAAGCAGATGCGGAAGTAGTGGTCGTTGCCTTCGGTGACCTGGGGGTTGGTGCAGGTGACGCCGATGGCGGGGATGCCTGCTGCAGCGAAGGTATCGGAAGCAGCGATGGAGACACTGGAGCCGTAGGAGCCGAGAACCACGGAGCAGCCTGCGGAAACCAGAGTGGTGGCAGCGGAGACAGCCTTGTCGGTGGAAGATTCGTTGTCAGCGTAGACCAGTTCTACATTGTAGGTCTTGCCGCCGATTTCCACGGTGGGAGTCAGGGAGTTGGCATACTGCATGCCGAGGATCTCCTGCTTGCCGCCGGCGCCGTTGTCACCGGACTGGGGTTCGTAAACACCGATCTTGATGGTGTTGCCGCCCTGGCCGCCGCAGCCTGCGAACAGGCAGCAGAACATTGCCAAAGCAAGAAGCAGTGCAATTGTCTTTTTCATTTCTTGTTCCTCCATTTATTTTATGATGGCGTGATTTTGCTGTCCGCCACAGGCGGACAGATGTACGCAGAGTTTTATCCCGTACATATTGATTATACCGTATGTTTTTAGCGATTTCAAGAGTAATTCCCCACAGGCTGACGAAATTTGCTCTGCTTTTTTGTGCATTTTTATGGTGGCTTTGGGTAATGTCTGCCACAGACGGAAGGTTTTGCCTCTTGTTGGGCAAACGCCGCCATGATACAATAAGAAAAACGGGAATCTTGGAGGATGTTGCGGCATGACGGGAAGCAAAACTCGAAAAAAGCGGATAAAACTCGGCCCTGTGCGGATTTTTCTTTTGCTGCTGTGGCCCATTGCGGGGATCATTCTGCTGTGGGCACGGCATTCAGAAGCGTTTGCCGAGCAGGTGTACGCCCGGGGGATCTATCCCCTCTATCACAAGCTGCTCTCCCTGCTGCCGGAGTGCCTCCCCTTCTCCCTTGGGGAAATGCTTTTGTATGCGGTGTGCGTTTTTGCGCTGATTGCCGTGTGTGTATGGTTTCTACATATTATAATAAGGAAAGGACAGCGTTGGCGGGTGTTCCTTTCGGGCATTCTCAATACGCTTTGCGCACTGGGGCTGGTGTTTGCCCTGTTCGTGTTCGGCTGCGGCATCAATTATTACCGCACCTCCTATGCCGAAGCCGCAGGCTTGGAGGTAAGACAGTCCACGCAGGAGGAATTGTATGCCATGTGTCTTGATCTTGCCGGGAAAGCCGCCGCTTTGCGGGAAGATCTCACAGCTTATGAGGATGCCAATGGGGTATTCACCCTACCCTGGGCCTATGACGAGGCCGCCCGACAGGCGATGACGGAGCTTGGGAACGCGGAAGAAATGCTGAAATTTTCCTATCCCAGACCAAAATCCGTGCTGCTGTCCCGGGGAATGTCCTATTTTGGCATCGTTGGGGTCTATTCCCCCTTCACCGGGGAGGCCAATGTGAACACCGACACCACGGATTATACCATCCCCGCCGCCATGTGCCACGAATTGTGCCACACGGCGGGCATCATGCGGGAGGATGAGGCCAATTATCTGGCCTACCGTGCCTGCACCCGCCACGGGGACGAAATTCTTGCCTACAGCGGGACGATGATGGCCCTCACCTACAGTGCCAATGCCCTGCGCCGGGCAAATCCTGACCTCTACGCCGAAGTGACGGCGGAATTCAGCGACGCCATGTGGCGGGATCTCGCGGCAAATTCCGCCTATTGGGACCAATTTGAGGACACCGTGACTCAGGAGATCGGCGAGCAGGTGAACGACACCTATCTGAAAGCCAACAACCAGACAACAGGCACCCAAAGCTACGGCGCCATGGTCGATCTCCTGCTGGCGGAATACCGTGCAGAGCATTGAACAGGAGCGCCGCGGATCATGCCCGCGGCGCTCCTGTGCGAATCTATTATCTTTCGTAGGTGAACTCGAATTCTTCGAGGCAGACGGTGTCGCCGTCCTGGATGCCCTGCTCCTCTAAGCGGGCGAAGAGGCCGCACTGGCGGAGCTGGCGGTCGAAGTACATTCTCGATTCATAGTCATCGAAATTGATGTCGCCCATGAGGCGGGCGAGCCAGCTGCCGGTGATGAGCCAGTAGTCATCCTGATGCTGGATCTTCAGATCCTCGGGACGGCCGGCCTGTGCCAAGGGTTTGACATACTCCGTCTCATACACGATGACCGGGGGCAGCTCCTTAAGCTTTGCTGCGATGGTGCGCATGAGCTGGCGGGTACCCTTGGTGGTGGCGGCGGAGATCTCGTAGAATTCGTAGCCACGCTCCGTCACATAGGCACGAAGACGCTCCAGATTGTCGCTGCCCTCGGGGATCAGGTCGCACTTGTTGGCGGCCACGATCATGGGCCGCTGGGCAAGATCGTCGGAATATTTCCGCAGCTCTTCATTGATGCGCTCAAAATCCTCCACCGGATCCCGATCCTCGCAGCCGGACACATCCACGATGTGTACCATCAGGCGGCAGCGGTCGATGTGGCGCAGGAAATCGTGCCCCAGACCCGCACCTTCGGAAGCGCCCTCAATGATGCCGGGAATGTCCGCCATGACGAAGGAAACGCCGTCATCCACATAGATGACGCCTAAATTGGGGTAGAGGGTGGTGAAGTGGTAATTGGCGATCTTGGGATGGGCATTGGAGGTGACGGAGAGCAGAGTGGATTTGCCCACATTGGGGAAACCGACCAGGCCTACATCCGCCAGCAGCTTCAGCTCCAGCACCACATCATGCTCCTCGCCGGGAGTGCCTGCCTTGGCAAAGCGGGGCACCTGACGGGTGGGGGTGGCAAAGTGCTTGTTGCCCCAGCCGCCGCGACCACCGCGGCAAAGCACGAAGTCCTCGCCGTCGGACATATCCTTGATGACATCGCCGGTTTCCGCGTCACGGACCACGGTGCCTCTGGGAATCTTGATGACAAGGTTTTCGCCCCGCTTGCCGGTGCAGCGGGAGCCCTGTCCGTCCTGACCGTTGGGAGCGGTATATTTTCTTTTATAACGGAAGTCCATCAGCGTGGACATATTGTCGTCCACCCGCAGCACGATGCTGCCGCCGTGGCCGCCGTCACCACCGGCAGGGCCGCCGGCAGAGACGAATTTTTCCCGGTGGAAAGCCACCGCGCCATTGCCGCCGTTGCCGGCCTTGACGAAGATCCGAACTTTATCTACAAACATGGCATCCTCCTGAATGCGTTTTTGTACCAAAACAGTGTTCCCCAATTTCCCGGGGGTTCATTCCTTGCGGCAACCGGCTTCCGTGTCAATCAGAGGACGGTCCCCCGATCGACTTGTCGATCAGGGAACCGTCCCCTGATTGACAGGCATGGGGAATACAGAAAAGGCTGCCTCTGAGCCAGAGACAGCCTTTTTGGCGAATTACTGTTCAGCGTATACGGAGCACTGCTTGCGGTCCTTGCCCTTGCGCTCGAACTTGACCTTGCCGTCAATCAGAGCGAAGAGGGTGTTGTCGCTGCCCATGCCGACATTGGTGCCGGGATGGATGTGAGTGCCTCTCTGGCGAACCAGAATGTTGCCGGCCAGAACGAACTGACCATCCGCACGCTTCACGCCCAGTCTCTTGGACTCGGAGTCACGGCCGTTCTTGGTGGAGCCGCCGCCCTTCTTATGTGCGAAGAACTGTAAACTGATGTTCAGCATTGTGTTACACCTCCATAACTTCGATATGATCAGGATATTCATCCCGCCAATGGCTCAGGGTGAGCATCATGCCGGTGAGGATGGCCTGTACGGCATCTTCCTCCTCACAGCTTGCGGGAAGCTTCAGAGTGATTTCGGCAGTTTCCTCATTCACTCTCGTTTTTGCACGCACGCCCAGGACATCCGTAATGGTGTCGGAGGCGAACGTTACGGCTGTGGAAACCGCAGCGCAGACAATGTCGGCGCCCGCTTCAGCATAGCCGCTGTGGCCGGAGCAGCGGAATCCGGTGATTCTGCCGTCCTCATTGAAAAATTCAACTCTTGTCATGACTTACAGAGCGATCTTTTCAATCTTAACCTTGGTGTAAGGCTGTCTGTGGCCGCGGAGGGACTTGGAGTCCTTCTTGGGACGATACTTGAAAACGACGACCTTCTTGGCCTTGCCGTTCTTCAGAACCGTCGCCTCGACCTTGGCACCCTCGACAACGGGCTTGCCGAAAGTGGAGTTTTCACCGTCGACAACTGCCAGAACCTGATCGAAGATTACGGTCTGTTCAGCTTCAGCGTTCAGCTTTTCGATGTAGAGTTCATCGCCTTCCTTCACGCTGTACTGCTTACCGCCGGTAACGATAATAGCCTGCATAGTTTCTTTGCACCTACCTTTTTTGTAGTCTCGCTCTGGGGGCGTGAGGGCGCACCTCATCTTATACCCCTTTGATGCGGCCAATATATAGTATCATCCCGGCAGGTAAATGTCAAACATTTTTTTACTTTTTTTGCAGGAAAATCCTGCAATTTTTATGCCGACGGGGAACATGGAGCAGTTTTCATAAATTGTTTACAAAAAAGGCAGGTTTAAGGGAACAATGCCGCTTTGAAAAATGGGGCAGATGTGTTATAATGGGCGATATAATGGATGATAGCGCTGCTTTGGCGGCGATAAAGGAGGCGCAGTGCTATGAGAAAAAATTTAACAGGCATTCTGCTGATCATAGTCTGTCTTATCATGTGTCTGGGAGGATGTGCCGCTTCCGGCGATCCTGTGCCGGTGCAATCGGTGGCGGAGATCCTGGGCATTGGCCCCATAGGTATGATCGACCGCTATGCCGGTGTGATCGAGGCCGGTGAGACGGTGGGTGTGTCTGCCGACAGCTCCATGGAGATCAAGGAGATCACCGTCAAGGAAGGCGACACCGTCACCAAAGGTCAGGTGGTCTTTACATACGAGACCACGACCCTGTCTCTTGATAAGGAGCGGCTGGAGCTTGAGGTGGAGCAGACCAACAATACCATCACCACCAAGAAAAACCAGATCACTGCCCTGAAGAAGGAGCAGACCGCAGCCGCCTCTGCGGATAAGCTGCAGTACACCCTGCAGATCCAGCAGCTTGAGCTGGATGTGAAGGAAGCGGAATATACCGTCACTGCCAAGAAGAAGGAGATCGAGCGGCTCAAGGTCCGTCTGGCAGAGGCCAATGTGCTCAGTCCGGTGGACGGCCGCGTGAAGGCGGTGAACGCGAACGGCGGCACCGATCCCATGACCGGCGAACCCCTGCCCCTGCTCACCATCACCCAGTCCGGTGACTTCCGTGTGCGGGGTACGGTGAATGAGCTGACCGCCCAGACCTTTGCGGAGGGGACTCCCGTGATCATCCGCTCCCGTGTGGACGACGAGACCATCTGGAACGGCAGCGTCACCATGGTGGACTGGGAAAACCCCGTCACCAATCAGAATGACTATTACTATATGCCCTCTGACGAGATGACCACCTCCAGCAAGTACCCCTTCTATGTGCAGCTTGTAAGTGATATCGGCCTGATGCTGGGTCAGCATGTGTACATTGAGCAGGACATCGGCCAGACCAGCGGCGATGCGGAGGATGCCTTCTATCTCCCCTCCTACTATCTCAACGGTCTTGGCAGCGACGAGGACACCTGGGTCTGGGCCGCCAATGCCAAGGACAAACTGGAAAAGCGCACCGTGGTGCTGGGCAATTATGACATCGCCATGGACAGCTACGAAATTCTGGAAGGTCTGAACCTCGACGATCACATCGCCTATCCCAGCGAAGACTGGTCCGTGGGCGCAAAGGTAAGCTACGCCGAGGATGCCATGAGCGGCGACCTGATGGACGAAGGCCTCATCATCGAAGGCGAAGAAGCTCTGGTGGACGAAGACATGTCCATTGATGGAGAGCTGTCTGTGGACGGCGAAGGTCTTGTGGATAATGACATGGCCATCGAAGGCGGCGAAGGTCTCGTAGGTGATGATCTGATCATCGACGGCAGCGATCCTTCCCTCAATGATCCCGCCATGAACGGCGGCCTTGTGGATAACGATATGGCCATCAACGGCGGTGAGGAGGGCCTTGTGGATGAAAGTCCCGCCGATGAAGGCGAAGGTAGCTTCACCAACGGCGATACCGGCTTCACCGATGCAGACGGCGAAGACAAGGACGAGGATGAAACGCAGAAGGTTTCCGCAGACAGCGCCATCGGCGGCGCCATCAGGGACAGCGGTGTGGTGCAGAGCGGCACGAATGCCCTTTCGCCCGGCGGCTTTGTCCGGGCAGATCCCTTCATCGCCGCAATTCCCGGAACGGAGGCAATGGGATGATCCTTTCCATGCAACATATTTATAAGGAATATATGCGGGGCAAGACACCCGT
>SVMC01000041.1 GCA_015067585.1 Oscillospiraceae bacterium
GTATCTTTCGGCAAGCAATAGCCGCCATAACCAAACGATGGGTTGTTATAATGGGCTCCAATACGCGGATCCAGACAAACGCCATTAATAATCTGATGGGTGTTTAATCCTTTGATTTCTGCATAGGTATCTAACTCATTAAAGAACGAAACCCGAAGCGCCAAATATGTATTTGCAAACAGCTTCACAGCTTCAGCCTCTGAAAAACCCATAAACAGCGTATCAATTTCTTCCTTAATGGCCCCTTGTTTTAAAAGTCCTGCAAATATGCTTGCTGATCTCAGAATGGATTCATCCTCCATATCTATACCAACAATAATGCGACTCGGGTATAAATTGTCATATAACGCCTTGGATTCTCTCAAAAATTCGGGACTGAAAATAATATTATTACTTCCCGTCTTTTCACGAACAGCTACTGTATAACCAACAGGAATCGTAGATTTAATAACAATTACAGCATTAGGATTATACTCTATCACTTGGTTTATTACCGCATCTACGGCAGATGTATCAAAGAAATTTCGCTCGCTGTCATAGTTTGTTGGTACTGCAACAACAACATAATCAGCATCTGTATAGGCTTTTTCTGCATTTAATGTAGCTGTTAAATTAAGCTCTTTTTCAGCCAAATACTTTTCAATATACTCATCCCGAATCGGAGATTTTCTCTGATTGATCAGCGCAACTTTTTCCGGAACAATATCAACCGCATAAACCTCATTATGCTGAGAAAGCAGTATGGCGATTGATAATCCAACATAGCCTGTCCCGGTAACAGCAATTTTCATTCGTTTCTTCATTATTTATCCCATATTCCTTGATGCAACCACCTCGCACATTGGCCCGTAGTAGAAACGCATCATTTTATCTGAATACTTTTTCACTGTATCAAAATCAATCCGCTCACAATTGCAGCCATAAAAACCTATCATCGTTTTGTCTGCCCAAAGCAGAGCGATTCTATCCTTTAACTGCTGCGCATTCCCGGCCTCAAACAATTCCCCTGTTTTTCCTGCCCGGATCAGTTCCGGGATGCCGCCGATGTTGGCGCCGAGGACGGGGGTACCGTACATCTGGCTCTCCATAACGGAAAACGGGCAGTTTTCATACCATTCAGAGGGATATACGGTGAATCTCGCCTCCCGAATGAGTGTTTTTAGTGCCTCCCCGCTTTGGAAGCCAACATTCTTTATGTTGGGTACATCTGCCAGAAGATGCTCCAGCGGACCGGAGCCGGCAAATATAAAGGGGATCTCCGGTAATTCCTTTGCCACCTGCACCAGCGTGGCAAGGCCCTTCTCCTGAGAATAACGGCCAAAATACAGGACATAGTCCTTCTTTTCTGTTTCTTTTTGTTCTATCTCATCCACAAAGTTATGGAGTACCAGCGTCTTTTTCGCAAGCACCGGATTGGTGTCCAGCTTTGTTTTCATGAAGGCTGAGCAGCAAATGATCTTATCGATCTGCTTATAGACGCCCATCCACTTCCAGAAGGCGGCCTCTATAGTACCCACGGCACTTTTGGCCCGGGAGCCGTGGATGCATCTGCCCTTCGCGCAGCCGAAGAAGCTGCCTGACAGGCATTTCTCGCAGTTTTCCTGGGTGTTGGGGTTATAACACATATGATTCGGGCACACCAACTGATAATCATGGGCCGTATAAAGGATTCGGCAGGGATGCCCTGTCTGCTTCTCCCATTTTCTGATTTCCAGAATGATGCTGGGCGTCAACTGATAATTAAAATTATTCAGATGGCACACATCCGGCTGAAAATCATCCAATACCTGTCGAATTTTCTTTCTTGCCTCGGAGGAATAGATCGTCTTAATCGGATAGATCAGCTTTGCCAGCTTAGATCCGTTATGAAAATCCATATTGGAGGTGTATGCATTCACCCGGTTGCCCACAATGCGGCCTTCATGCTCCATGCCGAAGTACTGCACCTCATGCCCCTGGGATTGCAAATACTCCCCTAATTTAAAGATATAAGTCTCCGAACCGCCATTGGGGTGCAAAAACTTATTGACCATTAAAATCTTCATTCTCTATTTCCCCTCATTCTGAGAGCTTCTGACCCTTGTACAGCTGCAGTGTTCTGTCCGTGACATCGTCCCAGCTGAACCGTCCGGTAATATAGTCCGCAGCGCGCCGCTGGTAATGGAGAACCGTTTCCGGCTCGTCGCAAAGGCGCTGCAGGAGCTTTCTCAGTTCCTCTGCATTCCCCTTCGGAAATACCAGACCATACGCCTCCGTAACAGCGGCACATTCTTCAATATCACTGGTAACGCAGCAGTTACCATAGCTCATCGCTTCCAGAAGACTCAGGGGCATCCCTTCCAGATCACTGGGCAGCACATAGACATAGGCGTTGCTGTAAAGCTCCTCTAAAAGCCGCCCCTGCACAAAGCCGGTAAAGATGATCTGCGGATTCTCTCCGGCCTGCGCCTTCAGCTGTGCGGCATAGTCTTGCGTATCGGAGCTGCCGCCTGCAATGACCAATTTTTTGTCGGTTTTCAGCTGCTGAAACGCATCAATCAAATATGTAATACCTTTTTCCGGTACCAACCGTCCCAGAAACAGAATATATTCATTTTTTCGCAGGCCAAATCTCTCCAGAATCTCCTGCGGCGCACGCTGCTCCGGCCGGGTGACGCCATTGGGAATCATCACCGTCCGCCTGCCATAGGTGCTGAGAAAATACTGCTGCACGCCACCACTTAGCACAATGATCTCATGGGCAAATCTCGCCGCGCATTTTTCTCCCTGCATGATATAAGTCCGTGCAAGTCTGCCCCACTTGGCTCTCCGATGGTCCAGACCATGAATGGTAGCAATGCAGCGCTTGCCGAAAAGCCTGGGCAGCCAAAGCATCGCGCAGGGTCCTTCTGCATGAAAATGTACAACATCGTAAGGTCCAAAGGCTGCTGCAATGGCACCGCTAACGGAAGCAGTCATCGCCGCCAAGCCTTTTCTGTCCAGCGTCAGTACCCGTCGAACGCGGACGCCTTTATACTCCTTCAGCGTCTGCGCTTCGAATTCCTTACCGCTGACATGGTGTCCGGCACGATTCAGACAGGTCACCTGATGGCCGATCGCTGCCATGCGGGTAGACAGTTCCTCCACCACGATCTCCACACCACCCTCCCGGGAGGGGATGCGCTTATGACCCAGCATGACGATATTCAATTGCTTCTTTCTGTCTGCCATCAAATGCCGCTCCTTGCTGCTGTGTCACATAGAACCGTCTCTGCCAAGAACCGCCTTCACCGTTTGCAGGAGAATACGAAAATCAAGGCCCATGCTCCATTTTCTGATATATTCCTTGTCCAACTCCACCACCTGCTCAAAATCGGTGATGTTGCTGCGGCCACTGACCTGCCATAAACCGGTGATTCCCGGCTTAATCGCCAGACGCGCCCGGTGATGCAGTTCATATTTCTCCCATTCATCCACCGTCGGAGGCCGCGTGCCACACAGGGAAAGATCTCCCTTCAGCACATTATAAAACTGGGGAAATTCATCCAGACTCCAGTCCCGGATAAAATTACCGATTCCCTTTTTTACCGTGCCATCCGGCAGCTTTTTGGCCCCAATGATGCGGGGATCAAAATCCAGCTTGAACATCATGCCGTCCTTGATCCTGTTCTCCTTCATCAGCGCAGCCTTTCGTTCCTCTGCGTCCGGATACATACTGCGGAATTTGTAGAGCTTGAACTTCTTTCCGTTCTTACCTACCCGGGTCTGCGCAAAGAAGATCGGACCCGGGGATTTGATATAAATCACAGGTCCAAGAATCAATGTCAGAACAGCGGTAAGTAAGCAGCCCACAATACCGCCTGCAATATCAATAACCCGCTTCATAAAGCGCTGCCCGGGCGTTGCCATGGTCATGCTGAAGGTTCTTACTGTTGAACCGGCAACCTCTTCTATGGCCTGATGCTGCCACTGAGAAGTCTTGGCCTGTTCGAGTTCCACATGGACGACAATACCCATATCCGCAATGCCTGAAATCAGTTTTTCAGGATATGTAAATTCCTGGGGCACTGAGATATAGACCTCATCGATCCACTTATCGCAAAGATATTCCAAAACGGTATCTATCGTGGCATCCACCGCAACGCCGGAAATCACCTGTCCGACACAATCCCGATCCAGAACGCACAAGCCCTGTGCAGAATACTCGCCAAGATTATTGGCACGGAAGTGTGTGATCACATCTTCTGCCCGGTCGTATGTTGTAACAAAGTAAATGGCGGCAGATCTTGCATCCACCTTTTTGCGGCGAAGCATCTTTTTCCAAAGGATGCGTGCTGAATAAGACAGCAGCAAATAATAAATTGCCTGTAGATAAAAGACGATTCTGGAATACTCCACACCTTCCTGCGTAGAAAACAAATAGCAGGTCACGATCAGCGCAACAAGAAAGACGTGCTTGACTGTTTGGGCAAACTCCTTATAATAGCCTCGCTTCAGTACATTCTTCATGGTACTGTTTAAGATCATTACCAGAATATCCACAACAGTGTAAACAATGGCAATGCTGATATAAAACGAATTTGCGTATGGACTTGTCAGACCGTGCCGCGAGATATATGCCAACAAAAATGCTGCATGAAGGCACAGAACATCAATCAGCATAAAATCAATATGCTTTACCCATCCCTGTGGTTTCCGTCCATACATCGCAGAACCCCGCTTTCTGTAAATGATCTTTAAGCGCATAACCGCCCATTATCAGCATATTTTTTATAGTATAAGCAATGTTCAATTCAATTTCAAGTATTTTTGCTTTTTTCGCATTAAATATTTTTAAAGTATATCCAAAAACAAACAATATGTCGGTATTTCGGATATTTTTCGCCGTTTTCCCAATATCTTCCTCGAAATATGACAAGTTTTTCAGTATCAAAACGGCTTACCAGGCAGAAGAAAACCGTGTGGTTCGTCATGATTCCGATTTTCAGATATTCCCTGATCTATTTTAGTTTTTTAGTAAAATTATTGCTTTTAACGAAGCCGCATGGCCCGTACCGCCTTACTGCGTACTTCCTCAGGAAAGCCTGTTTGACCGGCAAGCCGCAGCATCGCATCATAGCTTCCGCTGTAAAGTTCCAGCTCCAGTTCACAAAAAGCTTCCTCCTCTTCCCTGCCCCGAAGAACGCCCACATCCGCTGCCAGCTCAATCTTTGTGCCATCCGTCATTGTCAGCATGGCAGCGCGTCGGATGAACTTTGCTTCGCAGGTAACCTGAAGGGCACCAAGAACCAGCAAAAGCTCGGGAGCGCCATCCGCAGCCAGTGCCTGCAACTCCTGCTGCGTTGGCACTTCGGCCTCGGTGTCCCTTTTGATGCTCCACTCTCCGCGGCAGTGATTTTCACCCTTTGTTTTGCAGGTGAGCACATTCTCATCATTCTCCTGTCGGGTGCGAAGGGTCCATTTTCTCTTTCTGAGGATACCCTCCGGGGTATCAAAATAGCGGGTATGCATGGCGATCGTCTGCTCTTCTGCATGCATAGCTTCGGCTTTGAGTTTCTCATATGCAGCCTGTAGCTGTTCAGGATCTCCGGCCCGCAGTTTGATCTCGATTTCCTTTCCCATCATCCTTCTCCTTTCAATTTTCTTAGCATTATAACTCTTTTTTCCCGAACGCACAAGGGCTGCGGTTCTGCGACAAAAAGCCCCATGCACATCATGCTAAAATGTGGAAAACGAATCGGGAGATGGATCTTTTGAAGCAATCGACCAAAATGAGGCCTGTTTGGCATTATCTTTCGGCATTTGGCCGTACTCTATATGCTCTCCGCCCGGGAAAAACTGCCCTGCGGTATTTTATCACCGGCTTTTTGTTGTGCGGAATATCCTTTGGCTATGGCCCTGTGCCAATGAGTCTTTGCCTTTTGACGGTGTGTGAGAAGAAATACATATCCTCATCGGTACTCGGTATGATCACGGGGTACGGCCTTTATTGGGGATTGGCAGACTCCTTTCCCCTGTATGCCATCCTGGCGATCATCCTATGCTGGAGGCTGATTTTTACAAAATCGGTGCAGAATCAGATCACACTCTATATCGCCGTGGGTGCCACTGCTTTGCTGGGACTTCTCTTCCTGATTGGGGAACGATTTGTCCCCGTGGCGCTGATCGGGTGGGCGATCAACCTCGCCTGCATTGCCACCGGTACATATGTATTTCAAAAAGCCGCCGCGGAAAAACAGTTTTGGGCAAAGCTTGCCATCTGCTGCTGCATGCTGCTTGGGCTGAATGCCATTCCCCTGCCAGCAGGACTTTCCCTGGCGGCAGCGTTTCTTGCATGGGAAGCCATTGGTCTTCATGGTCTTTATTATACTGCCGCCGGCTGTGCCGCCTTGGCTGCGGTCTTTCCCGCAACGGCCCATTATGCAGCAGTGTTTTGTCCGGTCGCTTTGATCAGCAAACTGATGCCCCAAAGCCGCAGGATCTACGGTGAGCTTATCTTCTGCGGTATTTACATTCTTATGGGCATTGGAATCAAGAATTACAGCCTTGCCCTGTGCTGTGTGCTTGGCACGGCTTTGGGCCACTTCTATCCCGCAGATTCCATCCTGCCCGCTCCGGCGCAGGCCAAGCTTCCGGAGCATCCGGCGCAGCAGGAACTCAGGGATGCGTCCATGGCCCTTTTACAGGCCGCACAGATGCTGCAGCAGCCACAAAGCACAAACAACCGGGAGATCGCCGACATTTTCGACAGCGCTGCGGCTCAGGTCTGCCAAAGCTGCGCAAAGTACTCTACCTGCTGGCAGAATCATGCACAGGAACTGTATGAAGATCTCACCGCCTGCGCAGACGCATTTCTGGCAAGAGGCTATGCCGAAACGCAGGATTTCCCCCAGCGCTTTCTTTCCCAGTGCATCCACCCGGAAGCCTTTGTAACCGCCACCAATGTTGCCGTAGATCAGGTGAGGGCACGACGACGGCTGCGTGCCCGGATCAGGGAAGCCGGAAAAGCTGCGGCAAAGCAATATGAGATCATGGGGGTATTTCTGCAACGGTTATCCAATCGGCTGTACGCACCTCCCACAGCCATCAACTATACCCCGGAGCTTGCGGTGCAGGCAGCAGGACGGGGCGGCAGCAGCATCTCCGGGGACCGTGGTGCCGCTTTTTCCGGGCCGGGTTCCACATATTATGTACTTCTGTGCGACGGCATGGGCACCGGCAGCGGGGCGGCACAGGAAAGCGCACAAGCCATCAAAATGCTGCGCCAGCTTCTTCTTGCCGGTCTGGATGCCCTCAGCGCCCTGCATTCTCTCAACGGCATCTATGTCCTGCGGGACAACGGCTGTTTTTCCACAGTGGATCTTCTGCGGGTCAACCTGACCTCCGGGGATGCCATCCTCTACAAATGGGGCGCCGCCCCCTCCTACCTCAAACGCCATCGCGGGCTTCGCTTTCTTGGCGGGGTCAGCCTCCCGCCGGGGCTGAATCAGAACGGAGAGATCGAGCAGGTTCGCTTTTCCCTGGACCACGGCGGTGTCTTGATTCTGCTCAGCGATGGTCTTGGCGGCAAAGAAAGTCTGCGAAGACTGGAAAGCTGCGAAAGCCTGATCCCAAAGGATGTGGCAGCCAGCCTGTTTGTGGGAAGAGCACAGCCGGATGATGACTGCACCGCCGTGGCCATCCGCCTTCGACCTTTCATATAATCAAGGCTGCGTCGGAAACCCGGCGCAGCCAATTTGATTATTATCCCTGCAGACCGAAGCTGACCGCAATGGCATTATCCACCTGTGTCATCAGCGACTCATCCACATGGCCCATATGTTCCCGCAGACGCCGCTTATCGATGGTGCGTACCTGCTCCAGCAGCACGATGGAATCCTTGCTGAGGCCCACCTCATGGCCTGCCAGGGTGATATGGGTGGGTAGCCGTGCCTTTCCTGTCTGGCTGGTGATCGCCGCCGCGATCACCGTGGGCGAATGCCGGTTGCCGGTGTCGTTCTGAATGATCAGGACAGGACGGGTCCCACCCTGCTCACTGCCAACCACCGGGCTGAGATCGGCATAAAAAATATCGCCTCGTTTTACATTCGTGTCCATCCGTTTCACTCTCCGCGAATCTGGTTTTTTCTGCGTTCCATATTCATCATATGTAACGCCATGCCGTTATTCTCCCACACCCGGGAGAAAATTATACCTGCTCTCCAGTCACAGAGAGCAGGTCATTGTCTTCATGAACTGATGTTCTTTCGGATGGCACTCAGGGCATTCTTTTCCAGTCTGGACACCTGCGCCTGAGAAATGCCGATGCTTTGCGCCACCTCCATCTGGGTCTTTCCGTCATAAAAGCGGAGCGCCAGAATCCTGCGCTCCCGCTCTCCAAGGCGGGAGATGGCCTCCCGCAGTGCAATGTGTTCGATCCATTGCTCGTCCGTATTTTTGGTATCGTAGACCTGATCCATCACCGTCAAGGGGTCTCCCCCATCGGAATATACCGGTTCATATAGGGAAACCGGTGCCGCGATGGCATCCATTGCCCCGCTGACCTCCTCCAGGGGCATATCCAGCTGCTTTGCGATCTCCTCCAATGTGGGTTCCCTGTTTGTCTGCGCCAGCATAGCTTCCTTGCACTGCAGCACCCGGTAGGCTGTGTCCCTGACCGAGCGGCTGACCCGGATCGCGCTGTAATCCCGCAGGTATCTGCGGATCTCCCCAGCGATCATGGGCACTCCGTAGGTGCTGAAACGCACATTCTGGGAAAGATCAAAGTTTTTGATGGCCTTCAGAAGGCCGATGCAGCCCACCTGAAACAGGTCATCTGGATTTTCCCCTCTGCCAAGGAACTTTTGAATGACGGAAAGCACCAGACGAAGATTGCCCTCCACCAGTGTCTGCCGTGCCTGCATATCGCCGTCCTGTGCCTTTCGCAGCAGCTCCATCATTTCGTCATTTTTCAGGGTTTTCAGTTTGCCGGTATTTACGCCACATATTTCTACCTTGCCCTGCATTTTGTTACCTCCACCCGACGCTTGCCGGTTGATGGTAACAGTATTTCCCTCTTCCGCCATTTGATACACCTGTCAGACGCATAAAAAATCTCCCCACGGTCAAACTGCATGGGGAGGGATGCATATGAAAGAAGGAAGATGGCGGGCCTGCGCTGCCGGTGCTGCCGCCGGCATCGCCAACGGACTTTTTGGCGCGGGCGGCGGCATGGTGCTGATCCCACTGCTGATGAAGCTCTGCGGCATCGAAGAGCGAAAATGCTTCGCCACCGCCCTGAGTATCATACTGCCTGTGTGCCTTGTATCCCTGGGGGTATACTGCCTGACGGGTTCCCTTGCGCTGGACATTGCCACGCCCTACCTGATCGGCGGATTTTTCGGCGGCATCGGTGGAGGACTTCTGATGAAGCGCATCCCAACAAGATGGCTGCATGGGATCCTGGGTCTCATCATTTTGTGGGGAGGCATCCGGCTTTGGTTCTGAGTATCTTAGCGGGCATCCTGTGCGGTATGATCTCCGGTCTCGGCATTGGCGGCGGCAGCATCCTCATGGTATGGATGACCGCCTTTCTGGGTCTGGAACAGCGCATCGCACAGGGCATCAATCTTCTCTATTTCCTCCCCACAGCGGCAGCATCTTTGTTTTTCCATACGAAAAACCGTTTTGTGGAATGGCGCGTCACCGTCCCCGCTGCCCTGTGCGGCGCAGCCTGCGCGGCACTGTTCGCCTTCTTTTCCCATAAGATCGACAGCGAGATCATGGGAAAACTATTCGGCAGTTTTTTATTGCTGATCGGCTTTTTTGAGGTGAAAAAGGCCCTGAAAAAAGATAAAAACCGGAAGATGTAGTAGGATCCTCCCAAAGCAGATTGGATATTTCCATGGTCTGCTTTGGGAGGATCCGATCAGAATCGTCTTCCGGTCATTTCGTTTGCTTATTCTTCCGCAGCAGGTGCATCCTCCACCGGTTCGGCGGCGGGGATGACTTCTTCCGCGGGTGCTTCGCTGGTGGGTACTTCCTCAACGATCTCTGCTTCCACCACGGGAACATCTTCAACAACGACAACTTCGGGAACCGGCTCTGCCTCGGCTTCCGCCTCAGCAGGCTCTTCCGCTTCAGCGCCCTCTCTTGCCAGAGCGATCTCCAGCTTGAGGTTGTCGATGAGCTTCAGGGACTCCGTGATCTTATCGCACAGGGGCAGATATTCTGCCTGATCCGGCTCCTCGTCCAGAATGAAGTCCTTATAATAGATTTTGCCCAGCTCCAGCTGCGCCTTCTTGATCTTTTCCTCTTCAGCGAGGATGGCGATGTTTGCCTTGGCCACAGAAGCCAGCATCTTCGTCTTTTTGACAGCAGTCTGTGCTGCGTTGGTGGCATAGCCCTTGATGGCATCAATGTTATCAGAAAAAGCCATATTATGATCTCCCTTCGTAAATTATCTTATTGTAATTATTTTAACAATGTGAGTATAACACAATATAAACGAAAATGGTAGAGAAAAATATGTAAAAAATGTGAATTTTTCCTTAATTCCCTTCTGTCTGCGGCCGGATTTCCTCCTGCTCCGTTTCCAGTGCTGCTTTCTTGTGCACATAGAGGCTCCGGGGATCCGGCTTACGGCGGTAGCGCCAGACGAGATAAGCCACAGCACACACACAGGAAATCAGCGCCAGAAGCTGACTCACCCGGATGCCGGTGGAGAACAGATAAAGGCTGTCGGTGCGAAGACCCTCAACGATAGCTCTGCCCAGACCATACCAGGCGACATAAAGCGCGAAGATCTCACCATCGAATTTGCGGCGCTTGCTGTAAAAATGCAGGGCGATAAAGCCCACAAAATTCCACACGGATTCATAGAGGAAGGTGGGATGGTAATAGGTCACTTCACCATAGGCATTTTCCAGACCCATGCGAAGGAAACTGTCCGTCACCGCGCCAAAGGCTTCCCGGTTCATGAAATTGCCCCAGCGGCCGATGAACTGGCCGATCATAAAGCCAAGGGCCACCAGATCCAGAATGGGCATCAGGGGCAGCTTTTTCCACCTTGTGTAGAGGTAGGTCATAAGTACCGCGCCGATGACACTGCCATAGATGGCAATGCCACCCTCCCAGATATAAAGGACCGAGATGGGGTTATCGGCGAACATTTCCCAGTTGAAGATACAGTAGTAAGCCCTGGCGCAGATAACTGCCACAGGGGTGACGCAGATCACACCGTCTAAGATGTCATCTTCCACCAAGCCAAATTCCTTTGTCCTGCGAAGGGCATAGACAACTGCAAGGAAAAAGCCCGCCGCAATGATAATGCCATACCAATAGATCTCCTTCCCGCCGATGGAAAAAGCCACCGGCGAAGGGTCAACAGAGATCCCCAGACCCGGGAATGTGATTCTGGATAAGATCATAACGCGCCTCCTTTGGGATAGATGAGAGAAATTGCCATCCGTCCCTCCTGTACCGTTTCCTTCAGGAAAGAAAGTACATCGGCGGACCGAATATCGGCATAGATCTCAGGAAAGGTAAAATAGTCACAGCCTTCAAAGTAATAGGCACACTGACGATAGCAAATGGACTCAAAGCTGTCAAGATCACGAAGACGCCGCCCAAGGCTGGATTTTTTCAGCCGCTCAAACAAAGCCTCGTCAATGCCTTCCTGCGGCAGCTTTTTGGCCTGCTCCAGAATCGCGCTGCAGACCGCCTCCGGGTCACGGCTGTCGCCTCCCGCTGTGAGCATGGCAGCTCCTGGGACGCTTTCATAGCCGCAGGAGAAGTCCGCATCGATCAGACCTTCTTCATACAACCGCTGGTAAAGCTCAGAGGATTCTCCCATGAGGACCTCAGATGCCAGATCGCCGATGAACTCCTGCCGCATGGACTCGATGCCATAGGCCGCAGGCGCACACTTGAAGCCCACAGCAAAGGTGGGCATGGAGATCTCCATGGCCAGCTCGCTGCGTTTTCTGGCGGGAGTCAGGCGCTCGGGCGCACCGTAGCACTTTTCCGCGGCACAGCCCGGCTGGGACGGAAGAATTTCCTGCGCCGCTTTCAGCACGCATTCCGGATCCACATCGCCCACCACGCACAGCATCATGTTGGAAGGGTCATAGAAGGCCCTGTGGCAATCGTTGAGGGTTTGGGCTGTGATTCTCTGAATACTCTCCACCGTACCCGCAATGGGCACACGGACAGGATGATTTTCATACAGGCAGGCAAAGAGATTCTCGTATACCCGGGACTCGGCATTGTCCTCATACATCCGGATCTCCTGCTCAATGATGCCCCGCTCCTTTTCCACACTTTCCTCGGTGTAGTAAGGAATGGAAACAAATTCCAGCAAAAGCCGCAGATTGTCCTCAAACTGCTCTGTGCAGTCAAAATAATAGGCCGTCATGGAGTAGCTTGTGAAGGCATTGGGACTGGCACCCCGTTGGGCAAAGATCTGCATGGCATTGCCGTCCGCCATATCAAAGGTCTTATGCTCCAGATAATGGGCAACACCCTCCGGAGAGGTAAAGCTCTCCCCATTGAGGGTAAAATTTGTATGCACAGAACCGTAATTCGTGGCGAAAAATGCATATTTTCTGGCAAAACCGGGCTTTGGGATCACCCGAAGCATCAGGCCGTTGGGAAGCTTCTGCTCGTAGCAGACTTCGCCCAACCGTTCATGGATCAACTGTTTCATTCGGACACTCCCTTCAGGAAGTAAACTGTATCAAGCCGCAGACTTTGTGCGGCTTGGCAAACCTGTTCTAAAGTTACTTTGGAAATTTGCTCCATCAGCTCCTCAATAGCCAGATCTCGATCTGTCAGAGCGCAGCCCAGCATATACTCATCCATGCGGCCGGGAGAATCAAGGCTTGCCCGCAGGGAGCTGAGGATGGCACAGCGGGCGGATTCCATTTCCTCCACCGTGATCTCTCCCCGGACGCAGGTATCCAGCTGCCGCAGGATCTCATCCTTGGTCACTTCATAATTCTTGCTTTCAATGCCGGAGGAGATCACCATGATGCCCTTGAACCGGTCGATGGAAGAGGACGCATAATAGCAAAGGGACAGCTTTTCCCGCACATTCATAAAGAGCTTGCTGGTGGGGCCTGCACCAAAAATGGTATTCATCAGCATGAGGGCAGGATACTGGGGATCATTGCCGGAGATGCCGGTTCGAAGACCCATGCAGAGCTTGCCCTGGGTCACATCCATGTTTTCCACCACCTGACGAACCTCACCTACCTCACGGTCACAGCAGTTTCCAACCTCATCAAGCACAGCTCTGGGAAGAGGCTGCAGCACATTTTTCAGTGCTTCTGCCACCGTATCAGGATTCTTCCTGCCCAGATAGAATATCTCCAGCCGGGAATGGGCCAGAAGATGATGATAGTAGTCAATGAGCGTTTCCTGGGTGATGGCTTCCGCCTCCGCTCTGTTGCCCAGACGGGGAATGCCGTAGGCTTCGCCTGAACACATGGTAGAGAGCATCTGCCCGATGGCATAGGTGCGCTTGTCATTCAGACGCCAATCAATGGAATCCAGCAGATTTCGCTTTTCTCCCTCCACTGCCTCCGGCAGGAAGCGGTTGTTCTCCATGCGGGGAGCAAACAGGAGTTCACCCAAAAAGTCCAGCACCGGCAGGAAAGTCTCTTCGCCCTCCGGCAGGAATTCCTCTTCCAGGAAATCCGCATAGAAGCCGGTGGTCAGGATCTCGCCCTTTTTCCGAACCAGTGTACCCACACTGGCACCATACCGCTCATCCAGAAAAGAAGAGATGGAGCGGATATCGGGATAATGGGCTGTGCCACGCAGCAGAACACTGGGCAGCAACGCTGCCAGCGGCGCCTCCCTGGCATTGAGGGGACGCACAAAATTCAGGCTGATGCAGCCTGTTTTGAACTTATCAGATTGGATCGCCCGAAGAAATACACCGGGCATGAGTTCAATTCTGGATTCCATCAAATTAAGTCCTTTCTTCTGACGGTCATTGCATTGCGCTGTATTTTGCACCATTATACACCCGAAAGTGAAAAATAAAAAGCCCCACGCAAAAAAAACTTGAGTTTATCCACCGATTCATGTAAACTAAGGTGAGTAATTATGAGGAGGCCTGACAATGCAGTGGCTGGAGCTTACCATTCAAACTGCCCCAAACGCCATCGATCTGGTAGCAGCGAATCTGACGATGCTGGGGTTTGACAGTTTTATTATTGACGATGAATCTGATTTTCATGAATTTTTGGAGGAAAACCGGCAGTACTGGGACTATGTAGACGAAGATCTCGCCAAGTCCATGGAGGGTCTGAGCCAGATCCGCCTGTATGTGGAGGATGGTCCGCAGGCTCCGGAGCAAATCAGCTATCTGCGGGATCAGCTTGCTCTCATGAAAGCGCAATATGCCGAACTGAACCCCGGCCCGCTCAGCCTGCAGTGCGAAAATGTGCGGGATGAGGACTGGGAAAACAACTGGAAGCAGTATTATCAGCCCATCCCCATTGGAAAGCGCCTTTTGGTGGTACCCCAGTGGCTGGAGCCGGAAAATCCGGAGGGCCGGGTCAAAGTGCTGCTGGACCCCGGCATGATCTTCGGCACCGGTGCCCATGCATCCACCCAGATGTGCATGAAGGAGCTGGAAGCCCATCTGCGGGGTGGTGAGCGGGTGATCGATCTGGGCAGCGGCAGCGGTATTCTGTCCATTACCGCCCTTCTTCTGGGCGCACAGACTGCCATCGGCGTGGACATCGACCCCAAAGCAGAGGACATCGCCCGGGAGAATGCCGCCATCAACGGCCTGGGCGCAGACCGTTTCACTGCCTGCACCGGTGATGTGATCGGAAACAAAGACCAGATGAAAGCCCTGTCTGTGGGCGGCTATGACATCGTACTGGCAAACATCGTGGCGGATGTGATCATTCCTCTTGCACCGGTGGTTCCCCACTTTATGAAAGACGGTGCCCGCTTTATCTGCTCCGGCATTCTGAACACCCGCCTGCAGGAGGTCATCGATGCCATCGAGGCAGTTGGTCTTTGCATTGAAAGCACCGATTCCATGGATGATTGGTGCCGCATCACGGCACGCCATCCCTGATACAAAGGAGGCGCATCCCCATGCGCAAACTATCTTACCGACATAAGCGAAGGATTCTGAAAGC
>SVMC01000042.1 GCA_015067585.1 Oscillospiraceae bacterium
GCCGATGTTGTTGGAAGAAGAGCTGCCGCCCAGTGCGCCGCAGCCAAGTGTCAGAGCGGGGAAGAGGTTGGTGGTGGCGCCGATGCCGCCAAGGGCCGCGGGCGTGTTCACAAGGAAGCGGGAAACCGGCACCCGCAGGGCAAATTTTTCAATCACAGCCTGATCCTCCGCGTGAATGGAGAAGGTGTGACCGCTGCCCTCTACTGCCAGAACCTCGCAGACCTTATCCAGCACGGCATCCTCGTTTTCCGCTTCAAAGCAGGCAAGCACAGGGCACAGCTTTTCTCTGGAATAGGGGCGGGTTGGTCCGGCTTCATGTTCCTTTGCCACCAGTGCGGTGGTGCTGGCGGGGACGGTAAAGCCTGCCATTTGCGCAAGCTTAGGGGCGGATTTTCCTACCACAGCGGGATTAATGCTGCCGTTGGGGCGAAGCAGCAGGTTGGCAAGCTTCTTTGCCTCTTCACAGTTCATCAGATAAGCACCGTGGTTTTTCAGCGCCTGTCGAAGCTTGTCCGCGCAGCAGGATTCCACGATCACGCTTTGCTCCGCGGCGCAGATGGTGCCGTTGTCGAAGGTTTTGGAGCGGATGATGCATTCTGCCGCCTTATCGAAGTTTGCCGAGCGGTGAATGAAGGCGGGACCGTTGCCGGGGCCGACGCCGATGGCGGGTTTGCCGGAGGAATAGGCGGCACGGACCATGGCGCTGCCCCCTGTGGCGAGGATCAGCCGCACATCCGGGTGCTTCAGAAGGGCCTGCGTGGCTTCGATGGTGGGTTCGATGCAGCCGATGGCACCGTCAGGGCAGCCTGCGGCCTTTGCTGCCTGCATCAGTACCGCAACGGCTCTGCAGGTGCATTTCGCTGCCTTGGGATGGGGGGAAAACACCACGGGGTTGCCTGCTTTCAGGCAAATGAGCGCCTTATAAATGACGGTGGAGGTGGGATTGGTGGAGGGCACGATAGCAGCCACCACACCCACCGGCACACCGATGTCGATGGTTTTTTGATCGTTGTCTCGGGCGAGGATGCCCCGGGTCTTGATATCTCTGATGGCATCCCACACACGGTGGGCAGCAAAGGTATTTTTCTGCGTCTTATCCGGGGTATTGCCGAAGCCGGTCTCCTCCACTGCCATGGCGGCAAGCTCTTCGGCATGGCGAAGACCCGCCTCACTGATGGCCTGACAGATCCGGTCTGTCTCGGCTTGAGAGAGTTGTCCCAGTGCTTCCTGCGCCCGGACAGCATGGGCAACGATATCACGCATCCTCTGTATGGATGCCAAATCGCGGTCAAATTCCATGAAGTACCTCCTGTGGATGATTTGCGACACCTTCCACCGCTTCTTTGAAGGCTTCGCAGGCAATGCGGCAGGCAGATTCTGTACCGGTCAGCAGACCGCCTGCGAAGTTTGTCTCACTGGGCGGTGCGTAGAATTCGCAGAGGCTCACATCCGCCGCTTTCAACGCTCGGTCAAGGCCGATGATGGCCTCTACAGGCGGGGCAATGAGATAGGCAAGGGGTGCGCCCTGTGGCAGGTGCGCCTGCTTGGAAAGGTATGCCCCGGAGCGGGACACACAATGGGCAAGGTATACCACCTGATCGTCCGGCCTTGCGCTGCGGAAGCTGACACCAGATTCGATCACGGACAGAGCAGCTCGAAGACCGCTTTCTACCTCCGCCGGGTCAGGCCCTGCCAGAATGCCGATGACCTCACCCGCCAGTGCGGTGGAGGCATTGGCTGCCCCGGCATAAAGGCTTCTGGCATACACCACATCTACCCGGGCGGCCTTTGTTGCCTCATCCAGAGCAATATAGGTCACATCGTCACAGTCTGTTGAGATCAGGGCAATGGAGCGCTGGGTTGGCGGCAGACCAAGCTGTCGGGCAAGACCCTCGGAAACATTCGCAATGTGCTGCGCTGCCAGTACCGTGACGCCGATGCGATCCCCCGTCATGCGCTGCCCTCCCGGCGAAGGGAGATGCCGGAAGCCTTCTGGGTGAGGATCTGCTGCAGAAGCTGGGCAATGTGTGCTCCTGCTTCCACAGCGGGCGTGCCCTGACGGTGAATATTGGAGATCACGGTGCGCTGACTTTCCGGGATGCCGGGGCGGGGATGGTAGGTGATATAGCAGGACATGGACTCGCTGGTCACAAGACCGGGCCGTTCACCCACCAGCATACACACGCAATCGCAGCCGGTGATCTCACCCAGTGCATCCGATGCGCCCACACGGCAGTATTTCACGAACAGCATGGGCGGCTCCGCAATGCCAAGGTTTCGCAGCCCCTGACAAATGGCTTTGGCACAATCCATGCCGTTGGTCACGATGGCATTGGAGGATAGGCCGTCTCCGAGAACCAAAAGAAGTCTGGGATTTTGTCCGCATAGCTGCCGAATGGCATCATGGGATTGGGGAGGGAAGCGGCGGCCAAGGTCAGGACGGGTCAGATACTCATCCTTATCCTTGCAGGCGGTGGGAAAACAGGACAAATCATTTTTTCTCCAAAAGCTTTCCGGCACATCGGAAAACACACTGTCCTGCGCCAAAGCATGGTCTGCCCGAAAGCGAAGCATGGTCACGGTGCGGTAGCGGGTCCCCGCTCTGCCTGTCCCAAGGCGGGCGGGAGTTTTGCCCTTCAATGCGAGGAACCGATCTCCATCCATCGGATTTTCCACCAAATACTGTTTTCTCAAGTTGATTTCGGTGATATCATCCACTTGCTCATTAGATTCAACAATAGATTCAAATTTTTCTTCCACATTTGCCTGCGGAAGCTGCTGCTGCAGCATCTGCGCCACAAGGGCGCGGAGTTCTTCTTTGTTCATATTATCCTCCGTCGAGATCAAGTCAGCAGGATGGAGCCGTCTCCTGCCCGGGCGGTGAGGCGGCCGTTTTCCACAAAGCCCATCTGCTCCAGCCATTGCTGGAAGGGTTCAATGGCCCGCAGACCAAAGAGGCTGCGAAGGGTAGCCGTTTCGTGGAAGCCGGTGCTCTGATAGTTGAGCATGATGTCATCGCCATGGGGCACGCCCATAAAATAGGTGCAGCCGGCGGCGGTGAGCAGGGCGGCGAGGTTTTCAATGTCATTCTGGTCTGTCTTCATATGGTTGGTGTAGCAGGCATCGCAGCCCATGGGAAGACCGTGGAGCTTGCCCATGAAGTGATCTTCAAGGCCCGCTCTTGTGACCTGCTTGGCATCATACAGGTATTCCGGGCCGATGAAACCCACCACCGTATTGACAAGGAAGGGGGAAAAATGCCTTGCAAAGCCGTAGCATCTTGCCTCCATGGTCACCTGATCCGCGCCGTGATGGGCCTCGGAGGACAATTCGCTGCCCTGCCCCGTCTCAAAGTACATCACATTGGGGCCTTCTGCCGTGCCCTCATGCAGGGCAAGCTGTCGTGCTTCCTCGATGGTGTCGGCATTGAAGCCGAAGGCTTCGTTACCCTTTTCGCTGCCAGCAATGGATTGGAAAATCAGATCAGCGGGCGCGCCGCTGCGGATGGCCTCCATCTGGGTGGTCACATGGGCCAGCACACAAATCTGGGTGGGGATGGACCAGCGGTTTTTTACCTCGTCAAAGCGCTTCAGAATTCGTGCAACACTTTCTACACTGTCATTGACCGGATTCAATCCCAGCACAGCATCCCCGGCACCATAGGAAAGACCTTCCGTCAGAGAGGCCAGCACACCATCCGGATCATCGGTGGTGTGGTTTGGCTGCAGACGGCAGGAGAGGGTGCCTTTTTTGCCGATGGTGGTGTTGCAGTGGGCGGTGACTTCCATTTTCGCTCCGCAGCAGATGAGATCCAAGTTGCTCATCAGCTTGGCACAGGCGGCGATCATTTCTGAGCTCAAGCCACGGCGAAGTCTTGCGATATCATCACTGGTGGTGGACTGTTTGAGAAGGTATTCTCTCAATTCGGAAACGGTCCAGTTTTTGATTTTATTGTAGATAGGGATGGAGAGGTCGTCCTGAATGATGCGGGTGACCTCATCCTTTTCGTAGGGGACCACCGGGTTTTCCCGCAGCTCTCCCAGAGTCACTTCGGATAATACCACTTTGGCGGCAATGCGTTCAGCAGCATTTTCCGCAGCTAAGCCTGCCAGTTTATCGCCGGATTTTTCTTCGTTGGCTTTGGCAAGCAGGTCTTTGAGATCGCGAAATTGATAGGTTTTCTTGTGGATTGTAGTTTTTAGTTTCATAGGTTCACCTCATAGTCAGCTTGAGAGGATCAGAGTTTTGATGACCACCGGCAGGGCGCTGCCGCCTGCCACCGGTTGGCCGATGTCAAGGCTGCTGCCGGGGGGCAGGCGCAGGGCATCCAGACACACAATGCCCCGTGGGGAAGGGAGTCGGCAGGCGAGGGTCTGCCCAAGGGCTTTGGCGCAGTCTGCCCGGGTCACGGTGACGATGGGCATTTCCTGGGGCCAAGCGGATACAATGGCGTCAGCAAGGCGGCAAAGGGAGGCAAAATCCGGCGCTTCCGGAAGATCAAGGGACAGGGCTGCCATAGGCGAACCATCGTGACTGCGGAGCCGCTCCAGTTTTCGCCGTATGGTTTCCGAAAGGTCATTCGATGAAGCAGCGGATTCTTCTCTGGTGAGGCAGGCCACCGTAAGACCCCGCATAGGGAATTTTACATCCCGATGAAAGATGGTACTGCCGGACAGGGAGGTGGCATGACAGCCGGCACCGATGACCGTTGCCCGGATGGCATCGGTGCAGATGCGAAAAACTCCCTCTGTCAGACGGGAAGCACGGATATGCTTAGCAAGGATCACCCCAAGGTCGCCGTAGGTAAGGGGCGGCAGGGTATGGGCATTTTCCATCAGTGCGCCCACACCGCCGGAAAAGGAAAAGGCTGGGGTCTTTGTCGGCAGCTTCGGCAGCCGGTTGGTGATCAGACGGCGGGAAAGATCGGATCTTGACCGTTTTCCCGCAGCTTCCTCCAATGCCCGGGTGAGGAGCTTTGCCAATTCTTCCATATGGGCAAGAGTGACGGTATCACCGACCTGCGGCTGAAATAATCCATCCAAAACCGGGGAACGCCACTCTAATTTTCCTGTGGAGGAAAGCCGGAGGAGCCGCCCACCCACATTGATGCAGCCGGTGTCCGTCAGTTCGCCATCTTCAAAAACAGCAAAGTTTGAAGTACCGCCGCCGATGTCGATGTGGATCAGTGGTTGGTTCAGTTCCTTTGCCCATTGGGCCGCGCCCGCACCCCGGGCGGCCAATTCCCCCTCTAAATCCGGTCCCGCTGTGGCAACCACGAAGTCCCCGGCATAGCCGCTGAGTTCTTTCACCACCTCGGCAGCATTTTCCTTCCTTGCGGTTTCCCCGGTGATGATGACGGCGCCGGTCTGGATCTCACTTTTTTCAACACCTGCTGCCCGATATTCCTGATCCACAATGGCACGGATCGCCGGAGCATCAATGCGGATGGGAGAGGACAGGGGGGTGAAATGAACGGAGCTTCGATATAAGATCTCCTTTTCGCTGATGGCAATATCCGGCACACTGAAGGGATTTGCGCGGTTTTGAAGGTGCAGCCGTGACAGCACAAGTTGCGTGGTGCTGGTGCCGATGTCGATGCCCACAGACAGCAGGGATTCTGTCATTCGCTTATCGCCTCCAGAACTTCTTCCAGTTGCCGCCGTGTCGGCTGAATGGGGCTGCTGTTGATGCAGGGATCTTCCATGGCGGCCCTTGCCAGTTCACCCAAATGCTGTCGCATAAGGGAGGGTGAAATGCCTGTCTGCGCAAGGGTCTGGGGCAGCTTGAGGGTTCGCCTGAGCTGCTTGAGCTGCTGCAGCAGGCTGCGGAAGGCCATTTGATCGTTGGCATAGCCGATGCCGCAGGTCCGGGCTGCATCCGCATAGCGAGCGATTGCCTCCGGGGTATTGAACTGCATCACGGCAGGGAGTAAGACGGCATTGAGCCTGCCGTGGGCCACATGAAAGCGGCCTCCCAGAGCATGGGACAGGGCATGGCACATACCAAGACCCGCCCGGTCAAAGGCCATTCCCGCCATGGTGGCCGCAGCGTGAATGCGGCCTCGCACAGAACTGTCGCCTTCAAAGGAACGGGGCAGCAGATGAAGGGCGGTGCCAAGGGCATGATGGGAAAGCGCATTGGTGAATGGGGAAGCATTTTTCGCACCAATCGCCTCTACCGCATGGGAGATCAGATCCATGCCCGCATCCGCCACAAGGGAAGGCGGGAGGGTGCTGACAAGACTTTCATCCAAAATCGCCCAGTCAGGCCGCAGGCTGTCATCCACAAGGGGATGCTTCACCCCGTCATGGGTCAGGATGGAGAAGGATGTGACCTCAGAACCGGTGCCGGAGGTGGTGGGGATGGCAATGAGCATGGGGCGCTTTTTGGCAAAATACACCATGGCCTTGGCGCAGTCCAGCACACTGCCGCCGCCCAATGCCAGCAGCACCGTGGCCTCGCTCTTTTCAAGCAGTGCCGTGGCCTCTGCCACCAGAGAAACCTCTGGGTCAGGAAGAACCTGATCGAAATAAGAGATCTGACAGCCGGGCAGCATCTTCCCGATTCGCTCTGCTGTGCCGTTTTCGGAAAAGAAGCGGTCGGTTACCACCATGGCCTTTGCTGCCTTGACCCTGTGCAGTGCCTGCAGGGCATCCGGGCCGAAAAACAGCCGGGTCGTACAATAAAACTGCTCCATAGGATTCCTCCTTTTCTTGGTGGTAGTATTTCCGGGATTTCTATAATTATCAGGCTTGGGAAAGAATTTGGTTGACAGGCAAGAGAAAGTGTGAAAAAATAATAAAAAATGGATTAGGAGGCGAAACGATGCAGATGCGAGAAGGACAATGCCCAAAATGCGGCAAGCGCCTGCAGATCCCTGAGGAGCTGAAGGAATTCTCCTGCCTTTATTGTGGTTCCAGACTTTTCAGCTATGAACTGATCACCGAGGAAGAAAAACCGGCAGATGCCGTCCAAGATTATAAGGTTTTTACGAAGGAAGCCTTGCACGCAGCGGTGGATTTTCCGGATTCCATGGGCCGTGTGACGAAAACGGAGTTCTTTTCTTATTTTGACAGCTATTATGCCCAGTGCGCCGCTCCCTTTGAGGCATTGGAGCGCTGCACTCTGGCTTATCACGGGAACAGAGAGGACTTTCTTGCCAAGGCCGCAAAGGAACTGATGCAGAAAATTGAGGATTGGTTTGAGGCGCAGAAGGGATGGAAGCTTCGTCACCGCCGCAGCGAGATCATTGAGCGGACGAAATTTACCATCGCCATCTTCATGGTCCCCACTATTCGTAAGTGCGCGCCGGAAATTGGTTTAAGCTTCAGCAAAAAGCTGCGGGAGCTTTGGATGGACAACCATCCGGATTCCCCCTTTGAACTGGCCACCTATGATGACTTGGCAAATGGCTTCAAAAAGCGTCCCTTGTGTTTCATCACCACGGCGGTATGCGAATTCCGTGGTCAGGCGGATGATTGCGCTATGCTGCAGGACTTCCGTGCCTTCCGTGACGGATATCTCATGTCCTGTGCCGATGGGGCGGAGTTGGTTCGGGAATATTACGATTGCGCTCCCGGCATCGTCAGCCGCATTGACTTCTGCGAGGATCGGAAAACGGTCTATGACCGTCTGTACCTGGACTATCTTACGCCCTGCCATGAGGCACTCAGAAGGGGAGAGCTGTCCGCTTGTAAAGAACGGTATGTGAACATGATGCACGATCTCAAAAAGCAATATCAAATGAATTAACGAAAAATCGGGCTGGAATCCATCTGGACTCCAACCCGATTTAAACATTTTTCAATTATTCTTTGCCTGCACCAAGGATCGTGCCGCCGCCCAGCACATAGTCATCTACATAGAATACCGCAGCCTGACCCGGTGTGACCGCTCTTTGCGGTTCGTCGAAGAGAAGCTCCGCACCGTATTCCGTGGGGATCAGGGTGGCGTCGGCAAAGCGGGGGGTATAGCGAACCTTCGCCCGCACTCTGCGGGGGGCTGTCAGATTCTGAATGGCAATATAATTGACATCTCCGACCTGTACCCGCTTTGAGAACAGCGCACCATTTGGCCCAATGATGACATCGGTGCCGTTTTTTTGCACCACATACACCCGCTCTCCGCAGCTCAGGTGAAGACCTCTCCGCTGGCCGATGGTGTAGCTCTCCGCACCTCTGTGAGGACCGAGGTCATTGCCTTCCAGATCACGGTATCGACCGGGGGTGAGGGTAAGGCCGCTGCGCTGCAGATAGGCGCAATAGTCGCCATCGGGCACAAAGCAGATGTCCTGACTATCGTGCTTGTGGGCAAGGCTCAGGTTCAGCTCTTTGGCGAGCTCCCTTGCTTCGGCCTTTGTCATGCCGCCAAGGGGCAGAATGGTATGGGAAAGCTGGAATTGTGACAGGCTGTAGAGCATATAGGTCTGATCCTTGCTCCGGTCTTCCGCCATGCGGATGAGCCAGCGGTCTGCGCCCTTATCATGCTCTATTCTTGCGTAATGGCCTGTTGCCATGCCGTCATAGCCAAGGCGCAGGGCTTCATCCAAAAACAGACCAAATTTCATGGTTTTGTTGCAAACGATGCAGGGATTCGGGGTCTTTCCCGATGCATAGGCGCGGCAGAAATCCGATTCCACCCGATCGTGAAATTCCTTCTGCCAGCAAAACAGATGGAAGGGAACACCCATCTGTGCCGCCGCCATCCGTGCATCCTCGGCTTCACCTTCCGCGCCGCAGCGCAGCAGCATGGTGGCGCCGCCTACCTCATAGCCCTGACGGCGCAGAAGGTCACAGCATACCGCCGAATCCACACCACCGGACATGGCGGTCAAAATCTTTTTCATGGCGCTTCCTCCCAATATAGTTTATTATATTGTAGCCGAAAAGGGAGCAAAATGCAACCATGGCCCTGCTTGCATAATATTGGAAGGAGTGCTACAATAATATAACAGATCGTGAACGAAGGAAGGATTGAGTGTATGATCGCATTCCGAAGACCCACACTGGCCGACCGGGAGCAGCTTCAGCCGATTTTTTTGGCTGCGGAGTACCGTGGCTGTGAATATTCCTTTACCAATATTTTCCTCTGGGGACAGCAGCAGTTTGCTATCGTAGAAGGGGAGCTGGTGCTCTTTTCCCACTGGGATGGAAGAAGTATGTATGTCTATCCCGGAAAAAGGAATCTTCAGAAGATCATCGATGCATTGAGCGCGGATGCGGAGGAACGGGGCATCCCCCTGCGGCTGTATGGCCTTTGTGCAGAGTGTGTGCAGGAGCTGGAACGCCTGTACCCCGGCAGATTTGGCTTCTCTCCCAATCGGGACGGCTTTGACTATCTCTATGATATTGACCGTCTGACCGGACTCAAGGGAAAAAAGCTGCAGCAAAAGCGCAATCACATCAACCGCTTCATAGAAAACCATCCCGATTGGTATACCAGACCCATCACGAAGGAGAATCTGGACGAATGTCGTGCTTTAGCTGCGGATTGGTATCGTCTCCATGCCGATGGGGAGAAGGATTGGACACTGGAAAAGGTGGCCATCTCCCGCGCCTTTGATGCCTTTGAGGATCTTGGTTTAGAGGGTTTGGCCCTGTATACGGAAGATGGCATGGTAGCCATGACCATGGGCAATCGCCTGCGTACCGATACCTTTGATGTGAATTTTGAAAAGTCGTATGCGGATATCCACGGGGCATATCCCCTCATCAATCGGGAATTTGCAAGACTCATCCATGAAAAGTATCCCGAGATCCGCTATCTCAACCGGGAGGAGGATATGGGCCTTCCCGGCCTTCGTAAATCCAAGCTGTCCTACCACCCGGATGAGCTTCTGGAAAAATACCGTGGCTATCTTCGTCTGGAGGTCACGCTGTGAGAAGCCGCTGGGCGCTGCCACGGGAGCAGCAGGCGCTGCAGGAATTGTGGAAGCTGTGCTTTGGGGACGATGAATCGGTCACGGATTGCTTTTTCGCCCTTTTTCCGCCCAAGCTTCACACCCGTGTGATCGAGGAGGACGGGAAAATTGCCGCCATGGCAAGCTGGCTGCCCACCACACTCCATATGGACGGGGGGACATTCCCCGGTGCCTATATCTATGCCGTTGCCACTCATCCGGAGTTTCGCGGCAGAGGACTTTGCAGGAGCCTCATGGAGGAGCTGGAGCATAGCCTTCTCCTGCAGGATCGGGTCTTTGCTTCCCTTTGTCCTGCAGGAGATTCCCTCTACCGCTTCTACGGCGCCATGGGCTATGAAACCGCTTTTTATCACGATACGGCCAATCTGAAAGCAGATAAAACCCCGGGGAAAATGCAGCAGATCTCTCCATCTGCTTATCTTTCTTTGCGGGAAAGCTTTCTTTCTATGCCCCACTGCGAGTGGACACGGGAGGCGATTGACTATCTCAGCGCCACCGGCTGCCGGTTTTACCGCCTTGAAAAGGGAGGCTGCGCTACGGTGCAGCAGGGAAGTGGGGAAAACCTCCGGGTTTTGGAGCTGCTGTCGGAAGATAACAATTCCGCAGTGTCAGCCCTGTGCCAAGCCTTTGGAGCAGAGGCGGCGGAGGTTTCCTTCCCGGGAGAAGCGCAGCCCCATGGGATGCTGAAATGGCTGAAGAACAAACAAAAAATGGCACCATGTTACTTTGGTTTTGCGTTTGATTGACGAAAAAGCTTGCGGGCAGTTGACGAATGGAAATGACAGCGCTATAATTCGTGGTGCTTTGGCTTTTTGAGCCGGGCAATCCATAGAAACGTAGGGCGCAGCCATGCAGAAGATCATTGATTTCCATTGTCATATTTATCCTGAAAAGATCGCACATAAGGCCAGACAGAGCACCGGCAGCTTCTACGGTGTGGAATGCGGTGATTGCCAGGGCCACGCGAGGGATCTGCTGCAGCGCTGTGACGAGGTGGGGATCGGCACCTGCGTGATCCACTCTGTTGCCACCAAGCCGGAGCAGGTGCGGAAGATCAATGCGTTTTTGGCCCAGACGGTGCAGGAATATCCCGGCCGCTTTGTGGCCTTCGGCACCATCCATCAGGACAGTGAAGACATTGAGACCATCGCGGATGAGATCTGCGCCATGGGCCTTCGGGGCATCAAGCTCCATCCCGATATTCAGAAGGTCGCCTTAAATGACCCCCGCTGTATGCGGATGTTTGAGGCCTGCCGTGGCCGCCTGATGGTGCTGTTCCATGCGGGAGATGACCGCTATTCCTACTCCAATCCCGATGAGATCCTGCCGGTGCTGCAGGCTTTCCCGGATGTGACCTTCATTGGCGCCCATCTGTGCGGCTACCGGGTCTGGGATGAGGCGGTGCCGAAGCTGGCTGGCCGCTTTGACAATCTCTATGTGGATTGCTCTTCCACCTCTTTTACCATGGACAAGGCGACCTTCTGCCGTTATATCGAAGCCTTTGGCACAGATCGGGTGCTGTTTGGCTCCGACTATCCCATGTGGGACCCCAGAACGGAATATCAGATCTTCCGCTCCCTTGGCTTTTCTCCGGAAGTGGAAGCAGATATCCTCTATAATAACGCCGCCCGTTTGTTGGGCCTTTGATCTAAAATATTAAGGTGCTGCCTCTTGTGAGACAGCACCTTTTTAACCTCCGTCAAACAGATCGCAGCAGCAAAGAAGCACCCTTGCAAGGCAGGATGACCTGCCCCACAAGGGTGCTTGGTTGAGATTTGTTCAGAGGACAGAACGCGTCCGTTGAAAAGAACATTCAGAAAACACCGAAAATATGGAGCTTTCTCGAATCATCATCGGATAAAAGTCGGGGTTTCTCTCAAGACACAGAACCGTCCCCTGTCTCATCCCCTGTCTCAGAACCGTCCCCTGTCTTGCGCCCCTGTTTTGCGAAGAAATCGTTGACTGCGGCAAGCCGGAGCGTTCTGCAAGCTGGTATTCACTCCATCCACGCTGCTCCCGATAAGTTGTAATAAGCTCCAATATAGATTTCATTTCCCTCGTCCTTTGCTTGTGCTTTTCGTTAATTATACTTTTACATATCGTTGTGTTTTAATAATATATATCGTATTATTTTTACGAAGAATACAAGTACCAAAGGCAAGATATTTACTCACATCAATATCAAAAGATGCCAATAGCCGCTGCCCGGAATTCTCCGGACAGCGGCAGGTAGATTATTGCGTTTTTTTGAATGGTGTGCCACATTCGGGGCAGAATTTGGGTGGGTGAAGCTTGTCTGCAACTTTCCAGCCGCATTCTTCGCAGTAAGACTTCACCTTTTCTTCAGGCTTCTTTTCACCGCACTCTATGCAAAACTTTCCTTTGTTTTCAGCGCCGCACTTGCATTTCCAGTCATCACTCCGGGTCGGCGGTTGCTGCAATACGGCGCCAACCAACGCAGGCGTACCGGATTGATTGGCAGCCGCGGTCTGTATGGCATCTGCCTGCGCGCCGACAAGATGTCCTGCCGCCCTGAGGGGATCGGTAAACGCCGTATCCCGCTGCAGTGTGCGGAGTTCCGCAGCTCCCAGTACCCTGACAGATTCCAACGCTACAGAAACCACCTCGACCCCACGAAGCCCGCTCCATTCCTTGCTCATGACCTGACGGAGCTTCTGGCACAGCTCTTTTGTATGCTTCATAAGCTCGTTGGGACGGACACCGTCCTGGATCAACAGTGTCAGCGCAGGGGGCAGTGCGGTGAGCACCTCACTGTCCATCTGCTTCAGCAATGTCATGCGGTCGCGACCATCTATCGAGCGGATGGCCGCCCGATAGAACAGCTCTGGCTTGGCAATGCGGAATGTATAGCTGCCGTAGCAGCTCACACCGCCGTCCATGTCCACCCCCGCTCTGAGGTCTTTGAAGCGCAGGGGGACACCCGCTGCCCGGATGGTGCCGCCGGTCAGTTCTTTGGTGTTGATATAATACAGGCGCTGAGAGATCGTGATGTCACCGCCAAAGGCGATCCGTCGGCCCACATCCTTTGCGAAAGCGCTCAGACCGCCGCCGAAAACGCCTTTGCTCTGATTGCTTTTGAAGATCTGCTCTCCCGGCTGATCGTATACACCGATGACCTTTCCGCCTTCGGTGGCAACGGCACACTCCCCTTCGCCAACAACGATGATAGATCCGTCTGTGATGACCTCGCCGAAGCCTTGATTCGCGCCGTTTTGACTTGTCAGCTTTCTGGCGCGGGTCATCAGAACATCGCTGCCCATTTCACCGGCGCAGAACATCTCTTTCCACTGGTCAGCGGCCGCTCCGCGGAACGCGGTCACACTTGCTTTGATAATCCCCATCTAAGGCCTCCTGTTTCATGTAGTAAGCACCTATGTTCATTCTGTCAAATCAAATGCTTTATTACTTTGCGCGAACGATCAAACATACGATCCCGATCACTGCAAAAACAATTCCAGCAACGAAACTAAAAAGACAGAAAAGACAGGGGACGGTTCTGTGTCTTTTGAACTTTTCCGTCCCAAAGGAAGGGGTATTACCCCTTTTATTGTCTTCCCCGTACCATTATTATACACCGCTTTTGTACTCTTGTCAAATAGGTTGCGGCATCAGAAAAGCACCCTTGCAAGGCAGGATGACCTGCCCCGCAAGGATGCTTGGTTGAGAATTGGTCAGAGGACAGAAAGCGTCCGTTGAAAAGAACGTTCAGAAAACGCCGAGAATATCAAGCTATCTCGGGTTATTTCTGGATAGAAGTCGGGGTTTCTCTCAAGACACAGAACCGTCCCCTGTCTTTATGTTTGTCAATGGGTTTGTGAATATTTCTTAGAAAAGTTGGGCATACTATATGGTTTTGCATTTTCAGGCTTGAAGGCGGGGATAGGCGAAGCCGCAAGGGGCTACAGGCCCTTGTTCGGAACGC
>SVMC01000043.1 GCA_015067585.1 Oscillospiraceae bacterium
CCCACAAAATCAGGCAAAATCGGTATTCACTTTCAAAAATCTTTGGCGTGTCCATTTCACATCCGCCTTGACTACACGGTTAGACTGTAAGTATAGTCTACTGCGTTAGACAAGAAAAAGCAAGGGGTTTCACAAAAAAGAAAAGAGCCCGCAGAATCTTTCCGCGGGTCCTTTTTGAAACAGGCTTTCCGATCACAGACAGCTTGCCATGAAATCTTCCACCATCATGCCCAGGACACTCCTGCCATTCTCATCAATGGCTCCCACGTAGTGGCAATGACCGCCGTGGCGCAATTCCAGGGTTGTCTTATCCTCATGACCGAAGAATTTGAGGGTGGAGAGCACGAGATTCGTCTGCTCCAAACGACCGGGCATATCATTGTCCGACACAATGAAGAGCATGGACGGATAGTTCTCATCTGCACCGATGTGGAACAGGGGGGCTGCTTCATCCACGATGATACGGCCCTTTTCCACACCCATTTCCCGCAGGACATTGTAATGCTTGGTGGACTGGCCTGCATCATGCACATAACCTGCAAAATCCATGGTTGTGAGGCCGTGGGCACCCAGCCAGCGCGCATCAAAGCAGAGCATCATGGACAGATATCCGCCCGCAGAGGAACCGCCCACGAAGATCCGGGAACAGTTTCCGTATTCCCCGATATGCGCCTTCGCCCAGGCACAGGCAGAGGCGGCATCCTCGATAAAATCGGGATAATGGGCCGTGGGGTACATGCGGTATTCCGCACTGATGGACGCAATCCCCTTTTCCGCCAGATAGGAAAAGATGACCGCGTCATTGTCCTTGGAGCCGGCTTCCAGGCCGCCGCCATGGAAATAAACAAACAAATCGAAGGTGTCGGTTTCGGGCAGATACAGATCCAGCTTCTGCGCCGGATCACTTCCGTATGCGATATTCTTATAACTGCGCATGGGTTTCCTCCTGCAAGCGTTGTATATACTGCTCCACCTGCCTGCGGCAGGTAAAGCGAATGACCTTCACATGGGGTGCGGCGCTGAGTGCCTCCTGTATGCGCACCCGATTCTTCCGATTGAAGCTCCAGGCATAGCGCAGGAAAGAAATTTCCAAGCGGCTGATGCAGCCTTCAGGCATATCCGGCCGCGCCTTTCCCCGAAAACGGAATTCCCGGCAAAGAATCCCCCACAGGCACACGATGGGCGCAAACTCAAACCAGAAGAGAGTATCCGCAAAGGCAAGACGATCGCAAAGGGTACGGATATGATTTCCCTCGATGATCCAGCAATCCTTTTGCGCCTCCTGCAGCACAAGCTGTCTGAATTCCTCTTGCGGAGTGACCTCCCAAGCGTCCCGCCAATAGATCTGATCAATGTGCACGAGAGGCAGCCCCAAGATCTCTTCCAATGCAAAGGAAAAGGTGGATTTACCGGAGCCATTGCTGCCGATGATGAGGATACGCTTCATTTCAAGCCCCCAAAGCAAAAGATATCCGGCACCGCATCCGCACCAAAGGTTTGACAAGCCATTCGATACATGGCTTTCGCGTGGATTCGGTCATGCCAGAGGAAGCGGCGAAGCACCTTTCTCAGCGACCAGAATTCGCCATAGCTGCCCTTCTCGACAGGACGGGTCAGGAAATCCGGGATGCCTTCCAGGGTTGAAAAAGCCCGCTGCCTGCAGGACAGGATATCTCCGGTGTGATCAGCGTCCACATGGATCTCCCCAAAATAGTAATCATTGACGGATTGGGTATGGGTCAGCATCTCCCGGGCGGTACGGGGACGTTCTCCATAAAAAGTGCTTCGCGGCAGCAAAATACTTTGATCCGGGTTGGGAATGCTGCGGTAGAGCGCAAGAAAATCCGCAGCGGAGCGCAGAGCCAGATGGCGAAGGATCTCATACTCTTCCCACGTCATCGGATCCATCTCCGAATCAAAGATCACATCGCTGTCCGCATCGCGGATGGCAAGGTCGGAAGGCTTTTCCTGCACGACGACACAGGAAGAATCCTGCGGCAAATCCCAGTGCGCCCAAAGGCAAAAGGATGCCGCATCGCAAGGCAGCTTGCCAAGGGCGATTTCCAGATTCACCCCGCGGGCGAAGGCTCCGGGATAATCCCGGGCATACAGAAGGGTATCGCATCCGTTGTGCTCCCAGATCGCAGCAATCATCATAAACTCCTGATAGGTTCCTGCGTTCAGTATAACATAGGAACGCAATCGGAACAACGAAAAAGCCTCCCCAAGGGAGGCTGGTTTTATGGGCGGCAGTATCTCCGCCAGCATCGAAAAAGGCAAAGCCATTGGATATAGCGAACTTCACCGCCGGGCTCGATCTGCGATAACCCCTCCCGCTTCAACGCGGTACGGATCTGTCTGTGGGTTAACAGAGAACAGGAGGAGAACAATCCATGCTCAAAGCTGTGCTTGACAAAGAATGCAAAAGCCGGGAATTCTTCGGGACGTACATCGCACACTTTTCTGCGGCGGAATTCCAGCATCACCACATCCACACGGGGAGCGGGATGGAAATCCTCCCGCTGAAAACGATGCACAATGCGCAAATCATAATTGGCAGCAATCAAAAGCGACAAGACATTGTGTCTGGGAGAACCGGATAAGCGTCTGGCAGCTCCCTTCTCCATGATAAGCCACATGGCACGCGGCGGATTGGTTCCAAGAGCGAGCTTTCGCACAATAGCCGTGGTGATGGAGAAGGGAATATTGGCAAAAACGCAGTATTCCTGGCGCGGCAGGCGGCATTGCAAAAAATCCTGTACATACAGGGTTACATTTCCTGGCAGACTTCCGCGAAGCCGTTCCGCAAACCTGGGGTCAATTTCGTACGCAATCACGCGCCCAACCCGCGCAGCAAGCGCGCGGGTAATATGCCCCTTTCCTGCACCGATTTCAAGCACCGTGTCGGAAGAGGAAAGATCCGAACGGCGAAGCAGTTTATGAATCAATCCGGAGGAAGTGAGAAAATTCTGAGAAACGGAATAGGGCAGATTGCGGCCCCTGTTTTCAGGCATGAAAAAAACACCTCTTTTGCTGTTTTGGATAGGCAAAAAAGCGCAGAAATCCCCTGGTCAGTTACCGGGAAATTCTGCGCTTACTTGCGAATCCGTACTACACACATCGAGGTGTTCGTCCTCCTTAAATTCGGAATCATTCCTATCATAACAAAAGGGATTCAGGAAGTCAAGAATCAGGCGTTGATATGATCATCGCTTTAAGATGAGAATTGTACTTACTCCCATGAGATGGTTCTCATTTGACACTGGACTCGAAAAGCGTCATCTGCCGTTTCTGCTGCCACACATGAATTGGTATTCCGTGCTATCGGTAAGCATTAAGACAATCTATGAATCATCATACTGATTTCCGGTAATAGGGTTGATTTTATTCTCTATCAATTCGTCAACACGATAAACCACGGAATAATCAACCCCTACTATTATTATCTTTTGCAGTATTGATAGATGCAATTAGGATTCTCTTCACCTCGATACATTTATCGAGAATCGTCTTGTCACTATAATATCCGCTTTCAAGGAGCAACTCCAACCAGTATTCGCTTTCAGAGCATTCTTTCAGCGCGATTTGTAGTTTGGCAATAAAATCTGCTTTTCCATGAGCATAGAAGGCTTCGCGGATGTTAGCACCTATACTTGTTCCAGAACGGATCAACTGGTTGGTCAGCACACTTTCCTTTTTATTCTGCTTAATGTCGTTGCACACACGGATAATATCTAGCGCAAATGCTTTTGATTTTACCAACAAAGGACTATCTGCCATAGCTATCACCTCACGAAAAGGATGTTTTTATTATAACGGAAATACTTATTCTTTGGAACCTAATTAAAATAAGCGTTTCGCCAAAGCGAAACGCCACCACACTTCTTCACTATTCACTATTACTTATTACCTGCCAAAAATCGACTCTTGGATTTTCGTGAAGAGTGAATAGTGAAAAGGTAATAAGTAAAAATCGACATCCTTCTTTCGAAGAATGTCGATTCTTGGCGTGCCCTGAGGGATTCGAACCCCCGACCTTCTGGTCCGTAGCCAAACGCTCTATCCAGCTGAGCCAAGGGCACATGTTCCGTTCTTTCGTCCGGAAGCAAGAAGTATTATAACACCGGGGAAGAGAAAAGTCAACACTTTTTTGAAAAACTTTTCTCTTCCCCGGCAACTATCTACTTATTCCTCGATCACATAGGGAACTGCATCCTCAGGGATGGGGCAGACATAACCACCGTACTTGGTACGATCGGCGAATTCAGCCTTGGCGGCCTGAATCTTCTCATCATCCTCGAAGAGGTCGATGGCAGCACCGGCCAAGACCTTGGCTGCATAAATCAAGCCCTTATCACCCACGGTAGTGGCACCGCAGGCCACATTCTGCCAAGAATGACCGGGGTTGCCGGAAGGCCAGCAGGCAGCGGTAATCTGGGAAGTGGGCACCAGCCAGGAGACATCACCCACATCGGTGGAGCCGGGCTGGAAATCATTGCTGGTGAAGAAGGGCAAGACGAAGTCATTGATGGGACGCTGTCCATTCTCACTGAGCTCACGCACCTGAGCTTCGATTTCGGGACGCATACGGGCACCCAGGCCGGGGACGGGCGCCACGCCGGGGAAGGTGGCCTTCAGAGCCTTGGCATATTCCCATTCTTCCTGGGTATATTCAGGCAGCTTCACTTCCAGGAGGTTCTCATAGAGCACCTTTTCCAGGGTGGTATTGGGCAGAAGCTCTGCCGTTCCGTCCACAAAGATCCGCTCATAGGTGGTTTCGGTCATCATGGCAGCGCCTTCCGCGATCAGATCCACACGGCGCTGGAGTTCCAAGGTGTCCACGACCTTCTTGGAACGAACCATGTAGAGAACGCTGGCATGAGGCTGCACGACATTGGGGGACAGACCGCCGCCGTCCACGATAGCATAGTGAATGCGGCCTTCATCGGTCATATGCTCACGCAGGAACTGCACACCGATATTCATCAATTCCACCGCATCCAGGGCAGAACGGCCTTCATGGGGATTGCCGGCAGCATGGGCAGCCACACCGGTGAACTTATAGAGCACCTGGGTGCAGGAGTTGTTGGTTCCGGTGGTGATCTCATGAGTATCACCGGGATGCCAGGACAGAGCACAATCCAGTTCCTTCCACAGGCCTTCGCGGGCCAGGAAAGCCTTGGCAGCGCCGCCTTCCTCACCGGGGCAGCCATAGAAGGTCACGGTACCGGGCTTACCGGTCTTTTCCAGATAATCCTTGATGGCGCAGGCAGCGGCAAAGGAGCCGGCACCCAGCATATTGTGACCGCAGCCGTGGCCGGAACCATTCTTGACCAGTTCCTTGCGCTCGGTCAGACCCACAACCTGAGACAGGCCGCTCAGGGCGTCAAATTCACCCAGGATGCCAATGTGAGGATAACCGGAACCGAAGGTACCGGAGAAGGCGGTCTCGATATTGCCCAGGTTTTCGCGGACAGTGAAGCCTTCCTTCTTGAGGAGGTCAATATACAATGCGGCGGACTGGAATTCCTTCAGGGACAGTTCGGCAAATTCCCAGATCTTATGACTCAGATCGGTGAACTGCTCCGCATGGGCATCAATGTACTCAAAAGCCTGATTCTTGATTTCGCAGGACATGATTTACTCCTTTTCTTTCATTCACATTTCAGCAAAAAATGGGCCGCCTTTCGGGCAGCCCGTATCACTTAATACAATACCTTGCTCAGGAATTCCTGAGTACGGGCATTCTGGGGATGACGGAAAAGTTCCTCCGGAGTGCCGCTCTCGGCAATGAGGCCGGCATCCATGAACAGAACACGGTCACTCACTTCGCGGGCAAAGCCCATCTCATGAGTCACGATGACGGAAGTCATACCGGTCTTCACCAGATTCTTGATAACTTCGAGAACTTCGCCGACCATTTCCGGATCCAGAGCGGAGGTGGGTTCGTCAAAGAGCATGACATCGGGCTCCATAGCAAGAGCACGGACAATTGCCAGACGCTGCTTCTGACCACCGGAGAGACGACCGGGATGCTCATCAATCTTATCGATCAGACCAACACGATTGAGCAGTTCCTTGGCCATTTCATCCGCTTCCTGCTGGGTCTTCTTCTTGAGAAGAACGGGAGCCAGGGTGATATTATCCTTGACGGAGAGATGGGGGAAAACATTGAAGTGCTGGAAAACCATGCCCATCTTCTGCCGATGGATGTTGATATCCACATTGGCACCGGTGATTTCCACACCTTCAAAGAAGATCTTGCCTTCTTCGGGAGTTTCCAACATATTCAAACAGCGCAGGAAGGTGGACTTGCCGCCGCCGGAAGGGCCGATGACGGAGACAACTTCGCCCTTTTTGATATGCTCATTCACACCGCGCAGGACGTGCAGATTCTCACGGCCGGCGATATGGAAGCTCTTATGCAGATTCTCGGTTCTAATCATTGGCCTTCAGCCTCCTCTCGAAGATGCTCAAAAGCTTGCTGAGCACAGAAGTCATGGCAAAGTAGATGACACCTACGATCAGAAGGCATTCCATGGTCAGGTAGGTATTACCCTTGACCTTCAGGTAAGAAGTCATCAGCTCGCCTACGAAGAAGGTGGACGCCAGGGAGGTTTCCTTGATGATCATGACGAACTCGTTGCCCAGGGCGGGAAGAATGTTCTTGATGGCCTGGGGCAGGATGATGCGGGTCATGGTCTGGGAAGCGGACAGACCCAGAGAACGGGCGGCTTCCGTCTGGCCCTTATCCACGGCCTGAATACCGGAACGGAAGATTTCCGAAGTATAGGCAGCGGAGTTGATAATCAGGGCGATACATACACTGAGAAAATCCGGCACGGTAAAGGGCAGAATTTTGGGCACCAGGAAGTAGCCGATGTAGAGCTGCAGCAGAATGGGAGTGCCGCGTACCACTTCCACGATGGCAATCACAACCCAGTTCAGAGGCTTGAAATTTGCCATGCGTCCCAGGCACAGGAACACACCCAGAATCGCGCCGAAAAACACGGTGATAAAGCTCAGCAGCAGCGTATAGCCCACACCGGTAACCAGGAATACATCCCAGTACTCGGACATGATCTTAATAATATTATTGAAGTAATCGATCACTGAAAAATCCTCCCTGATTTTTTAAGGAAAGCTCCTAGCGTGGAAAACGCACGGCCGGGGGATTCCCGGCCATGCGTTGGGTGTTGCGGGATTAAGATTAGTCGCCGGTGGCCACGTTGCCTTCGTCATCGTAGGTGACGTCAGCAGCGGTTTCGATGCCGGCCAGAGCCTCAGCCTCAGCATACCATTCGCCGTAGAGACCGGCTTCCAGAGCCTTAGCCAGGATCTCGTTGACAGTCTTGGTCAGTTCATCATCGCCCTTCTTGAGCAGGATGACGTTGTTTTCGAAAGCAGCGTCCACCACGAATTCGAAGCCGGACATAGCCAGAGCGTCGTTGTTGGCGATGATGGCGTCGCCGTTGCCCTTAGCCACGGCCAGAGCATCGATGTTGCCGTTACGCAGAGCCTCGGAAGCGGTACCGATGTCCACGAATTCCTTAATGGTGCAATCTTCGGGCAGCTGGCTGTTGCAGAGCTGGAGCTGCAGAGAAGCGGTCTGAGCACCCACGATCTTGCCGGAGAAAGAGGCAGCGTCGGTGAACTTGCCTTCATTTTCCTTGGTGGTAATGATGACCTGCTCGGTCTCATTGTCGCCGGCATAGTAATAGTCGGACAGGTTGTAGTTCTCGGCACGTTCTTCGGTCCAGGAGTAACCGGAGATGGACATGTCGACGTTGCCGGTCTGAACGGCGGCCTGGCAGGCATCAAAGCTCATGGGCTTGATGACCAGTTCCTTGCCCATTTCCTCGGCAATGTAGTTGGCGAGCATCACGTCGAAGCCGACGTACTGTTCCTGACCGGTCTTGGAGGTGTCCACGAATTCCATGGGAGCGAAGTCGGGAGACAGAGCAACAGTCAGAACTTCCTTCTTCTCCTCTGCGGCACAGCCGGTGAGAGAGAAGACACCCAGCAGCGTCAGAGCTGCGAGCACGAGAGCGATGTACTTTTTCATGGTTAAAATTCCTTTCTGGAATAAATTTGGACTTGATCAACGGATCATGTGCATGATTATATATGCAGAAAAAGGAATTGTCAACCCTTATTTCGAATAATATTCGCATTTTTTGCATTTTCTTTTTCATGCTTTCCGTCCGTTTTGGCATGTATTTTAGTAATATACTATATGCATATTATAAGCTATTTTATATTTTTCTTAGATATCTATGCATTTATAGAGTATATTATTCCATTAACTGTGGCCGATTTCGGTGCTTTCTCCCTTCTTCCGCATTCGTCCGCTTTACTTCGGTAGTTGACTAAAGCATGCATATATGCATAAAACCACTGCATGATTCTGTAATAGATACCATTTGGCAAAATGCCCGAAAGCGTCCCGCCCTGCAAGCCAATTCGCCGAAACTCATAAAAATCCCTTCCGAGCCTTTGAAGTGATGTGGAAATATGGTATACTATATATCGGTAATTTTCATAGGGAATTCCTGTGATGAACATATAAGGAGGACAGTCCCATGTACGATGTAGCTGTGATCGGCTGCGGCATCATTGGCGCCAATGTCGCCAATCTGCTGTCCCGGTATGATCTCAGTCTGGCTGTGCTGGAAAAGGAAAACGATGTTTCCATGGGTACCACCCGTGCCAACAGCGCAATCATCCATGCCGGTTATGACCCCGAGCCCGGAACCGAAATGGCCCGTCTGAATGTGCGAGGCAACGAATTGACCCGCCAGCAGTGCGAAGCTTACCAGGTATCCTACAAGCAGATCGGCTCTCTTGTCTGCGCCTTTGACGAGGCAGACGAGAAGACCGTGGAAAAGCTCTACCGCAACGGTGTGGAAAACGGTGTTCCCGGTGTGAAGATTCTCAGCGCCGAGGAAGTCCGTGAGATGGAACCCAATCTGAGCCAGGAAGTGCGCTGCGCCCTGTGGGCCCCCAGCGCCGGAATCGTAGCTCCCTGGGAACTGTGCTTTGCGCTGGCGGAAGCCGCCGTGAAGAATGGTGCCGAAATTCATCTCAACACTGCCGTCACCGGCATTGAAAAGAATGAAGACAGCTACACCCTGCATACCAACCAGGGCGACTTCCAGGCCAAGGTGGTCATCAATGCCGCAGGCGTCGAAGCCGATACCGTCACCGGACTCATCGCCGCTCCCGGCTTTGAAACCGCTCCCAACAAGGGCGAATACTACCTGATGGATAAGTCTCAGGGCACGCTGGTCAACCACGTCATTTTCCAGTGCCCCAATAAGGACGGCAAGGGCGTTCTGGTTTCCCCCACTGTCCACGGCAATCTGATCGTCGGCCCCAACGCTGCGGCCTGCGAACGCGGGGATGTGGCTACCTCCGCCGAAGGTCTGGCCTTCGTGCGCAATGCCGCTGTCAAGTCCGTTCCCACCCTCGCCTTCCGCGACAATATCCGCAATTTCGCCGGTGTGCGCGCCAACTCCAACCGATCCGATTTCGTGATCGAGGAAACGCTCCCCGGTCTGATCACCCTGGGCGCCATCAAGAGCCCCGGTCTTTCCTCCGCTCCCGCTATCGCTGAAGACGCGGTGAAGCTGGTAGAAAACACCCTGACTCTCACCGAGAAGGAATCCTATGTGAACCGCCGCGAGGTGACCATCTTCCGCAAGCTCTCTCCCGAGGGCAAGGCTGAAGCCGTGAAGAACAATCCCCTCTATGGCCGCATCATCTGCCGCTGCGAAACGATCACCGAAGGCGAAATCGTGGACGCTCTCCACGGCGTGCTGCCTCCCCATACGATCGACGGTGTGAAGCGCCGCTGCAACGCAGGCATGGGACGCTGCCAGGGCGGCTTCTGCGGCCCCCGTGTCCATGAGATCATCGCCCGCGAACTGGGCATGGATCCCAAGGATGTCTTAAAGGACAAGGAAGGCTCCGTCATCATCATCGGGGAAACCAAAGGAGGTGCCCTGTAATGCATACCATTTATGATGTCATCGTCGTGGGCGGCGGCCCTGCCGGCCTTGCCGCGGCGGAAGCTGCTTACAACGAAGGCGCCAAGAAAATCCTGATCCTGGAGCGCGATACGACTCTGGGCGGCATTCTGAACCAGTGCATCCACAACGGTTTCGGTCTGCACTATTTCAAGGAAGAACTGACCGGCCCCGAATACGCCGGACGCTTCATCGACCTCGTAGCCAAGACCGAAGTGGAAGTTTGGACCGACACAATGGTTCTGGACATCACCCCCGAAAAGGAAATCCATGTGGTCAATGGCGATAAGGGCTATCAGGTGCTGTCCGCCAAGTCCATCGTGCTGTGCATGGGCTGCCGCGAACGCACCCGTGGTGCCATTTCCATCCCCGGCGCCCGTCCTGCCGGCGTCTTCACCGCAGGCGCCGCTCAGCGCTATGTGAACATTGAAGGCTATCAGGTCGGCCGACGCGTGGTCATCCTGGGTTCCGGCGACATCGGTCTCATCATGGCCCGCCGTATGACCCTGGAAGGCGCCAAGGTTCTGGCCTGCGTGGAAGTCATGCCCTATTCCGGCGGTCTGACCCGCAACATCGTGCAGTGCCTGAACGACTTTGATATTCCCCTGTACCTGTCCCACACCGTCACCAAGATTGAAGGTGACGGCCGCGTGGAGCGCGTGACCGTGCAGGAGGTGGATGCCAACCGCAACCCCATCCCCGGCACCGAAATGATCTTCGACTGCGACACGCTGCTTTTGTCCGTGGGTCTGATCCCCGAAAACGAGCTGACCCGCGCCGCCGGGATCGAGATCGACCGCCGCACCAACGGCCCCAAGGTCTACGAGAACATGGAAACCTCCATGGAGGGTGTCTTTGCTGCCGGTAATGTCGTGCATGTGCATGACCTGGTGGACTATGTGACCGCCGAGGCTCAGAAGGCCGGTGCTTCCGCCGCCCGTCACGCCCTGCAGGGTACCCCCGAAGCAGACAAGCACATCACCGTCAAAAACGGCAATGCTGTGACCTACACCGTGCCCTCCACGATCCGCATGGAGAACATCGGGAAGAATGCAGAGATCCTGTTCCGCGTGAACCGTGTCTGCGGTCAGAGTGAAATCCGCGTCATGAGCGGTGACACCCGAATTGCCGGCTTCAAGCGGGATCACATGGCCCCCGGTGAAATGGAAAAGATCACCCTGCCCCGTGTGCTCCTGGATCGCGCGGGCGAAGAACTTACCATCAGCGTAGAGGAGGCATAACATGGCAAATATCATTTGCATCACCTGCCCCAAGGGCTGCCACCTGACGGTGGATGAGGAAACCCTGGAAGTCCGCGGCAATTCCTGCGAACGCGGCGTGGAATACGGTCGAAACGAACTGACCCACCCCGTGCGCATGATTACCTCCACCGTGAAGCTTTCCGGCGGCCGTCTGCGCCGCCTGCCGGTCAAGACCTCCCAGCCCATCCCCAAGGGTATGATGGAAGAGGTCGTCCGTGCCCTGGATGACGTCACCGTGACCTCCCCCGTCCGAGTAGGCGATGTGGTCATCGAAAACGTCTGCGGCACCGGCGCCGATATTATTGCGACGAGAGAGCTGTAATTCATTCGAAAAAATGCCATTTCCCCTCGCGGGCAAATGGCATTTTTTTGATAGCAAAACTTGCAAAGAAAGCCCCCGGCCGGGAACATTTCCTGTCCGGGGGCTTTCTTTATTTTCAGAGTTCTTCCCAGGTGTTGCCGTTAGCCTGAGAGCGCAGGCAGGCATGGATAAACTTCACACCCTCCAAGCCATCTTCTACCGTGGGGAAGTCAATCATAGACTCGGTAAAAGTACCGTTCTTCCTGGCATATACACAGTCGGTAAAGGATCGATACAGGTTTCCCATGGCCTCATACCACCCCTCCGTATGACCGGAAGGCAAACGTCCATAGGCTGCAGCTGCAGGTTCGATGCCAATGTTTCCCCGGTGCAGCTCGGTGATGATGCCCTCTGCGGAAATCACAGTTACCTTCTCACTGGTTTCCTGACTCCACAAAATCGATCCGTTTTCACCATAGATACGCACACGCAGATCGTTATCGTGACCGATCGCAAACTGACTCGTCCAATAGCAGCCGGTAGCACCGCCTTCGTATTCCACCAGGACCACATCATTATCATCCAGCACGCGGCCGGGTACCACCGCATCCATTCTGGCCAATACACGCTTAATCTTCAAGCCGGTAAGGACCGCCACCGCATTTTCCACATGGGTTCCCAGATCCCCCAAACAGTTGACCGCACCGGACTGGGCGGGATCACAGCGCCATTCGCCCTGTTTGCCGCCCCATTCCCCTTCACGGGCCAACCACCCCTGAGGATACTCCGCCATCACAGTGCGGATTTTCCCCAACTTACCGGAAGCAATATAGCGGCGAATGTGCTTGGCTGTCACATGACCCATATATGTATAGGTCACAAGGAACAGCAGATTCTTCTCCCTGGCCAGACGGCACAATTCTTCCGCCTGCTCCACCTCCAGGCACAAAGGCTTATCACAGGACACATGGATGCCATTCTCCAGAAACGCTTTGCAGATGGAATAGTGGCTCGCATTGGGTGTAACCACTACCACAAAATCAATCCCGTCTTCCCGGGCTGCTTCCGCCTTTGCCATCTCTTCATAGGATGCATAGCAGCGCTCCGGATCTATACCCACCATATCCCCGGTGATGCGGCACTTTTCAAAGGAACGGGAAAAACAGCCGGCGGTCAGTTCCGCCAGCGCATCCAGCTGAATCGCTTTTCTATGAGCTTCACCGATAAAGGATTCGGGGCCTCCCCCCACCATACCATATCGCAGTTTCTTCATAGCCGCTTCCTCCGCTTCTCAGATACATCCATTATAATCACCCTCCACCCTGTCAGCAAGGCAAAAGGGAGGTTTCCCGGTGAAATGGTTCGAAATGACAGGATGGAATGTTTCCGGATGATACCCCTGGCAAGACAACCGCACGCTCAGAGCAAAGCAGGCCGGAAGCCTTTGAGCGAAAAGCAAAGCCCTGACTTTAGGTGGGTGTCCGTAAAACAGTTAACGGCTCGTATCGCAAAGATACGAGCCGTTTTAGATATGCAGGGCTTGGGGCAGGCACGCTCCAACAAGATCGCCGTGACCAAATTTGGCACCACGGTAGAATCTTGCTCTTAGGCAGAATGCCTCTGAGGAAAGGCTCCCTTGTGTAAAGGGAGCTGTCAGCGGAGCTGACTGAGGGATTGACAACCCCTCCGCCCATGCAGGGCACCTCCCCTTACACAGGGGAGGCTTTAGTATGGTGCAAACCGCACAATACGCACGACACCGAATGGTGTACAGAAGTGCGCCCTTATCTGTTCGACAATTGGAAGTTGTATTACTTTATTGGGCATCATAATCTTTATGGTTGCTATATTTGTTTTAAAAGGAAAACATTTTATTTCATTATATCCAAGCTCTTTACACTTCTTTAGCAATTCTTGAAACAAAATAT
>SVMC01000044.1 GCA_015067585.1 Oscillospiraceae bacterium
ACGGTGACCCGGTGCCTTATATGATCTATGACAGCCGGGTGGATACCGGCCTTGGCCTTGGCTACACCGAAGCAAACGGAGAAAAAGGCCCCTATGTGGAAGCGGGCACCCAGCTTATGGACCTGCTGTTTGAAAAATAATACCGATTGATCGCGAGAATCCTTTTAGCGCACCGTGTGAGAATAAAGCTTTGCACGGTGCGCATTTTTTGCAAGGTTTTTGGCAGTATTATCCCTTCCACATTGCAAATAGAAGCGGTATAATAAGCTTAAATGAGTAAGGGGTGGCATGGATGCAGTTTGTGAAAATGAACGGCGCGGGCAATGATTTCATCATTCTCGACAACCGGGATGGCCGCTATAGCGATGCAGAGCTTTCCGAAATTGCCAAAATCGTATGCCACCGGCACCTGTCTGTGGGTGCGGACGGCCTGATGGCAGTGGCAAAGGCGGAAGGGACTGCGGATTTCAGAATGCAGTTCTTCAATGCGGACGGCTCTCTTGGCGAAATGTGCGGCAACGGCGCCCGATGTATCTGCCGCTATGGCTATGAATTCGGCCTTGCGGGAGAACGGCAGACCATTGAGACCACCGCAGGCATCGTCACCGGTCAGCGCATCGACCGCCGCAACTATCGCATCCGCCTGACAGACCCCACCATACTGCGCTGCGATTACCCGGTGGAGTTGGAGGGAACTACCTATCCCTGCGCCTATGTGGAGCTGGGAAATCCCGGCCTTCCCCATGCGGTGGTGCCGATGGAGGCGCTTAGGGATCAGAACTTTGAGGCCCTTCGTCCTCTGGGACGGGGACTTCGTTCCCATCCTGCCTTCCCCAAGGGGGCGAATGTGAACTTTTATGAGATCATTGGCCCGGATCATTTGATCGAGAAGACCTTTGAGCGGGGCGTGGAGGATTTTACCTATGCCTGCGGCACCGGCACCGGCAGTGTGGCGGCGGTGCTGACCCTGCGGGGCGAGGTCTCGGGGAAAAATGTGCGGGTGGATGTGCCCGGCGGCACCCTGTGGATGGATGTGCTGCGCCAAGGCGACACCATCACCGACCTCTACCTCACCGGTCCCACCAATCTGGTATGCCGGGGTGAACTGACCGACGAGGATCTGGTCTAATGATATTGTATGATTGTCCGCAAAGAGAGAACAGACGGACATCAAAATAAAGGAGTTAAGGAGAAGTTCGTTATGAAGAAATTTTTGAAGAACTACTGGTTTATCCTTGCAATGCTGACATCCATCATTGCAGGCTGCGTTGTGGGTGCCGTCTGGCCCGGTGCCACAGTGCTGGAACCCCTTGGCACGCTGTTCATCAACCTGATGTTCTGCGTGGTCGTTCCCATGGTATTCTGCTCCATCTCTTCCGCCATTGCCAACATGAAGAGCCTCAAGCGCGCGGGTAAGGTCATGGGTGTTACTGTCGTCACATTTTTTGTCACTGCAGCCATTGCCGCGGTACTGATGTACATCGTATGCCGCATCTTCCCCCTGGTCACCGGCACTTATCAGCAGATCGAAGGCGAGATCGGCGAGACCCTCGGCGTTGGCGATATGATCGTCAATTTCTTCACCAAGCCTGACTTTGTAGAACTCCTGTCCCGTAAGGCCATGCTGCCCCTGATCGTTGCGGCCATCATCTTCGGCTTCGGTGTACAGATGTCCGGCGGCCCCAAGACCAAGGTTGCAAAGTTCCTGGAAGAACTCACCACCATCATCATGAATGTGGTCAAGCTCATCAGCTACTATGCTCCTGTCGGCTTCTTCGGCTTCTTTGCCTGCCTGGTTGCCACCCACGGCGCAGACCTGATCGGCGACTACAGCAAGACGCTTATTTTGTACTATGCTATGAGCTTCGCCTATATGTTCGTGTTCTTCCCCATCTATGCCCGCTTTGGCGGCGGCAAGGGCGGCGCAAAGGTGATGTTCAAGCATCTGCTCCGGCCGGCAGCCGTTTCCTTCGGCACTTGCTCCTCCGTTGCCACCATCCCCACCAACATGGAAGTGGCAGAAGAGACCGGCATCTCCTCCGATGTCAGCAATATCGTGCTTCCCATGGGTGCCACCATGCATATGGACGGCTCCGCCATGTCCGCCATCATCAAGGTAGCATTCCTGTTCGGTATGTTCGGCCAGCCCTTTGATACCTGGAAGGCGGTTCTGGCCATTGTTGTGGCGGTGTTCTCCTCCGTGGCCATGTCCGGTATCCCCGGCGGCGGCGGTGTAGGCGAGCTGGTGCTTTGCACCATCTTCTTCCCCGACCAGATGGCAGTTGCCTATCCCATCGCCCTTGCGCTGGGTGAGCTGGTGGATCCCCCCGCAACCATGGTCAACGCCGCAGGCGACTATGTGGTATCCTACATCGTCTCCCGCTTCGTGGACGGCAAGGATTGGCTCCGCCGCGCACAGAACAAGAAGGAAGGCCAGAAGGCTATCAAGTAATTGTAAACGAATCGCCCGCAAGGCAGCTTCGGCTGCTTTGCGGGCGATTTTTGTATTTATCAGAATTATCCCCACAATGCGGAGAGCATGGGGATGATCTGCTTCTTTCTCGACAGCACATTGGGCAGGAAGCAGGTGTTATCCTTCACTGCCACATTGAAGGCGTTGCGGATCACATCCTCATCGCCCACAAACAGGAGCTGGGTACCGGAGCGGAGTACATCCGTCAGCATCAGCAGCATCATGGAGTAGTCGTTCTCTTCCATGGTGGCCTTCATCAGGTCAAGGAATTCCTCCCGGCGCTCCAGCATCTTTTCAGAGTCCACGCAGGTGATCTGGCTGACCGCCAGATTGTAGCCCGCGATATGGAAATCCTTATAGTCCGCAAAGAACAGATCCTTTGCGCTGCGGCTGTCATTGGCGGCAACGGAGAAGATCTCCTGCCCCAGAGATTCCAGAGAGACTCTGGCGATGCGGGCCATGCGCTCTGCCATGCGGTGATCGGTCTGGGTGCAGGTGGGGGATTTGAACATGACGGTATCGGATACGATGGCGGCGGCCAGCAGACCTGCCAGCTTTTCCGAGGGCATGAGGCCCCGCTCCTGATACATTCCGGCGATGATGGTGGCGGTGCTGCCCACCGGCTCATTGCGGAACCAGATGGGGTTTGTTGTCTGAATGTCGGCAAGGCGGTGGTGGTCGATGATCTCCAAAATCTCCGCCTGCTCCAGACCGGCGACGGATTGGGCAAGCTCATTATGGTCAACCAGTACGACTCTTTTACGCTTGGGACGCAGCAGATGGAAGCGGGACAGGGTGCCCACCACCCGGTCGTTTTCGTCTAAGATGGGGTAGCTGCGGTAGCGGGATTTCAGCACGATCTCCTGCACATCGTCCACGAAGTCATCTAAATGGAAGGAAATAAGATCATCCGTTTTGCAGATATGGGACACCGCGGCGGCATGGTACACCATGCGGGCGGCCCGGAAGGCCTCCAGCGGGGTGGAAATGAGGCAGGTCCGGCTGGGGATGGAGCGAAGCTCCTCACTGACCTCCGCCTGACATACGATCAGGCAGCTTACATTCAGCTCCAGTGCCCGTCGGATCATTTCCGGCTGGTGGCCGCAGATGACGATGGACCTGGGATTGGAGAACAAAAGGGCCTCCCTTTGCTGAGGCAGAGCAATGATGACCTCACCGCCCACCTCATCGGTCTGGTAGCCGCCGTCGTTAAGGATCTTACCGTCCAGCACGCTCAGAAGGTTGAACACGGGAACTGCTTCCAGAACAGGGTTCTGGATGGTCTGCATATCGTGGTCGGCAATTTCGGCGGCGGATACCATGCCGTAGAGCTTGCCTTCGTCATCGCACACCGGCAGTGCGGGAATGCTTTCATTGCTGTGCAGCAGCTTCCATGTATGGCGGATGGTGACCGCCAGATTCAGAGCGGGCGGGGTATCGTAATCCAGGTCCCGCACCTGTGTGCGAAGGGTCTTCAGGCGCATGGGGGGCTGCAGACCAAAGCGGTTCAGCACCAGCTGGGTCTCGTCGCTGATATGACCCAGACGGGCAGCCACATATTCCCGGTCGCCCAGTGCGTTTCGCAGGGCGGCATAGGCCATGGCGGATACGATGGAATCGGTGTCGGGATTCTTATGGCCGGTGACATAAATGGGCTCCATGGCGTTCCTCCTTATTTTAAGCGAGCTGACAAATTTGCGGTGGCATATGCTTTGGTTTTCGCCATATTCGCGGCTGATATGGATATATTATAACACATTTATGAAAAAAGAGCACGGAGATTTCCGCGGTACAAACAGATTGGGAATTATTGCACAAAAGTTAAGAGAAAAAATCCCTCATAGTTAGTAAAAAAGAGTGCAAAATTAACAAATTTCAATGTGGATACTTGAGAATGTGAAAGAAACTGTGTATAATCCAACATAGGATACTGTATCAATGCGATCATGCGGCAAAGAGAGGGAAATCACCTTGACAACAGTAGAGCAAACTACCTTGGAAGCCTTTGCCCGGGGTGAGAATTACCATGCGGGTGAGTTTTTGGGCTGTCATCAGGTAGCGGGTGGTTTTGTGTTTCGCGTTTGGGCGCCGAATGCGGCTGCGGTCAGCGTCACCGGGGATTTCAATTATTGGAACCCGGCGGATCTGCCTATGCGGCCCATTGGCTATGGTGTGTGGGAAGCCGTCAGTGGCTTCGCACAAGAAGGTCAGGCATATAAATACTGCATTACCCGTCCGGATCATACCGTGGTGTATAAAACAGATCCCTATGCCTTTGCTTTTCATTCGCTGCCGGATACCTCTGCGAAGATCTTCAGGACGGACACCTATTGCTGGGGAGATGCCGATTACCGCCGGTATATGGATGCCAAAAATCCCCTTGAGCAGCCGATGAATGTCTATGAGGTACATCTTGGGTCCTGGAAGCGCCATGCAGACGGCAGATACTACAGCTATACCGACCTGGCACGGGAATTGGTGCCCTATTGCGCCGAAATGGGCTACACCCATATCGAGCTGCTACCTGTGACGGAGTATCCCTACGACCCCTCCTGGGGTTATCAGGTGACGGGATATTTTGCCCCCACCCATCGCTACGGTTCACCCCATGAATTCATGGGCTTTGTGGATGCCTGCCACCGGGCAGGCCTGCAGGTAATTTTGGATTGGGTCCCCGCCCACTTCCCGAAGGACGATCACGGACTTTTTGAGTTTGACGGTACCTGCTGCTATGAGCTTTCCGATCCCCGGATGAATGAGCATCCGGAATGGACCACCCGCATTTTCGATCTTGGAAAAGGGGCGGTGCAATCCTTCCTGATCTCCAGTGCCCTGCACTGGCTGGAAGTCTACCATGTGGACGGCCTTCGGGTGGACGCAGTGACCTCCATGCTGTATCTGGATTATAAGCGGGCAGATTATGTGCCAAATCAATGGGGCGGAAAAGAGAATTTAGAAGCCATCGACTTCTTCCGCAAGCTGAACCGGGCGGCATTCTCCGTAAGGAAGAATGTCATCATGGTGGCGGAGGAGTCCACCACCTTCCCTTTAGTTACCAGGCCGGATTATGACGGCGGTCTTGGCTTCCTGTTCAAATGGAACATGGGTTGGATGAATGATCTGCTTTCCTATATGAAGCAGGATCCCATCTACCGTAAATGGGAGCACCATAAGCTCACCTTCCAGCTTGTATATGCCTTCAGCGAGAATTTCATCCTCCCTCTGTCCCATGACGAGGTGGTACACGGCAAGCGTTCTCTGATAGAGAAAATGCCGGGAGACTATGATCAGAAATTCGCGAATCTCCGGGCTTTCTTCGCCTATCAGATGGCCCAGCCCGGAAAGAAACTCAATTTTATGGGCAATGAGTTTGGGCAGTTCATCGAATGGAACGACCGGCAGGGCCTTGACTGGCTGCTGCTTGGGTTTGAGCGGCATCGTCAGCTGCATCACTTTGTAAAAACTCTCAATCATCTTTATCTGAATACCCCTGCCCTGTGGCAGCGGGATCACGGCTGGGAGGGTTTCAGCTGGTGCAATGCCGACGATGCGGAACAAAATATGCTCAGCTTTATTCGCTGGGACGCAAACGGCAACGGCGTTCTGGTGATCTGTAATTTCTGTCCCGTATACCGGGAGCGGGTCCGTGTCGGCATTCCGATGCCCTGCGAACTGATCCCGCTGCTGAATTCCGATGCTGCGGAATTCGGCGGCAGCGGTTCTGTTCTGACCGCCTGTGATACGGAATATGTTGCCGCCAATGGATATGAGCATAGTGTGGTGGTGGCATCACCGGGGATGTCGGTGAGCCTCTATCGCATGAATAAGCTGCCGCAAAGGTTCTAAAAGGACCAAAATTGTAAAAGGAAAGGACAAGAAGTAACGCCATGAAGTTTGAAAAAAAGCACTGCGTTGCCATGCTGCTGGCCGGTGGTCAGGGAAGCCGTCTGAAGGTTCTCACGGAGAACACGGCAAAACCTGCCGTTCCCTTTGGTGGGAAGTATCGTATCATTGATTTCCCCCTCTCCAACTGTGTCAATTCCGGCATCAATACCGTCGGCATTCTGACCCAGTATCAGCCCCTGGAGCTTAACGAGTACATTGGCAATGGCCAGCCCTGGGGTCTCAACAAGTCCCACGGCGGTGTACATGTACTGCCGCCCTATGCCAGAAGTAAGAAGTCTGAGTGGTACAAGGGTACCGCAAATGCAATCTGCCAGAACATTCCTTTCATCGACCGTTATCGCCCCGAAAATGTGCTGATCCTCTCCGGCGACCACATCTACAAGATGGACTATGCCGAGATGCTCCGTGCCCATGAAGCCACCGGCGCCGACTGCACCATCGCTGTGCGTGATGTTCCCCTGGAAGAAGCATCCCGCTTCGGTATCATGAACACCAATGAAGATGGCAGCATCTACGAATTCGAGGAAAAGCCTGCCCACCCCAAGAGCACCAACGCCTCCATGGGTATCTACATCTTCAAGTGGGAAGTCCTGCGCAAGTTCCTCATTGAGGATGACGAAGATCCCAACTCCGACAATGACTTCGGTAAGAACATTATTCCCAACCTGCTGAACAGCGGCCATAAGCTCTACGCCTATGCTTTCAACGGCTACTGGAAGGATGTGGGTACCATTGCATCCCTGTGGGAAGCCAATATGGAACTGTTGGGCCAGAACCCTGAATTCGACCTGCACGGCAAGGATAAGATCTATGCCCGTAACTATGCCATGCCTTCGAGCTATATCTCCCGCGGTGCCGTCACAGAGAATTCTCTGATTGCCGAAGGCTGCGAGATCTTCGGCACCGTCCGTCACAGCGTCATCTCTACCGGCAGCACCGTGGAAGAAGGTGCCATCGTAGAGGACAGCGTGATCATGCCCAATGTCTGCATCCAGTCCGGTGCGGTAGTCCGCAATGCCATCGTCGGTGAAGATTGCGTCATTTGCGGCGGTGCTCAGGTAGGCGGTGCCTGCGAGAATGAGGCAGACCGTGAGATCAGCGTAATTGGTAAGGGCACCCGCATCAAGGAAAATGCCGTGATCGAACCCGGCAAGGTCTGCTGATAGAAAGGAGTATTGTGTTATGGAAGCATTGGGTATTATTTTTGCCAGCATTTACGACAGCTCCCTGGGTGACCTGACGAACAAGCGTACCATTGCATCGCTGCCTTTTGCAGGCCGCTATCGTCAGATCGACTTTGTTCTGTCCAACATGGCCAATTCCGGTATCAATCATGTGGGTATTGTCACAAAATATAAGTATCAGTCTCTGATGAGCCATATCGGCTCCGGTCAGAGCTGGGATATGGAGCTGGGCGAACAGCTTGAGTTCCTGACTCCCTATGCCGTAGGCCAGTACGGTGCCTATCAGGGCAAGCTGGACGCACTGAACTCCGTGCGCATCTTCCTGGAGCTTGCGCAGGAAGAATATGTGGTCCTGGCAGACAGCGGTGTGCTTTGCGCCATCGATCTGAGCAAGGTCCTCAAGGCTCATGTTGAGTCCGGCTGCGATGTCACCATGGTCACCAAGGACGGCATCTGCAACGGCGCCAAGCAGCTTGACCTGGCAGTTCAGGTGGGCGAAGACGGTATCGTAACGGATATGGCTGTAGACTATAAGGCCGACAGTTCTTATCTTGCCTCTATGAGCATCTATGTGCTGCGCCGTGAATATCTGATCCATGCCTGCGACGAGGCAGTTGCCCGCAGCCGCTACCACTTTGAGCGCGACTTCCTGCTCCATGAATATGCCGCGGGCAAGCTCAAGGTCAACACCTATGCCTTTGACAATGTAGCATTGTTCAATGAAAGCACTGAGGAATACTACCGCAACTCTCTGGCGGTGCTGGATCCCGAAGTGCGCCGTGGCCTGTTCCGCAGTGACCTCACCATCTATACCCGTCCCCGCAACGAAGTGCCCGCTTACCTTGGCGAGAGCGCCGATGTGTGCGACAGCATCGTGGGTGACGGCAGTGTGATCGCAGGTCATGTGGATCATTCCGTTCTGTTCCGCGGCGTCCATGTGGAAGAAGATGCCGTTATCAAGGACAGCATTCTGCTGCAGGATGTCAATGTCGGCAAGGGTGCGTACCTTTCCTGTGTCATTCTGGATAAGGATGTGCAGGTTCGTCCCGGTGCCCGCCTGATCGGCACCCCCGAACATCCTGTTATCTTAAAGCGAGGAGAAATCGTATGAAAATAGCAATGGTTGCGTCTGAGGGCGCACCCTTTATCAAGACCGGCGGTCTGGGTGATGTCATGCAGGCATTGCCCGAGGCTCTGGCCAGTGTACCCCATAATGAAGTTTGTGTCTTCCTGCCCTGCTATCGGCGGGTGAAGGAGAACTATGCCGATCAGCTGGAACTGGTGAGCGAATTTGAGATCAATCTCGGCTGGCGTCGGCAGTATGTGGGCCTTCTGAAGCTCCGCAGCCGCCGCAGAAAACTTCAGTTCTATTTTATTGACAATGAATTTTACTTTGGCCGTGACGGTGCTTACGGCTTCGGCGATGACGGCGAGCGCTTTGCTTACTACTCCAAGGCAGTGCTGTCCTCCATGTGCCTGCTGGGCTTCCAGCCCGATGTACTGCAGTGCAACGACTGGCAGACTGCGCTGATCCCCCTGCTGGTGAGAAGTGAGTTTGCCGGAACCTTCGGCAATCTGAAGACCGTTTTCACCATTCATAATGTGGAATATCAGGGATGGGTGGACAAATGGTTCTTCTATGATGTGCTGGAACTGCCGGATTGGTGCATGGAGCGTCTGGAAATGAACGGCTCTCTCAACTTTATGAAGGCAGCCATTGAGACAGCAGACCGTGTCACCACCGTCTCTGAGACCTATGCCAAGGAACTGCTCTATCCTTACTATGCTCACGGCCTGGACGGCATTCTGCAGGCCAACAGCTATAAGCTGTCCGGCATCATCAACGGCATTGACACCAAGGTGTTTAGTCCCAAGACGGACAAGGCGCTGTTTGTCAATTATGATGTGCAGAGTGTTCAGGAGGGCAAGGCCATCAATAAGAGCCAGATCCAGGCTCTGTGCGGCCTGCCCCAGCGGCCTGAGGTTCCCATGATGGCAATGATCACCCGATTGGCAGGCCATAAGGGCATTGACCTCCTGTGCTACAACATTGACCGTCTGATGGAAAAGGATGTACAGCTTGTCATTCTCGGTACCGGCGAAAAGAAGTTTGAAGAGACTTTGAGCGCGGCCCAGGCACGCTATCCGGACAAGCTCTCCGTGAATCTGTGCTTCAATTTGGCATTGGCCAGCCAGCTTTATGCCGCGGCGGACATCTATCTCATGCCCTCCCGCAGCGAGCCCTGCGGCCTTTCCCAGATCATTGCCATGCACTACGGCACCATTCCTGTGGTCAATGAGACCGGCGGCCTGAAGGATACCGTGGCAGCCTACAATCCCGAGACCGAAGAGGGCAGAGGCTTCACCTTCCAGAGCTATAATGCTGACGATTTCTTTGGTGCCATCGAGCGCTGCGTCGCGCTGTACACCGATGAACCGGAAAAATGGCAGAATCTCATCAGCGCCGACATGAAGCTGGATGTGAGCTGGAATGTTCCCGCCGGAAAATATATGGAGCTGTTCCGTGAGCTGATTGCGGAGTAATGAGGTTCTATGCGGATTTTATACGACAGCAAAAAAACAGAATTTAAGACGCCCTTCGGCACCCTGACACCGGATCAAGGCTGCACACTGCATCTGCACATTCCCTGCAGCTGTGAGACCCTGCGGGTGGAGCTGGTGCTGGAGGAGGAAGACGGAAGACCCTTCCGGCGGGTTCCCATGCCCCTTCTGCGGCGGGAAGATCTCTATGAGATCTACCGCGCCGAATTCAGCATGGAGCATTGCGGCCTGTATTTCTACTACTTCGATATTTTTACAAAAACCACGGATTTTCCCCTCTTCAAGCAGGGAAACGACACCAATATGTGCGCCGGTGACAAATGGCAGCTCAGCTGCGTACCGGAAGACTATCCGGTCCCTTCGGATGCCCGGGGCGCGGTGATGTACCAGATCTTCCCGGACCGCTATTACCGCAGCGGTGTTTGCGACCTGAGCGAAAAGCTTGGCCCCTTCCAGATTCGCTCGGATTGGTACGGTACACCGGAGCATCGCCCGGATCAGAACGGAGAGGTGCGCAACAGCGATTTCTTCGGCGGGAATCTCCGGGGCATTCAGGAAAAGCTGCCTGAGATCCGGCAGCTTGGGGTGGAATATCTCTATCTTAATCCCATTTTCATGGCCTATTCCAACCACCGCTATGACACCTGCGACTATAAGCGGGTGGATCCCATGCTGGGTACGGAGGAGGACTTTATCGCCCTTTGTGAGGCGGCCCATGCGCAGGGGATGAAGGTGATTCTGGATGGTGTGTTTTCCCACACCGGCAGCGACAGCATCTATTTTGACCGCCATAACCGCTTCGGAAACGGCGCTCTGACCGGTGAAAGCTCCCCTTATTACAAGTGGTACGACTTCAAGTCCTTCCCGAACCAGTACAACAGTTGGTGGGGCATCGATACCCTGCCCTGTGTCAGGAAGCTGGAGCCGTCCTATATGGACTATATCATCTACGATGAGGACAGCGTCATTGCCCACTGGCTGAAGCTGGGGGCGGACGGCTACCGTCTGGATGTGGCGGACGAGCTGCCGGAGCCCTTCCTGCGTGCCCTGCGCAAGCGGATGCGGGAAATTGCACCCAACTCGCTGCTCATCGGCGAAGTGTGGGAGGATGCCTCCAACAAGATCGCCTATGATGTGCGCCGTACCTATTTTACCGGCGGCGAGCTGGACAGTGTTATGAACTATCCATGGCGCACCGCCATCCTGCGCTACTGCGCCGGGCATGACGATGGCAACGGACTCCGGGACATCATTGAGACCCTCACGGAGAATTATCCGCCGGAGGTTCTGCTGTGCGTGATGAATTCCCTCAGCACCCATGATACTGCCCGCGCCCTGACCCAACTGGCCGACCCCTTCCAGGGCAGCCGGATGCAGAAGGCAGACCGCTGCCTGACCCCTGCCGCACGGCAGACGGGCCTGTATCAGCTTCGCATGGCTATGGCCCTGCAGTTTGTGCTGCCGGGTATGCCCTGCATCTACTATGGCGATGAAGCGGGCATGGAAGGCTATGACGATCCCTTCAACCGTCGCTGCTACCCCTGGGGCAGGGAAGACCTCAGCCTGCGGGATTTCGTGCGCTGCCTCGGGCAGCTTCGCAAGAACAGCCCGGTGCTGCGCCTTGGCACGGTGCGGGTGACGGAAGCAGGCTGTGGCTGCATCCAGATCCAGCGGGAATATGAAGGCAAGACCATCCACCTTTCCTGCAACAAGGGCCAGACCTCTTGGAAGCTTCCCACAGGCAAGCTCCTGCTGGGCGGCCTGCTGGAGACGGCAAATGAGCGGGAGACCGCCCTACTTCCCGGCGGCTTTGCCATCTGGACAAACGAATAAAGTAATGGAGCAGCGCGTTTGCGCTGCTCCGATTCTTTTCAGGAAATCTCTATTGTGAGGCCGGAGTACATCTGCACTACCCGGTCGTCCAGATGATCCTTCAGGATCTTCATGGCATTCTCGCCGGTGCAGTGGCCGGTGACGAGGCATTCTATACCGGTTTCCTTCACCCGGCGGGCAAAGTCTGTCACCTCCTGCGGGGAGGAACGGAACAGGTGCAGACCGCCCACGAGCGCATA
>SVMC01000004.1 GCA_015067585.1 Oscillospiraceae bacterium
AAAGCGTGATCGTGGAATCCTGCTGCGCGGACAAGCTTCGACAGGCGCTGAAAAACCACGGTGCTTATCTGATGAACTGCGAAGAGGCAGGAAAGCTGGCAAATTTGCTGCTTCGGCCCAACGGCAGCATCAACCCCGCTGTGGTGGGAAAATCCGCCCAAAAGCTTGCAGAAATGGCAGGCTTTACCGTCCCTGCCAGCACCACCGCACTGGTGGCAAAGGAACATGAAGCAGGACCCACCCGCCCCTATTCCAGAGAAAAGCTGTGTCCCGTCCTTGCCTGCTTTGAAGCGGAAAACGAGGATGCGGTACTGGAGAAGGTCTGTGAGGTTCTGGCAGTGGAGGGCAGCGGTCACACCTTCTCCATCCATGCACAGGATCAGGCTGTGATTGAAAAATTTGCCCTGCGGGTGCCGGTTTCCCGTTTCCTTGTGAACACACCGGCAGCTCTCGGCGGCATCGGCGCCACCACCAACCTCTTCCCCGCTCTGACACTTGGCTGCGGCGCACTGGGCGGCAGCTCTTCTTCCAACAACATCGGCCCCATCGACCTTATCAATATTCGCCGCGTGGCATGGGGCGTTCGGGATATGCCCGCCAAGACAGGGCAGACTAAAACTGCGGTGATCCAAAACGATGCTCTCATTGAGCAGCTGACGGCGCAAATTATGGAACGACTTTCTAAGATGTAAGGAGAAATCATTATGGCAAATACAAACGCACTGGGTATGATCGAAACGAAGGGCCTTGTGGGCGCGATCGAAGCGGCTGACGCAATGGTAAAATCTGCCAATGTGCAGCTTGTTGGTAAGGAACAGGTAGGCGGCGGTCTGGTGACCGTCATGGTACGGGGCGATGTGGGTGCGGTCAAATCCGCCACGGATGCAGGCGCAGCCGCAGCGGAAAAGGTGGGCGAGCTGCTCTCCGTCCATGTCATTCCCCGTCCCCACGCAGAGGTGGACGCCATTCTGCCCCACGGCAGCGCCCATTCGGAGGCTTGAGTGTGCTCTACACGGAACAGACAGTAAGAGACAGCATCCGCCACAAGGACGGTAAGAGGGTATTCTATCTCGGTCCGGAGGATCGGCTGACCCCGGCTGCCCGAAGCTTCCTCCGATTGGAGCACATCGAACTGTGCGAAAGCGAGGAAACCGGGCGTCGGAAACCAATGCCGGACAAACCGGAGCATATGACCCACCTGAACGCGGAAACCTTAGTAGGCAAAGACCATCCCCGCATTGCGCTGCGGGGCATGGTGGATGCCCTGGAAGCAGAAATCCTGCTGTGCCAGAAGGAGGCCGGCGGCGCGCCAAAGGTCTTTGCCGCACTGGGCGAGATTCTAAAGGCAGTTCGCCATGCCATGCGCTGCGAAGTGCTGGGGGAACCCATGCCCGAAGTAAAGCTCTGTGGCATGAGCGCGGCACAGCTGCGGGAGCGCAGCCATCATCCGGAAAAATACTATAGTCAGCCCCATTTCATGCCGCAGGTACAGGACGATAAGCTGCTCTTACAGCTCAACCGTCTGCGGACACAGGTGCGGCAATGCGAGCTGGCGGCATATCGGGCATTTCAGAAAGGAAACGAGAAGCCTGACCGGGAGGATCTGATCCTGTTCTGGAATCGGCTTTCCAGCCTTCTGTGGATCCTGATGATCCAGAGAAAAAAGGAGGGCGCATGATGGATACGGAACAACTGACGCAGGAACTCATGCAGCGCTTCTTTGTGGAGGTGGAAGCCTCTGCCCGCCATGTGCATCTCACTGCCGAAGATGCGAATGCCCTCTTTGGGCATGATCTGACCCCCGCCCGTCCCCTCTCTCAGCCGGGGCAGTACCTTTGCAAAGAGCGGGTTTGGGTACGAGGGCCAAAGGGAGAATTCTCCCGTGTGGCGGTGCTTGGCCCTGCAAGAAAAGAAACGCAGGTGGAAATATCTCTGACGGACTGCTTTACCCTGGGCATTCAGGCACCGGTACGGCTCAGCGGCGATACCAAGGATACCCCCGGCGTATGCATCGGCACAGAACGGGCGCAGCTTGATCTGAAAAAAGGCGTGATCGTGGCTAAGCGCCATATCCATATGCCCCCGGAGGAAGCACAGCGCCGTGGACTTCAGGATCGGCAGATGGTAAAGCTGCGGTGTCTCTCCGCAAGACCCACCACCTTTGAAAAGGTCTGCGTCCGGGTGCATCCGGAGTTTGCCCCCTATGCCCACATTGATCTGGACGAGGCCAATGCCTGCGGCCTGAAGTCGGGCGATCTGGCTCTGATCATCCCATAGCCATGCAAAGGGCTCTGCTCATCGGCAATCCGCCGGAGATTTCCTTAGGCTTTTCCTATGTGGAAGCTTCCCCTTATGAAGTTGTGATGATCGGTTCTCTTCGGGTTAGTCAGCTTCTGCGGTTCGATTATCCTGAGGCCCTTCGGGCGTTGTTGGAGGGCATCCCGGTCTATTTGTGGCTTCCGGGGCTGGAGCATCGGCAGCTTGGCCCGGACTATGCCCCGGAGCTGTATGCAGCGTGCCTGTCCACGGAGCGGACACTTTCTCAATGGGGCATACATCTTCTGCAGGATGTCCCAAATTCACCGCTGATCACCGCAAAGATCGCCAAAAGCTGCCGTGAACAGGGGATGTCACCACCATCCAATGCTCGATTCACTCCCCTTGCGCGGGATATACTGGGAGGTAGGCTATGAAAATCGGAAAGGTGACCGGCTCTGTCTGGTCCACAAAAAAGGCACCGGCTCTCACCGGACAGATCCTGCAGACAGTGCAGTGCGGCGGTCAATGCCTGGTAGCGGCGGATTTAGTCGGTGCTGGTGTTGGAGATTGGGTGCTGCTGTGCTTCGGTTCATCGGCCAGAATTGCCGCGGACAATGTGCCGGTGGATGCCGCCATCGTAGGTATTTTGGATCAGGAGGTGCCAAATGGGCGTCAATGAAATCATCATCTATCTCATGCTGGCATTTATGGTGCTGGGTGCCATTGACCGAATTTTAGGCAATCGCTTTGGTCTGGGCGCGGAATTTGAAAACGGCATTTTGGCCATGGGCTCCCTTGCCCTTGCCATGCTGGGTATCATTGCATTGTCTCCTGTGCTGGCAAGCCTGCTCAATCCGGTGCTGGTGCCGGTATTCCGGCTGTTCCGTGCAGACCCTGCCATGTTCGCCGGCACCATTCTCGCCTGCGACATGGGCGGTGCTTCTCTGGCGCAGGATCTGGCGCAATCCCCGGAGGCAGCGCTGTTCGGCGGCATTTTGGTGGGCAGCACCCTCGGCCCCACCATTGTGTTCAACATCCCGGTGGCTCTCGGCATCATTCCGAAAGAGGATCAGCGGCCTTTGGCGCAGGGAATTCTCTTCGGTCTGCTCACCATCCCGGTGGGATGCTTTTTCGGCGGTCTGGTGGCTGGCTTCTCCATTGCAATGATCGTACAGAATCTGATCCCTATTTTGCTCATCGCCCTGCTCATTGCCTTGGGTCTGTGGCGGGCGGAAAATGCCATGATCCGTGGCTTTACCATTTTCGGCAAGGTCATCATCGCCATCATTACACTGGGTCTGGCTGCGGGCATCATCGAGCAGCTTACCGGCTTTGCTGTGATTCCCGGCATGGCACCTCTTTCCGACGGTTTTGCCACCGTGGGAGCCATCGCCATCGTGCTGGCAGGTGCATTCCCACTGGTATTCGTGATCACAAGGCTGTTCAAAAAACCATTGACCAGATTAGGCAGCCTTCTTGGCATGAACGATGTGGCAGCGGCGGGATTGGTGGCCACCCTTGCCAATTCCATTCCTATGTTCGGCATGATGAAAGATATGGACCGGCGGGGAAAGATCCTGAATGTGGCCTTTGCGGTGTCCGCCTCCTTTGTTTTCGGTGACCATCTTGGCTTTACGGCAGGCTTCGCCCCGGAGATGCTCACGGCTATGATCGTAGGGAAATTAGCGGGCGGCATCAGTGCCGTGGCGGTTGCCATGCTGGCAACACGGAGAAATAGCGCATAACTTGGGCGCGGCAGAATGATTCTTCTCATTCTGCCGCGCTCAATGCTTTTTCTTGTAATCGCAGGCAAACCATGCTATAATCGTCCCATCATCATATGAAACAGAGGTTTCCCTATGCAGCTTGGCACACTTGAAATCAAACAGGGCGCAGTGTTGGCCCCCATGGCTGGGGTGACGGATTACGCCTTCCGCACCATCTGCGCCGAGCTGGGCGCTGCCATCACCGTGACGGAGATGGTCTCCTCCCGTGCATTGGTTTATCAGGATAAGAAAAGCATCGGTCTGCTTCGCAAGAATCCCGGCTGCGTCTGCGGTGTGCAGATCTTCGGCAACGATCCCGGGATCATGGCAGAGGCAGCAGTAAGAGCCGTGGAACTCAGCGGCTGCGACTTTATCGACATCAACATGGGTTGTCCTATGCCAAAGATCGCCTGCAACGGCGATGGCGCCGGCCTGATGCGGGAGCCGGAGCTGGCGGGCAGGATCGTGCGATCCGTCTGCGATGCGGTGAAGATCCCCGTCACCGTGAAAATGCGGAAAGGTTGGGACAAGGGCAGCATCAACTGCGTGGAGCTGTCCCATATCGTGGAGGACAACGGCGCTGCCGCCATTACCCTGCACGGCAGGACGAAAACCATGCTCTACTCCGGTGTGGCGGATTGGGACATCATCCGTGAGGTCAAAAACGCAGTATCCATTCCCGTCATTGCCAATGGCGACATCATGACGGCAGAGGATGCGGTGCGCTGCATGGCAAGATCCGGTGCGGATATGGTGATGGTGGGTAGAGGCGTCTTTGGTGACCCGTGGCTGGTGCAGCAGGTCGGCTGTGCCCTGCGGGGTGAACCCATCCCCGAGCGGCCCGCCCTTGCGCAAAGGGTGGATACCGTTGTCCGTCAGCTGGAGCTGGCTCGTGAGGACAAGGGGGAACATATTGCCTGCTTAGAGGCAAGAAAGCATTTTGCCTGGTACCTGCGGGGCGTGCCCTATGCGGGTTACTATAAGGAAAAAATCTCACACATCAGTACCATGGAGGATGTTTATACCATCGCCAGCGCGGTCAAACGGGATTTGAGGTGAGGACTTGGAAGAAAAGAAATTGATTCAGCAAGCTGCCGCCGGTGACACGGCGGCCTTTGAGGCACTGGTGCTGCGCTATCAGACCCAGGTGTACAGCCTTGCTTACCGCATGGTAGGCAATGAGGCAGACGCACAGGATCTGGCGCAGGAGGCCTTCGTGCGGGCATGGCGGGCCCTGGATTCCTTCCAGTTCTCCTCCCAGTTTTCCACGTGGCTGTACCGCCTGACCTCCAACATCTGCATCGACTTTCTCCGCTCTCAAAAGAAGCGGAAGCATATCTCTCTCACTGTGCTGCAGGATGATGAGCAGCAGCAATGGGATATGCCCGACCACAGACCCCTGCCTGAGGAACAAATGATCGTCACACAGGAGCGGGAGGCCCTTGCCAAAGCCATCGCCGCCCTTGACCCGGAATACAGGCAGGTATTGATCCTTCGCATCGTAAACGATTGCAGCTATCAGCAGATCAGCGAAATTATGGGCATTCGAGAGGGCACGGTAAAATCCCGCCTCTCCCGGGCAAGAGAGCAGCTTCGGAAAAAGCTTGCGCAAAGCGGGAACTTTTCGGGGTCTTCATCGTCTAACTCTGTGAAAGGAGGGTGATCGGATGTGCAGTGAACAAATGAAACTCCTGATCAGCGGCCATCTGGACGGCTGCAACACACCAAAGCAGGAAGCGGTCCTTGCAGCGCATCTTCAGGAGTGCGCCGAGTGCCGCCGCCTTTTAAATGAATATGAAGCCATTGACGCCGAGCTTTCCGAAATGACCATTACGCCACCCGCCGGATTCTCTGCCAATGTTATGAAGGCCATCTCTCAGGAAGCCCCCCGCCCCCAAAAGGCAAAAAAGCATTCCTTCCGCTACGGCACCATGATCGCAGCCGCCGCGGCTGTGTTGATTTTGGCAGTAAGCGCGGGGCACATTGCCCTGCCCAAGGGCGGCGCCACCGCCATTTACCCTTCTGCCGTTGACAAAGCAGCCACTGAAGACTCCGCCGCGGAAGCACCTGCCGAAGCAACGGAAGAAGAAAGCTATGTCATGGCAGATATGGAGCAAACAACCCTTGAAACCAAGACCGCAGCCGGCAATGCCTCCGCTCAGTCCGCCAATGTGGATTGCGCCGCACTTGCGAACACAGAAGGCCGCTATGTTGGCTTATTATACGCAGACAGCACCCCGGAGGCATTGAAGCACGCATCTTCCACTCCCCTGTCCGGCGGCAGAATGTATACCATTTCTCAGGATGTCCTGATGGGGCTGAAAGAGCAGTACCCGGAACTTGAGCTCTATTCCCCGAAAGATTTCGCGCCTGAAGAAGGTAAGGATGCATACCTGATTCTTGTAAATGATCCCGCATAACTGAAACTCAGCCGCACAGAGGATGATCCTTCTGTGCGGTAACTTTTTGAGGGAAAAACAGCTTGTAGATTGTCTCTTTCCGTGATATAATATCAGATACAGAATTTTTCATCAGGAGTTACCATGCAGTCAAATATCATCGTCCGGGGTGCCCGGGCCAATAACCTGAAAAATGTCGATATTACCATTCCGAGAGACAAATTGGTGGTACTCACCGGCCTTAGCGGCAGCGGAAAATCCAGCCTTGCCTTCGACACCATCTATGCCGAAGGTCAGCGCCGCTATGTGGAATCCCTGTCCTCCTATGCCCGGCAGTTCCTTGGGCAGATGGAAAAGCCGGATGTGGACACCATCGACGGTCTTTCTCCCGCCATCTCCATCGACCAGAAGACCACCTCCAAGAATCCCCGCTCCACCGTGGGTACGGTAACGGAGATCTATGACTATCTGCGTCTTCTGTGGGCAAGAGTCGGCACGCCTCATTGCCCAAAATGCGGCAAGGAGATCCACCGTCAGACCATCGACCAGATCGTTGACCGCATCTGCACCCTGCCGGAGGGCACAAAATTTCAGATCCTTGCCCCCGTCATTCGGGGCAAAAAGGGCGAGCATACCAAGGTCTTGCAGGATGCCCGGAAATCCGGCTTTGTTCGTGTGCGCATCGACGGCAATATGTACGACCTTGCCGAAGAGATCCAGCTGGACAAAAACAAAAAGCACCTGATCGAGCTGGTGGTGGACCGTCTCATTATGCGTGAGGGCATCATCCGCCGCCTTACTGACTCCGTTGAGACCGCGGTTTCCCATACCGGCGGTCTTGTGGTGCTGCATCAGATCGCAAATGATGAGCGCACCCTGTTCTCCCAGAACTATGCCTGCGAGGACTGCGGCGTTTCCATGCCGGAGCTGTCCCCCCGGATGTTCTCCTTCAACAATCCCTACGGTGCCTGCCCCCACTGCACCGGCCTTGGCTACCTTCGCAAGGTAGATCCCGCCATGGTGATCCCGAATCCTGAAAAATCCATCTATGACGGTGCCATTGAATGCTCCGGCTGGGGCAATGTAAAAAACGATTCCATCGCCCGGATGTACTATGATGCTTTAGCAAAAAAATATCATTTTTCCCTTACCGAGCCTGTAAAGAATCTATCCAAAGAGGCTTTGGATATTCTGCTCTACGGCACCCGGGGAGAAAAATTGGAGCTGCACTATGACCGGGGCAACGGCTGTGGCGTACTGATGCAGGCATACGAGGGTCTTGTGCCTAATATTGAGCGCCGCTATGCCGAGACCCAGTCCGACTCTACCCGCAAGGATCTGGAAGGCTGCATGACCATGCAGCCCTGCAACCACTGCGGGGGAAGCCGATTGAGTCCCATCTCCAGTGCGGTCACCGTGGGTGGGGTCAACATTGCAAAATTCTGCGATTACTCTGTATCGGAGGCACTGGAATTTGTGGATGCCCTTCCCCTCAGCGGTGCGCAGCAGGTCATTGGCGAGCCGATCCTGCGGGAGATTCGGGCAAGGCTCAAGTTTTTGCAGGATGTGGGCCTTCAATACCTCACCCTGAGCCGAAGCGCCGGCAGCCTTTCCGGCGGCGAAAGCCAGCGCATCCGTCTGGCCACCCAGATCGGCTCCAGCCTGATGGGGGTGCTGTATATTTTAGACGAACCCAGCATCGGCCTGCATCAGCGGGACAATGACCGCCTGCTGGCTACCCTGCGGGAGCTGCAGGAATTGGGCAACACCCTTTTGGTGGTGGAGCATGACGAGGACACCGTCCGCGCCGCGGATTTCATCGTGGATGTCGGCCCCGGTGCGGGCATTCACGGCGGGGAGATCGTGGCCTCCGGCAGCCTTGACGACATCATGGCAGAACCCCGCTCTCTGACGGGTCAATACCTTTCCGGCGTAAGAAGCATTCCCGTCCCTGTTGAAAGAAGGCCGGGCAACGGCAACTTCCTCAAGGTATTCGGCTGTCGGGAGAACAACCTGAAAAATATCGACATTTCTCTGCCCCTTGGCAGCTTTATCTGCGTCACCGGCGTATCCGGCAGCGGTAAATCCAGCCTTGTGAATGAGATCCTCTATAAAAAGCTGGCCTGCAGTCTGAACCATGCCCGACTGCGTCCCGGCAAGTTTGACCGTATGGAGGGCATTGAAAACCTCGATAAGGTCATCAGCATTGACCAAAGTCCCATTGGCCGCTCTCCCCGCTCCAATCCCGCCACCTATACCGACCTTTTCACCGACATCCGCAGCCTTTTCGCCTCCACCGCCGAGGCAAAGATCCGAGGCTACGGTCCGGGCCGCTTCTCCTTCAATGTGAAGGGCGGTCGCTGCGAAGCCTGCGCCGGTGACGGTCTTCTGAAGATCGAAATGCACTTCCTGCCGGATGTGTATGTGCCCTGTGAAGTATGTCAGGGCAAGAGATACAACCGTGAGACCCTTGAAGTCACCTACAAGGGCAAGAACATCTCCGATGTGCTGAATATGACGGCGGATGAAGCGCTGCAGTTCTTCGATGCCCTCCCCGCCATTCGCCGCAAGGTGGAGACGCTGGTGCAGGTGGGTCTTGGCTATGTGAAGCTGGGCCAATCCTCCACCACCCTGTCCGGCGGTGAGGCCCAGAGAGTGAAGCTCTCTGCCGAGCTTGCCCGCTGCAGCACCGGCAAGACCATCTATATTTTAGACGAGCCTACCACCGGCCTGCATATGTACGATGTGCAGAAGCTCATCCATGTGCTGCAGGCATTAGTGGACGCGGGCAATACGGTGGTGGTGATCGAGCACAATTTAGATGTGATCAAAACTGCCGACTATATCATCGACCTTGGCCCGGAAGGGGGCAGCGGCGGCGGACAGATCGTTGCCACCGGCACACCGGAGGAAATCGCTGCCGATCCCGCCTCCGTGACGGGACAGTATCTCAAGCGGCTCATGCCGAAGGGACAGGAGGTGGGCACAGATGGCTGAAAAAGACAAAAATCCCCATGCGGGCCACCGAAAGCGCCTGCGGGAAGCCTATCTGCGGGGCGGCTTTGAGGCACTTTCGGATGTGAACCGTCTGGAATTGCTGCTGTTTTATGCCTTTCGTCAGGGTGATACCAATCCCCTCGCCCACCGACTTCTGGATCATTTCGGCAGTCTCAGCGGTGTGATGGATGCGGATATTGAGCAGCTCATGGCGGTGGACGGCATTGGGGAGAGCAGCGCTGTGCTCATCCGCCTCATGGGTCAGCTTGCGGCGGCAGCGGAAAAGGAGCGGGTGCAGAACCGCACCAAGGGCATTCTCAGCACCACCGTCCAGTGCGCGGAATATCTGATGCCCTACTTTTTCGGCCTGAACCGGGAGACGGTGTATGTGCTGTGCATGGACGGCAAATGCAAGGTGCTTGCCTGCCGTCAGCTTGGCGAAGGCACCGTCAACGCGGCGGATGTGTCCATACGGCGCATTGTGGAGATCGCTTTGCACCACAATGCCAGCTCCGTGATCCTCGCGCATAACCACCCCTGCGGCATCTGCAATCCTTCTGATGAGGATTCCGCCACCACCCTTCGGGTCTGGCAGGCATTGGATGCGGTGGGCATTCAGTTCGCTGACCACATCATCATTTCCGGCACGGAGTATCATTCCATGGCGGAGACGGGATTCTTTGAATCCTTCCTGTAAGGAGGCGCCATGTTTTCGATCACACTTCTCACTGTCGGTAAATTGAAGGAAAAGTTTTATCTTGCCGCCGCGGAGGAATATGCCAAGCGGCTGCGGGGTATGTGTAAATTCGACCTGATCGAGCTGCCGGAGCAGCGGCTGCCGGAGAACCCTTCTGCCGCCCAGATTGCGGAGGGACTGCAAAAGGAAGCGGCGCAGATCTTTGGTAAGATCCCAAAGGGCGCATGGCTTTGCGTCATGACCCCGGAGGGAAAGCTGCTGTCCTCAGAAAAGCTGGCCTCCACCCTGTCCTCCATCAAGGCCGGGGGCAAAAGCAGCGCCTGCTTCGTCATCGGCTCCTCCTTCGGGATGGCGCCGGAGGTCAAGGCCAAGGCAGACCTGCAGCTTTCCATGTCCCCCATGACCTTCCCCCATCACTTAGCCCGGATCATGGTGATGGAACAGCTCTACCGCGCCGAATCCATTCAGGCGGGCACAAAGTATCATAAGTAAGCGAAACAGGAGGCGATCCGTTCTTTGGATCGCCTCCTGCGCTGTTTTATGGAGTTAAGCATTCATCAGATCATAATTCATCAGGATCTGGGCCACTTCGGCGCAATTGAAACACACAAGCAGGTCAATCTATCCTACGCATTCAAATGATACTGATCAATGATCTGCGCAGCATAACTGAACAGTTGAGCTTCAATATATGCATCCATTTCTGTGACATCTTTATTCTCATTCTCAAGATATACTGTGCTGTAGTCTGCTGCGAATCGATATGGCACGCCGTCAATATCAAAATTAAGAACTACTGTTCGACTTGCACTCTGCTCCGTTTGCGGAAAAACAATGGTTTCGAATGCAACCCCATTATATTCCTCGGCTCCATCACAAGGGGTCGCGTTTTGCTCACCGCAGCGAAGCAAATAATGGATTTTGGTACTTCCATCCATTGTTTCCTTACTGATGCAATAGCCAATCTTTCTCGAAAGTCGATGCCTGTTATCCAGCAAAATTTGATATTCGCTTGCAGGGATATGATCCTCCTGAGGTAAAAAAATCACGGGCGAATCCTCAAAAGGCTCAGACAGATCATCATAGGTGTCCACACTTATGGAAAAGTCCGGATACACAGGCCACCGGAGGGCAAGGCACAGTGCAAAAACAGCAACTGCAGCCAGAACGACAAAGATCGTAATTTTCTTCCATTTTTTCATCGTGCTACCTCCTTACTGCAAATAAACTCGCATCCCATCATAATTAATGTAATTTATTTTAAGTATACTACAACAAGAGGATATCCGTTCTTTGGATAGCCTCCTGCTTGATTCTGTGTTCAATTCTTCAGTTGATCGTAATTCATAAGAATCTGCGCCAGTTGTGCGCGGGTGATGGTGCCTTTGGGGGCGAGGATGGTGCCGGGTTCGCCCTGAATCAGGCCGGCACTGACCGCCCAGGCGAAGGCATCCTCTGCCCAGGGACTGATCTGCTCCGCATCGAAACAGTCAGACAGGACATCGGGATCCGCAGCAGGCTCACCCTCTGCGCGCCAGAACATGGTCACAAGCTGCTCTCGGGTCACGGGATCGTTGGGACAGAACCGGAAGAATGGGTAGCCTTTCACAACACGCTTAGCGGCAGCCCAGTTTACAGCATCAGTATACCACAAACCTTCTTCCACATCAAAAAAAGGTTTTCCGATATCAGACGCGGAAGCATTTTTCATCCGGTAGAGGGCAGTCACAAATTCTGCCCGTGTAGCAGTCCGATCTGGCATAAAGCGACCATCTCCGGTCCCCATCAGCCAGTTGCAGTTTGCTATGCTATAGAACTGCAATCTGTTTTCTACATCAAAATAAGGCATTTCAAGCTGCACATACGGCTCTTGTTTCTCCCTGATTAGGTTTTCAATTGGCCAGCCTTTTGCACCGGGAGTATAATAAAAGATCGTGTCCCCGGATTTAGGATCTCCTGCAAAGAATGGCCAAACCGGGATATGATCGATTGTGACAATCTCCGGGGCATCTCCCAGAAAATACACAGGACAAATCGCACTTTCGCTATAAAAGCACAGTGCATCTAACAGCTTGAGGCTTGCCGGAAACTGCAAGTAGGTGATACTGTGACCCGCAAAGGCCAATTGACCAATTTCGCTGACATCGCTGCCAAAGGCGATATCCTGTATGCCACAATGATAAAAGGCGCAGGAACCAATTCTCGTGATTCCATCGGAAATGACAACATGTCTCACATTTCGATTGCCCGCTAATGGCGAAACCCGTCCAGTACTCTCCCATGTCACAGTAGTACTTCCCCATTTCAATTCCGGGGCAGACATATCTGAGGGATCAAAGTCCCACATTTCCCCTGTACCGGTTACCTCTACCCGACCTTGTTTCGGATCAAAGGTATATGTAATGTTGTCGCCTAATCGCCCGGTTTCTAAATCTGATGCATCTACCGGAACAACCAGCAGGGAAACCAATAGGATCAATACAATACTTACACAAAGAAGACACTTCATTTTGATTGCCTGTTTCATTTGAATGTACTCCTTTCGTTGATTTGTATATTTTGTGCAAAACAAAGGATGTTTTCTATTTTTAAGCATAACATAATGCACAATGCTTGTCAATACTATAACTAAAACTATATTTGCCGTGGCATTGATTTATGGCGCGATTTATATTGTTGAGTATTACATAATCACGCATGAGCGAGGAAAGATGCTCTGGCTGAAGCAGCTGAGATAATTCCTAATACTGAAGTAATTTAACATATTGAGGAGTGTTATTCCTCCCTTAGACAACAAATTCAATGTAAAAACTCAGGGCCGCAGCAAGTTTCTTTGCTGCGGCCCTCACCGTTTATTCAGAAATGATCCTGCACAGGATATAGTCTTCGCCCTCCACCCGGTAGACGGCTTCTGTATCCTCGTCCATGCAGGCATAGGAGGGGTCTTCCGCCTCATAGAATACACAGCTTCCGCAGGAGGAGCTGAGCTTTCTCGGCACCGGGGTCAGGGTTGCGGTGATCCCCGCCCGCTGCAGGGCTTTCCTCGTCAGGATGGCGGACAGGTGGGTGTGGAAGGTGGCTACGAAGCGCTTCATTTTGTCATCCGTACCAGATAGTCTTCGCCTTGCGCCTCAGAAGCTACCTGATAGCCGCTGTGGGTGCCGAAGCGGGTGAGATTTTCCACCGCTGCCCGGTTATCCACCATGATTTCCAATGCTGCCGGCTTTTCGTCCCGGATGGCATTGCGTGCCATCACCACCGGCATGGGACATACCAAACCTCTTGCGTCGATCATTTTGCAGCCTCCTTCTTATGGAATGTATAGAGCACAGATACCGCCAAAAGGACAACGATGCAGATCGCTACCGCGATCTTGCCGTTGGGGCCAATGCCGCCCGCGCTGTCAGCAGAGGCAGCCGCGCCTGCCAGAGAGAAGTTATGGGAAAGGGCAGCGCCGCAGATCATGCCGAAGACGGTCACAGCGCTGTCGCTGTTGCCCTCGCCCGCCAGCACCAACTGACGCAGGGGACAGCCGCCCAGCAGCACAGAGCCCCAGCCAACCAGAGCCATGCCGAGGAAGTTCCAGATATGGGCACTGTGGGCCACAGGCTGAGAGGCGAAGCCAAGGTGAAACTTGGAGAAGATCAGATTGCCGATCAGCACCACCACAAAGATGGCACCGAAGCCATAAAGCAGATGGCCATCCCGGAACAAAATCAGGTCACGGAAGCCGCCCACCATGCAAAGTCTTGCCTTCTGGGCCGCCATGCCCGCTACGATGGCGATGGCAAAGGCGATGATGGCAGAGGCGTGCATGGAGCCGGGGCCTTCCGTGCTGGCCTTGAAAATGCTGGGAACCAAAAGCGCAAGGGCCATCAGAGCAAGCATCACCACAGGGAACGCGCCGCCTTCCGTCTTCGCCGCGGGATAGGCACGGCGCAGGGTAAAGCCACGGTTCAGGAACCAGACACCTACCGCGATACCGGGCACGAAGCCAAGCAGCGCCACCAATGCATTCAGGTCACCGCCCGCAAGGCGCAGCACCATGCGAAGGGGGCAGCCAAGGAAGACCAGCGCACCGATCATCACCACCGCGCCCAAAAGGAAGCGGATGACAGGAGAAGAACCGGAACGGGGCTTAAACTCCTTACCGATCACAGCAGCCAAAAAAGCACCGATCACAAGACCCGGGATCTCAGGGCGCAGATACTGCACCTTCGCCGCGCTGTGCAGCCCCAAAGCACCCGCAATATCCCGCTCAAAGCAGGCAATGCAGAAGCCCATGTTCGCAGGGTTGCCAAGCAGGGTCAGGGCAATGGCCGCAAGGCCGATGATACCGCCCGCGATCAGGATCGAAAAGGGAAATTTCTTTTTCATGAGCATCTTCTCCTTTTCATTATTCTTTTATAAGAATAACGCATTTGGGGTTTCCCGTCAAGTGTTTCTTCCAAAGGCTGAAGGGATGGTTAAACTGATACACGATTCGACAATAACCAGTTTTTTTCAGTTTTATTCATTCTTTTCTTGCGTGAACTGTACACCTTATGATATAATTCCCTTGATCTTTGGCATTTCGCGTGAAAGGAGAAACGCTGCCATGGTATTCAGTTCCCTTGAATTTATTTTCATCTTCCTTCCCATCTTTTTGGTGATCTATTTCTGGCTTCCGCCCAGACTTCGCAATGCGGCGCTTTTGGTGGGCAGCCTTGTGTTCTATATCTATGGTTCGTGGCAGAACCCCTTCTATATTTTCCTTCTGCTGCTGTCCATCGTGCTGAACTGGGCACTGGCCCTCTCCATTGCCCCCAAACGCAAGGAGGGCAGCGGGAATAAGACCCTGCTGATCATCGGCATCATTTATAACCTTGGCCTGCTGTTCCTGTATAAATACTGCAACTTCCTGTTCTCCAGCATCAATTCCCTGCTGGGCTTTGAAGCAGGCAAGGGTCTTCCCCAGATCACCTGGGTGCTGCCCCTTGGCATCAGCTTCTATACCTTCATGCATCTGGCATACCTGATCGATGTGTACCGGGGCAAGATCCGTCCCGAAGGCTCCCTCTTCCGCTATGCCACCTTCGCCACCTTCTTCCCGAAGCTCACCTCCGGCCCCATCACCACCTATCAGGAGCTGGACGGCCCTCTGAGCCGCAGAAAGATCGGCATGAAGCGCTTAGACAACGGCCTTCGTGACTTCATCATCGGCCTCGGCCTGAAGGTGCTGCTGGCAAACCAGATCGGCGGCCTTTGGAATCAGCTCGGCATGATCGGCTATGACAGCATCTCCACCCCCCTTGCGTGGATGGGCTCCATTGCCTACAGCCTTCAGTTCTACTTCGACTTCTACGGCTACAGCCTGATGGCCATCGGCGTGGGCAAGATGCTTGGCTTCCGTCTGCCGGATAACTTCCATCACCCCTACATCGCCCGCACCATGACGGACTTCTGGCGCCGCTGGCATATTACCCTCGGCTCCTGGTTCCGCAACTATCTCTACATCCCTCTGGGCGGCAACCGCTGCAGCCGCAGCCGCCATACCCTGAATCTCCTGATCGTATGGCTGGCCACCGGCCTGTGGCACGGCGCAAGCTGGAACTTCGTGCTGTGGGGCCTGTTCCTGTTCGCCATTCTCTTCATTGAGAAGAATTATACCATGAACGCCCTCACCGGCGATTCTGTCCTGTCCCGTGTCGGCTCTCATGTTTACATGATCGTGCTGATCCTGATCCAGTGGACCATTTTCGCGGTCACGGATCTTTCTCAGCTTGGCGTGTACCTTGGCAGACTCTTCGGCATCGGCGGCAATGTGATGGACTCTATGGACTTCACCCGCTATCTCGATACCTATGGCTGGAAAATGGCCATCGGCATCCTGTTCGCCACTCCCCTGCCCCGTAAGCTTTTCAAGCCGATCCGCAATACCTTCCTCGGTACCCTGATCCTGTTTGCCATCTTTGTGGCGGCGATCTACTGCGTATCCATCGGCTCCAACGACCCGTTTATGTACTTCAATTTCTAAGGAGGCGGCAAAATGAGTTCCTTTTTCAAAAAAGAGCGCCTGCTTCTTTCACTGATCGTGGTTTTCGGCATTTTCTTCGGTATCTTTGGCACGATCCTGAAGCACACCGCCTATGCCAATCAGAATATCGAAGCCCCCGGCATCGCATTCAGCTTCCTCGCCATGCATGATGGCGTGCTCACCGGCGACAGCAGCCCCGCCACAATGCAGCAGCCCCCCGCAGCAGAACCGGATCCTGAACCTGTGACCGAGCCGGAAACGGACCCCATCCCCGAACCCGAACCTGATCCCGAACCCGAACCTGAACCCGAGGCGGTTTTCCAGACTGTGCATGAGAGCTACTTCTCCGATGCCCTGTTCATCGGTGACTCCAGAACCGACGGTCTGCGGCTGTACGCCCCCTTTGATGGCGCGGATTATTTCTGCAACACGGGTATGTCCGTCCTCAAGTGTCTGGATACCAGTGTGGAATCCATAGAAGGCATTGGCTCTGTGACGCTGGAGCAGCTTCTGGATCAGAGAGATTACGGTAAGGTCTATATCAGCCTCGGCATCAACGATGTGGGCTATGATCATGAGTATCTTGTAGATTATTTTGAGGATATCTATAATCTTGTCCGGGAAAAAGAACCGGATGCTCTCATCTATATCATGTCCAGTATGCATGTTGCCAAGAACCGTGCCATCAACGAGCCGATGTTTGAAAGCGACAATGTGGACCATCTGAACGAGCTGTTTGGCGCACTGGCTGACGGTGAGCACAGCTTCTATATCGATGTCAACGAAGCGTTTGACGATGAGGAAGGTTACCTCGTTTCCGACTACACCGGCGACAATGTCCACCTCTACGCAAAATACTACGAGATGTGGGACGAATGGCTGTGCCAGAATGCCGTGGTCGTCCCCGGTATGGCCAACCCCGGCACTGAACCGGAGCCGGAACCGGAACCCGAACCCACTGAAGATGTGGAAACTCAGGAAACCTGATATTACAACAAATGCCGCCCGAAACCGGGCGGCATTTGGCATATCTGATATTCCATTACAGTGGTGTCAGGCGACTCAGTACCTTCTGAAAATCCTCCGGCAGAGGGGATTCCACCGTAACCAATTCTCCGGTGCGGGGATGAAGGAACTGAAGCTGCCTTGCGTGGAGGCACTGGGTGTCCATGCCAAGCTCCGGGGTCTTGCGTCCGTAGACCGGGTCACCTAAAATGGGGTGACTTCTCCACGAAAGATGGACACGGATCTGATGGGTGCGGCCGGTTTCCAATCGGCAGCGCAGATGGGTGTAGCCGCGATAGCGGGCGATCACCTCAAAATGGGTCACGGCGGGTCGTCCTCCCGTTACCACCGCCATCTTTTTGCGGTCATGGGGCGAGCGGCCGATGGGGGCATCAATGGTACCGGAATCCTCCCGGATTCCGCCGCATACGATGCATTCGTAGACACGGCTCAGGGTATGATCCTGCAACTGTGCCGCCAGGGCCTGATGGGCAAAATCGTTCTTTGCCACAATGAGAAGGCCGGAGGTGTCCTTGTCGATGCGGTGGATGATGCCGGGGCGAAGCTCCCCATTGATGCCGGAAAGCTCACTGCCGCAGTGGTACATCAGGGCATTGACCAGGGTGCCGTCCCAATGTCCGGCGGCGGGATGCACCACCAGACCCTTGGGCTTATTGATCACAAGGCAGTCCGCATCCTCCCAGACCACATCCAGCGCAATATCCTGCGCTTCGATCTCCACAGGCTCTGCTTCCGGTAAAGTCAGCTCATATTCCTGTCCTGCCTTTGTCTTGTCCTTCTTCCCCACAGGGACGCCCCCACAGGTCATGGCACCGCGCTCAAGCAGCTTCTGGGCGGCATTGCGGCTCAGACCCTCCACTGCCCCGGCGAGATAGACATCCATCCGCTCTCCGGAGGCTTCAGGCTTCAGGATCATGGACAGTCTCCTCCTTGGGTTTCTTTTCCCGGTCGAAAAACAGCACATACACCACCAGTGCAACAGCGCCGCAGGAAATAAAAGCATCGGCGATATTGAACACAGCAAAGTTCATAAACTCAACCTCGATCATATCCACCACATAGCCAAGACGCAGACGGTCGATGAGGTTGCCGATGCCGCCGCCGAAGATGGCTGCAAGACACCACAGCTCAACGCGGTTGGTCAGCACCTTTTTCCACACCAGCGCCACCGTCACGGCAAGGCCGACGAGGCATACCGCAGCAAACAGCCAGCGGCCGCCCTGCAGCATGGAAAATGCCGCACCTGTATTATGAAAGTGGGTCCAGTGGAAGATCCCGGGAATCGCAGGGATCACTTCCCCCAGGGGAATATTCGCACTCACCACCGCCTTGACCAGCTGGTCGACCAGGACGATCAGCGCCATAAAAGCAATCAACAGACAATAAAGCATATTTGTCCTCCCGATGCGGAAGCATCATCATCGATATTTTCCCAATTATACCACATTTATCCCGCAACGGCAACGGGAAGTTGCACACAAATAAATTCTTCCACGGGATTGCGAAAAGGACAGAAAACTGATAAAATATATTATCATTCCCGAAGAAGAATTCAAATCTGTTCTTGCTGCAGCGAATATGCCGCCGTCAAGGAACATCTTCCCTACTTTTTCGTCAAATATACAATACTACAAGACAGGAGGGATCGATCATGGATCAAAGACAATGGATCATCCGCGCTTTGGAGGGGGATTACACCGCCAAAGCCCATCTGTTTGAAGAGAATATCGAATCCATCTATTATTTATGCTGGAAGCTCACAGGAAGCGCTGCTCAGGCCGGTGAGCTGACCCGCCGCACCTTTGCACGGGCATTTTCCCAGCTGATCCAGCTTCGCCCCGATGCCAGCTTTGACCGCTGGATCACCGCCATTGCCGTAAACCTCTGCCGCCAGTCCCTGAAAAAAAGTCAGAATTGGCTCTTTACCACGGATGAGCGGGAAATGGCACTGCTGCGGGATACCTATGTGGCAGGAGAAGAATGCCTGCCGGAAAGCTGTCTGACCGAGCCGGATAAGCGTTCCCTTGCCCTTCGTACCATCGGCCTTCTCCCTCCGGAACAGCGGATGTGCATGATCCTGCGGTATGTAGCTCAGCTCAAGCCCCATCAGATCGCAAAGATCATGGAGGTAGATGAGGTCACAGTGCTTGGCCGTCTCAACAGCGGCCGCCGTGCCCTGCTTACCACCCTGCCCGATCCCACCCCCAAGGCCCTGCTGACAGAACTCTTCAGACAGGAAGCCGCAGCCCTGCCGGTACCGGAACTGCTGCGCCAGAGTTGTATGCAGACAGTGCTGAACACCCGTCCGGACCCTGTGGAGCCGGAGGAGGAGAAGCCCGAAGATGAGGAAGAAGAAACCAAAACCACAAACGGCTTCTTTGCCAAATTTTTTGCCAATATGTCGAAAAAGCAAAAATATCTGCTGATGGGCTGCGGCGGTCTCGCCGTGATCCTGATCGTACTGATTTTTGCTTTGATCCTTCGCGGCTGCAGCCCGCAGGATGAACCCGCCAAATTGCCCGAGCAGGAAGAAGCCCCAATGGAAGAGGTGGATGAGGATCTGGAATCCGCCGCCCTGCTGGAGGAATACGGCATTGAAGTGCTGCTCACCTGCAATCGTCGGGAAGCAGAGGAGCTTGTGGAAGCATGGCAGAGTGTTCTGCCCGAGTATATTGCAGACGGCACCGTGGATGATCTTGCTCTGAACGTGGAAACTGCCAATGATGAAGTCACGGAAGTGCAGCTTCGTCTGGAGCAGACCGATCTTGACATCACCCGTCTTCGTGGCCTCGGTCTGGGTGTGGAACCTGAACTGCACCGTGCTATGGATGCCATTGAAGAAAGCTATCAGCTTGCCTGCTATGAGGGTGTTCCTCTGTTTGATCCCACTCCCCGGGCAGATGCATCCGCTGCCGCCTATTCTGAAAACTACCGCTATGAGCTGCTGGACGACAACGGCGACGGCAGAGCGGAAGCGCTTTCCATCACCCGTACCGGCGCAAACTTCGATGCGGAAGCAGGTGTTTTCCGTCCCTACGGCGAAAGTCTCACGGAGACCCTTGGCCTTCGCCGCGAAGATGCCCAGACCCTGTTCGGCGAAGGCGGTTATGAGGGCGAAGGTGTTGACTTCTATTCCATGGCCAGGACCGGTGCCACCGCAGACGATGCCCCTGTCACCGTCACCGCTGTCATGGAAGCCCGCACAGATATGGATGCCGCCCGCCAGCGTGTCACCGCTCTGAGTATCATGGTGGATGGCTGCTTTGCAGAGCTTTTGCCGGAGCTGCAGCTCCCAGATTCTGCCCTCTCCCTCAATCAGCTCAACCGCAAGCTGCAAGGCATGAGCGGCCACATCGGCCTTCTGCCGGGGGATGTATTTGCACCCCTGTCACTGAACGCTGATGACGATTTCCTCGTTTACTATACCGGCGCCACCCGCTATCTTTTCAGCGCAAGCGATATGGACAATCCTGTAAGCAGCATTGAAGTGCTGGATATTTCCGATTGCCGCCTCTGGGATTCTGCCAGCCTGAGCTTCCGTCAGGATGGTTTCGACCTTGAGAAGCTGCTGGGCCTTGACCGTTATGCCGCCTACTCGGAATACGGCATCCGCTCCTATGCCACCGGCGATTTCGTTTCCTCTGCGTTGGGTCTGTGGGAAACCGACGGGATCATCCGTACAGTGTACAACACCGCTGACCCCAGACCCCTGTGGGGAATCGCTTTGGGTGACAGCCTGGATACCATCGAGACCAAGGTGGAATCCGCAGGCGGCTACTGCTGCCAGGCAGATGATACCTCCGCCCGTTATGTACTGCCCAACAAGCGGGAGCTTGCCGTCACCTTTGACGGCAGCAGCGCAAAGACCCTGCAGCTGGAAGACCACAGCCACAAAGCCGATTATAAGGCCCCCGCTCCCCTGCAGAAGCCTGCAGAAGAGCTGTTTGCTGAATTCCTCAAGGGTCTTTCCGATGTAAAGACCTCCTGGTACGGCGATCTCACCCACGATCAGGCCGGCGAACTTTTGGTCTGCCGTCCCAGCGGATCTGACTGCCTGATCCAGCTTTATGTGATCAAGGATGGTGAGGTCAGCGAGACCCCCATCTACAGCCAGACCCTTGCCGCTTCCTCCAACACGGACATCTATATCGTATCCGACGCCAGCGGTCCCGCCCTGCTGTACTATACCCTCTCCGAAGCCGCCACCTATAAATGCGCATGGAAGCTGTTCAGCATCAATGCCGCCGGCGGAGAAGTGATCCTTGGCCAGAACGAAGCCAGCCTGAATCTTTTAGAGATGGTATTGGGTCAGGAAGAAGAGTATAATGCCGTGAAGCAGGAGGCCACCGCCTATTGTGCTGACGGACAGTATCTGTGCGGCACCCAGACCGGCGCGGTGGATTATTCCGACATGACAGCAAACTTTGGAGAATAAATCAGAAAACGAAAGGAGAATAACCATGTTTTGTCCCAATTGCGGTACCCCTGTTCCCGAGGCCCATCAGGCCTGTCCAAGCTGCGGTACTCCCACGCCGCAGAATCTGAAGCCGGAACCCACGCCCCCTCAGCAGACTTATAGCTATTGCCGTGCCTGCGGCACCCCCATCCCGGCAGGTCAGCCTGCCTGCGCCAACTGCGGTACCGCTGTGCTGCAGCAATCCACACCCGCAGCCTATCCCCAGCAGGCTTATCCTCAGCAGAGCTACCCCCAGCAGCCCTATCCCCAACAGATTCCCCCGGTTCAGAAGCCCATGAAATGGTTTAAATTCCTGATCTACTTCTCCCTGTGGGCAGGTGCGGTACTGACCCTTATTACAGGCGTTTCCTCCTTGTTTGGCCTCCAATACGGAGGAATGAGCGATTACGTCTATGCAGCCTATGGCGCCCAACGGTTCGTTGATATCGTCTACGGCATGATCTGTATCGCGCTTGGTGTTTTCATGATCGTGACCCGTTTCCGTCTGGCCGCATTCCGTTCAAATGCTCCGGCCATGCTGTACGGTGTATATGCCCTGAATACCATCGTACCCCTGATCTACATCTTCGCTACAGCTACCGTAACTATGATCCCCCTGTCTGACTATTTGGACGCCCAGACCATCAGTTCGATCGTTACCTCCGCCATCATGATCGTTATCAATGTGATCTACTTTGGAAAGCGCCGCGATATGTTTGTCCGTTAATATGAAAAAACGCGCCTGTACACCACTTGGATGTACAGGCGCGTTTTTTGTCAGACCTCCATGATCACCGGAAGGATCATAGGATTTCTTCTGGTATTCTTATAGAGGAAATTGGAAAGATCGCCCTTCATGGCGGCCTTGATGGTGGCCCAATCGGTAATACCCTTATTCTGGCAGGTAAAGAGAGCTTCCAGGCAGATCATGCGCATGGCTTCGATCAGGTCTTCGTTCTCCTTTACATGGACAAAACCGCGGGTGATGATATCGGGACCTGTGACCAGTTCGCCATCGTCGGCAGAAAGATTGACACAAACCACGATCATGCCGTCCTGGGCCAAATGTCTGCGGTCCCGCAGGACAACGGCACCCACATCGCCCACACCGGTTCCATCCACAAAGACGCTGCCCGCCGTCACGGTGTTCTCCGTGAGCTTGCAGGTCTTGGAAGTACATTCAATGACATTGCCAATATCCGCCACCAGGATACGCTTGGGGCTCATACCCATCATTTTGGCAAGCTGGGCATGCTTCTGCAGATGTCGCTGTTCACCGTGGACAGGGATGAAATACTTGGGCTTGGTCAGGGCATGGATGATCTTCAGCTCTTCCTGACAGGCATGCCCGGAAGCATGAAGGCCCTCAGACTTGTCATGCACCACATCCGCTCCCTTGCGATAGAGCTCATTGATGATGCGGGAGACCGCCTTCTCGTTGCCGGGAATGGCAGAGGCGGAAATGATGATGCGGTCACCGGGCTGGATGTCGATCTGCTTGTGGTTGGAGAATGCCATACGGTACAAAGCCGACATATTTTCGCCTTGAGAGCCGGTGGATACCACCACTACCTTATTCTTCGGCAAAGATTTGATCTGCGCCAGATCGATCAGGGTATTGGCAGGGATCTTGATATAGTCAAGCTCCGATGCCACCTTCAGCATATTTTCCATGCTGCGGCCTGTCACCGCCACCTTGCGGCCATAGCGGTGAGCTGTCTGCAGAACGGACTGGATGCGGTGAAGATTGGAGGCGAAGGTGGTAATGATGATGCGCTGGTCGCAGTTTTTGAACTGCCTGTCCAGATTGTCCGCCACGCTCATTTCCGAAGTGGTGAAGCCCTGCCGCTCCACATTGGTGGAGTCGCACAGCAGTGCCAGCACGCCTTCCTTGCCCAGCTCACCCAGACGGGTCAGATCCATCATTCCCTCACTGTCCGTGGGGTCGATCTTGAAGTCGCCGGTCATGACGATGTTGCCCACCGGGGTCTTGATGGCAAAGGCCACCGCATCCGCAATGGAATGGTTCACATGGATGAACTCCACGCCGAAGCAGCCTGCCTGTACCACATCGCCGGGCTTGTGGGTGATCAGCTTCACCTTATCCTTCAGCTTATGCTCTTCCAGCTTCAGCTCGATGAGGCCATTGGTGAGGCGGGTACCGTGGATCGGAGCATTCACCGCCTGCAGCACATAAGGGACCGAGCCAATATGGTCCTCATGGCCGTGGGTGATGAAAAATCCGCGCAGCTTCTTTGCGTTCTTGACAAGATAGGTCACATCAGGAATGACAAGGTCTACGCCGTACATATCCTCTTCCGGGAAGGCAATGCCGCAGTCGATCACAATCATATCCTTGCCATATTCCAGCACCGTCATGTTCTTGCCGATCTCATTCAAACCGCCAATGGGAATAATTTTCAGTTTTTCAGCCAAATAAATCACAACTCCTTTTCTGCACACCCGCGTCTTGGTGGCTGACCTCAGCGGGCAGAGATTCATTATACCGTGCAGGGCCAGATGCCCTGACATTATGGATTACCTAAAAGTGCAATCTTGCACACTTGATTTATTATAGCACAAAGGGATGGGAAAGTATACCTTTTTCTTTTTTGCAAAATTCTCACCTGTGTGCTATAATGAAAAAAACAAAAAATGACAGCTTTTCAAAGTTTTTCGGAGGTTTCCATGTTTCCCTGGTTCAGCTTTCTTTCCTACGCCCTGATCACTGCGGGCACTCCCGGTCCCAACAATATCATGTCCATGTCCAATGCAGCCAGCCGGGGTCTAAAAAAGGGTTTTCCCTTCCAGCTTGGTATCCTGACCGGCTTTACTGTCGTGATCCTGCTTTGCACCTTTTTCTGCAACGCCCTGTCTGAAATGATCCCCAGAATCAAGCTGCCCATGATGATCGTGGGTGCGGCATATATGCTCTGGCTGGCCTGGAATCTTCTGCGAAGCAAGGGTTTTCAGGAGGATGTTCACGCAAAAAGCAGTTATCTTACCGGCCTTCTCCTGCAGTTCATCAATCCGAAGCTCTATCTCTACTGCATCGTATCGCTGGAAGCCTACATACTTCCCTATTTTCACGGGCAATGGATTCCGCTCATCCTCTTTGCGCTGCTGCTGGCGCTGATTTGTTTCGCCTCTAACCTGTGCTGGGCTATGTTTGGATCGGTGTTCCGTACCCTCTTCTCCAAATACGCACGGGTGACCAATACGGTAATGGCGCTGCTGCTAATATACTGTGCGATTTCTTTGTTTTTATAATACATAGAGTTGCCGGGAGGGGTATTGTCACCCCTCCCGGTACTGTATTTATGTCAGACTTTCCAATAGGTTTTTCAGCATCTGCGCCACCTGTGCGCGGCTGGCTTTGCCCAGAGGATCCAACTGACCTCTGCCGTTGCCGTTGATAATGCCATTCTCATTGGCCCATTTCAGCGCCTTCATGGCATAGCCGCTGATTTTCCCATAATCCTCAAAATGGTTCAGGTCATGGCTGCTTTCCGGACTGCCGCAATAGCGCCAGAGCATCACAGCAAGCTGCTCTCTTGTGATATCGTCATCGGGACCGTAATTTCCGTTGCCGTAGCCGGAAACAATGCCCACATCTGATGCCCACATGACTGCAGCTTCATACCATGTACCGTTCATTACATCCGGAAAGCTTCCACTGAATTCAGCTGTGGGATTGCCCTCCAGATTGTGAAGTACCTTGGCAAGCATGCCGCGGGTCATGGAGCCGTCAGGGGTAAAAGTGATGTCACTTGTACCACTGAACAGCAGATGGCTGCCGGCAAAGTCTACCGCGGCTTTATACCACACGCCGTCAGCTACATCGGCAAATTCCTTTGCGTTGTCCGCTATGATGATCTCACAGGAACCGGTTACGGGAACAGAAATCACGCCATCTACCGCCGCAGATTTCCGGATGATCTCCCGTCTGCCGTCATCGTGAAGCTGTATCGCAACGGTGCCTGGTGCTGCACCTTCGCAGGGCAGGCGCAGGATGATGCCGCCACTGACAGCATCGAGCAGCATACCATCAGCATCCACTGTCAGGCAGATTCGATCCGCATTCTCCGCGATCGTCACAACAACCGCGCCGCCATTCTCACAAAGTTCAACCAATGCCTCGTTAGGAATACATATATCCCCCAGCGATGCAACGATCCGCAAGGCTGCCCCGGAATCGTCTTTCAGGCTTTCCAAAAGGTCAGCAGGCAGAGAAACTGTTACACTTGTGGCTTCACCTGTGACAGACGGTCTGATCACAAGGGCAGTGCTTCCGTTTTCTTCGATCTGTGTCAGGATATCCTTCACAGCCGCGAGGGATATCTCAACGATTGCCGCCTTCCCATCCATCTCAGCCGTCGGCGCAGCAATGGTTACTGTTCCATCTTCACCCGGCTGCGTTGTTACATAAGAAGGTTCCGGTTCAGGATCTTCGGGTGCGGGGTCTTCCGGCTTGGGTTCTTCGGGTTCGGGGTCCTCCGGCTTGGGTTCTTCGGGTTCGGGGTCTTCTGGTTCGGGGGCTTCGGGTTCTGTGATTGCCAGAGAAAGGACCTCCGTGCCACCCAGCATCAAAAGGGTATCTTCGTCATATACATAGCGGATATTGGAGGCATTCGCAAAGCAATAGCCGTTTTCAACACTGCCGCCCATATCCGGACTCTTCATAAACAAGCGCTCCGGCGCACCAACACCGGCCGTATCACAGTTGGTCACATCCACAAGATAACTTTTCCCATCCAGCACAACAATGTTCCACATGTGGGGGACAGACGATGTGCCAGCGGAATTCCGTGTGACCGCTTTCCCGGTGACAAGATAGCATTCCACGCCGATCTCGTCAGAAAGATACTTAAAAGCCTTCGCGTAGCCTTCGCAAACCACATTGGTACTCTCGTCTTCGTCAAAGACCCACACCATCTGCCAGGTGTTGGAATCATCTCTGTGGGAAGAATCATAGCTGACATTGGTTTTGATGTAGTCAAAAAAATACTGCAGACGCTGCTCCGCAGTGTCAAGCTTCATTGCAGCTTCGACCAGCGCATCCGCATTCTTTTTTGCTTCTCTTGCAACAGCTGCGCCTTTGGTGCTGATGCCGTAAAGGGGCTGAGCAGCGGAAGTGTCCCGGTAAGCGGGGCCAACCGGAATGCTGAAGGTCAGCGTTTTCAGATTCACTTTCGTGCCCACCGCCAACCCGGCACGAAACAGATCCTGCGTGCCGTAGTATACCGGCTGCTGTGCATCATACCAATACATCATATAAGGATGTTCCCGGAGAAGCACAAGCAAAATGTTTTTTACATCAAAGCCAAAGCTTCCCACATAGGCACCGTCTTCCGCAGTGCCGGTAATTTCAAAGGAAACGCTCTGATTTCTAACATCAAGAACAATCTGCGTACTTCCGCCACCGACCGCAAGTTCAGAGAGCTTCGCTGCAAGACGGGTATAGACTGCCTGTTCCGTTTCGGTCAACGCCTGCATGCTCACCGAAGCCGCAGGGTCTTCTGCCGCCCATACACTCACAGGATGTACCGCCATCAGCATTGCCAGCACCAACAGAACGCAAACGATTCGTTTCATTATGATTGCATCTCCTTTTGCAGAAAAACATGCGTAAACTCATAAAAATAATTATATCACAAATCAACATAAATCGGTATATCATATTTTTATTTTCGCATGCTTTCTTTCCGGAACTTTGTGAAATCTATGCACTGGGTCTTGCAGAAACTACCGATTCTGTGGTATAATACCATATCAAATCATGTCCAGTTTCGGACATTGTCTGTATTGATGAAACGGAGGGATATCCCCGTGAATAAAAAGCTGAAAAGCCTGCTGCTGCCCAACACCTTTATGTACTATACGATCCTTGTAGTTTTTATCGCGGCAAGTGCCGCGCTGGGTCGGTATGATCTGGCAGTCGTGGAGGGCATTGTACTTTTGGTCACTCTGCTCATTCTCCGCCTGCTGAGAAGACATCGCCGCAAGGCACTGGGTGAATACATGGCCACCGCAGTAGATTCTCCGGAAGCCCTTAGTGGTATTCCCTTCCCTTCTGTACTGCTTCAGCCTGAAAGCGGTGAGGTCGTCTGGTACAACAAACAGTTTCAGACCATTGCCGGTCTGACCGACCGCATGAATCCCTATCATTTCTCCGACATTTTTCCTGATGCCTCTCTTACCTGGCTTCATGAAGGTAAGCTGGAAGCACCGGAGCCCCTGATCCGAAACGGCCAGCGCTATCGCCTTTCCGGTACGCTCCTCAAACCGGAGGATACCCCGGAGCTTGGCATTGCCGCACTGTATCTGGTGGATGAAACCCAGCTTCTTCTGCTGCGGGATGAATATGCCGCCTCCCGTCCGGTGGTCAGTGTGATCCTTGTGGATAATTATGATGAACTGACCAACAATCTGCCGGACTCCAATGTTTCGAATCTCAACGCTGCCATCGATACCCGCATTAAATACTGGACCGATGGTGTTGGCGGTCTGCTTCGTAAAATCGAACGCAACCGCTATCTGTTCATCTTCGAGGTGCGGAATCTGCACACCGCAGTGGAGCAGAAATTCTCCATTCTTGAATCCATCCGCACCATCTCCAACCCCAAGGGCATCCATGCTACCATTTCTCTGGGCATTGGTGTGGAGGGAGCCAATTTTACAGAGGGCTACACTTTCGCCAACCTCGCCATTGAAATGGCGCTGGCAAGAGGCGGCGATCAGGCCGTCATTAAGGACCGCCATCATTTCACCTTCTATGGCGGTCGCAATAAAGAAACAGAGCGCCGTACCACCGTCAAGGCCCGCGTCACTGCCAACTCCCTGTCTGAGCTCATTAAGCAATCCAGCCATGTCTTCATTATGGGCCATAAAAATGCTGATCTGGACTCTGTGGGTTCCGCCTGCGGTCTGGTATGCATTTGCCGTAAGCTGGGGAAAAAACCTCTGATCGTCATTGATCGGGAACACAATGCCTCCCAGATTCTGCTGAAAAAGCTGGAGCGCCAGCCGGAATACCGGGGCAGTTTCATTTCCGGTCAGGATGCCCTGCTGCTGGCAGATGCCAAGAGTCTGCTGATCGTGGTAGATACCAACCGTCCGGATCAGTTGGAATGCAAGGCGCTGCTGGAGTGCATCAGCCGTGTGTGCGTCATCGACCACCACCGCCGTGCCGCGGACTATATCGTGACCGAAGCCGCCATCAGCCTGCACGATCCCTTCGCCTCCTCCGCTTCCGAGCTGGTGACAGAGCTTCTGCAGTATGCCGTGGAAGCCAGCGATCTTCTGCCCATCGAATCTCAGGCGCTGCTCAGCGGTATCGTGCTGGATACCAAGAATTTCGGTATGCGTACTTCCAGCAAGACCTTTGAAGCCGCCGCCTTCCTGCGCCGTCTGGGTGCGGATACGGTGGATGTGAAGCTGATCCTCCAGAACGATATGGAAACCACCCTTGAGCGTTACCGCATCGTGCAGAAGGCACAGATCTATCGGGAGCATATTGCCATCGCCGCGCTGAACGAGCCCACCTCCCGTATCGTAGCAGCACAGGCAGCCGACGAGCTGCTGACCCTTACCGGAGTCACCTCTTCCTTTGTCATGTACCCTGATCCGGCGCTGGATCAGATCATCATTTCCGCCCGCAGCTTTGGCGACACCAATGTTCAGGTGATCTTAGAGCCTCTGGGCGGCGGCGGCAATGCCGCCATTGCGGGCGCTCAGGTGCCCGGAAAACAAGTCAGCGAAGTGCTGACCGAACTGATCGCATCCATTGACCAGTATTTTGAAGCCTCTTAACAGGCGTCCCATAGAAAGGAGCTATACACTATGAAGGTTATTCTGCAGCAGGATGTAAAAGGAAAGGGCAAAAAGGGCCAGATGATCGAAGTATCTGATGGCTATGCCCGCAACTATATGCTCCCCCGCAAGATCGCGGTGGAAGCAACCGCTGACAATATCAATACCATGCGCATGACGGACAAAGCCCGCATTGACCGTGAGACTCGTGAACGGGCAGAAGCCATTGCCACCCGTGACCGCATGAAGGAAATCGTGGTCAATCTGAAGGCCAAAGGCGGCGGCGCAGGCAAGCTGTTCGGCTCCGTCACCACCCAGGAAATCGCCGATGCCCTGAAGGCACAGGAAGGCATCGCCCTTGACAAGCGCCGTATCATTCTGGATGAGCCTGTGAAGAATGTAGGCATCTACACCATTCGCTGCAAGCTGGGCTACGAAGTCATCGGCAGCTTTAAGCTGGATGTGAAGGAACTGTAATCAACGCATTTCCCCCTTAGAAAGAGAAGAAACGGAGGTGGATCGAGATGGATGAGCTGCTGCAGCGGCAGATGCCGCAATCTCTGGAGGCAGAGCAGGCCGTACTGGGCGCAATGCTGATCGACAGCCGATGCATCAATGATGTGATCGGCCTGCTGCAGCCGGGCGAATTCTATCTGCAGCAAAACCGTGAGATCTATGAGACCATTTATTCCATGTTCCATTACTCTGAGGTCATCGACCCGGTAACGGTGCTGGATAAAATGAAGGAGCGGGGTGTTTTCACGGAAAACTCCACCAGCTATCTGATGCAGCTCATGGAGATCACCCCCACCGCTGCCAATGTAAAGCAGTATGTGCAGATCGTGCGGGACAAAGCACTGCTCCGCTCCATCTCCGAAGCCGCCACCGATATCAATGAATCGGTTTACGATGGAACCGGCACCGCCCGGGATATTTTAGAAAGTGCAGAAAAGCGGATCTTTGCCCTGAGAAAGGGAAATTCCGGCGATTCTTTAGAGCATATCGGCACAGTGCTTCTGAAGGTCTTTGACCATCTGACGGAGCTGGCGGAAAGCGGCAATGCCTTCCCCGGTCTTCCCACGGGCCTGATCGATTTAGACCGTAAGATCAACGGTCTAAATAAATCTGACCTTGTACTGATCGCCGCCCGTCCCGGCATGGGCAAAACCTCCATCGCCCTGAATATCACACTGAACACCGCGAAAAAAAGCGGCAAAACCATTGCCTTTTTCTCTCTCGAAATGTCCAGAGAGCAGCTTGGCATGCGTCTGATGGCCAATGAGAGCTTTGTGGATAACCAGAAGCTGGTCACCGGTCAGCTTTCCGAAGAGGAATGGGGCAAGATCGGCCTTGCCTCCTCTGCCCTGTCCCAGACCGATATCCGGGTGGATGACAATCCCACCATCACCGTTGCCGAGATCAATGCAAAATGCCGCAGGCTCGACAACCTCGGCCTTGTGGTCATCGACTATCTGCAGCTCATGACCTCCTCCGGCGGCAAAAGCACCGCCGGCGAGAATCGTCAGCAGATCGTATCGGATATCTCCCGTGCCTTGAAGATCATGGCAAAGGAGCTGAATGTTCCGGTCATCTGCCTGAGCCAGCTCTCCCGTGCCAACGAAAGCAGACAGGATAAGCGTCCCATGCTTTCCGACCTGCGTGAATCCGGCGCCATCGAGCAGGATGCGGATGTGGTCATGTTCCTGTACCGCGACGATTATTATCACGAGAATTCACCGGAAAAGAATGTGGCAGAGTGCATCGTGGCGAAAAACCGTCACGGCGAGACCGGCACTGTAAAGCTGCAGTGGCTGCCCCAGTTCACCACCTTTGCTAACCGGGAGTGGCAGCATGATGAAGGATAAGCTGCTGCGCTTTGTCCGGGAGCATCACCTGATCTCCCCGGGCGATACCGTCACCTGCGCCGTCTCCGGCGGCGGGGACTCCATGGCAATGCTCTGGGCACTGTACAGTCTGCGGGAAAAGCTGCAGATTTCTGTCCGGTGTGCCCATTTCAACCACGGAATGCGGGAAAATGCGGCTTTGGATGAAGCCTTCGTGAGAGAATTCTGCCGGAAGCACGCAATTCCGTTTCAGTGCGGCCACGGTCATGTGAAGCGCGACGCACTGCCCGGGGAAAGCCCGGAGTTAGCTGCCCGCCGGCTGCGGTATGATTATCTGAATCAAGCCGCAGGTGTCGGTCTTCTGGCCACCGCCCACACAGCGGATGACAATCTTGAGACCTTGCTTCTTCGTCTGACCCGCGGGACATCCCTGCGGGGTCTTGGAGGCATTCCTGTCAAGAAGGGTTCCGTCATCCGTCCCATGCTTTTCGCTACAAGAGATGATATCCTCACTTTTTTGAAGGAAGAGGAAATCAGTTTTCGGGAGGATGAAAGCAATCTCACCGATTTTTGTCCCCGCAACCGCATTCGTCACCATGTTGTACCCCATCTTCAGGCAGAAAATCCCGGCATCGCTCAATCGGCGCTTGCCCTTTCCCATGTTCTGCGGGAGGAAGATGCATTCCTTTCTCAGCTTGCAGAGCGTGCCCTTGCGGAAGCCACTGATGAAAAAGGTTATCTTTGCAAAGCTCTGACAGACCTTTCCCCTGTGCTACAAAGAAGGGTTTTATTCTCCATTTTGGAAAAGGCAGGTGTCTCTCAGCCTACGCAGCGGCATCTGGCGCAGTTATCCGCCCTTCTGCATTCTGACAGTCCTTCGGCAAAAGCCAATTTCCCCGGCGGCATCGTGCTGCAGCGGAATTATGACCGGCTGTGCATTGTGAAGAAATTCGCCGCGGCCATCCCCCTTACCCCCTTAAAAATTCCCGGCATCACGCCAATTCCCGGAACCGGGATGCGGATTGTGTGCACCGGGCCAAAAAAAATTAAAAAAAACGAAAATTCCCCTACCAATTTCGTGCTTCGTTGTGATATGATAGACAGCGACAGCTTGACGGTGCGCTCCCGTCAGACAGGCGACCGGATCCAGCTTCCCGGCGGCAGCCGCAGCCTCAAGCGCCTGATGATCGACAGAAAAATACCCGTCTCTCACCGGGAACGGATGCCGGTGCTGGCGGATAAAAACGGTATAGCAGCTGTGGTTGGCATCGGTGCGGATGTGCACCGCGCTGCTACTCCCGGTATGGATGCCATTCAAATTAAGATAGAGAAAGAGGAAACAGACCATGATGCACGACATTGAAAAAATCCTGCTGTCAGAAGAAGAAATCAAGGAATGCGTTGCAAAGCTTGGCAAACAGCTTGCGGAAGAATATGCGGATAAGAACCCTGTATTCCTCGGCATTCTGAAGGGCGTTGTCGTTTTCTTTGCGGATATGATCCGTGCCATTCCCATTCGGAGCGAGATTGACTTCATTTCCGTCAGTTCCTACGGCATGGGTACCAATTCCGGACAGCTCAAGTTCCACAAGGATGTTTCCATCCCCATCAAGGGCCGTCATGTTGTAATTCTGGAAGACATTCTGGACAGCGGCAATACCCTAAGCCATGTGGTGGCACATCTGAATGCCATGGAGCCTGCCTCTTTAAAGATCTGCACCCTGCTGGACAAGCCTTCCCGCCGGGAAGCTCCTGTGGAAGCAGATTATGTCGGCTTCACCATCCCCAACGAATTCGTGGTTGGCTATGGTCTGGATTTTGCCGAAGGATATCGCAATCTTCCCTTTATCGGGGTACTGAAACCCGAAATCTATGGATAATCAAAGGAGGTTTCCTTGAAAAAACAACCGAAATTTGGAGTCATAATCATTTATCTGCTGATCCTGGGGGCATCCTTCATGCTTATCAACTATTTCTCCCAGCAGCAGAAGCCGGATGAGGTACAGTATTCCGAGGTTGTGACCCTGTTCGAAAACGAGCAGGTGGAGTCCTTTACCATTAAGGACAACAAGGTCACCATGAAGCTGAATGCACCCTATCATGACCAGAAAAAAGTCTGGGCAGAGATCGTGGATTTCTCCGTGTTCTATGCGGATATGAACGATCTTGTGCGGGAGCAGTACGCCGACGGAATTCTGAAGGAATACAATTACCCTCCCAACTCCGAACCCTCCCTGTTTGTCACATTGCTTCCCTATCTTCTCATTGGCGGTCTGTTCATTGTGCTGATGTTCATCATGATGAACCGGGCAAACGGCGGTCAGAGTGCCATCAAATTTGGCAAGGCCGGCGCCCGTGTGGCAAACGACAAGGATAAGGTCACCTTCCAGGATGTGGCAGGTGCCGAAGAAGAGAAGACGGAACTGGCGGAAATCGTGGATTTCCTCCGTGATCCGGACAAATACACCAAAATGGGTGCCAAGATCCCCAAGGGTGTTCTGCTGGTAGGCCCTCCGGGTACCGGTAAAACTCTCATCGCCCGTGCCGTGGCAGGCGAGGCCAATGTGCAGTTCCTGTCCATTTCCGGCTCTGAATTTGTAGAGCTGTATGTTGGTGTGGGTGCCAGCCGTGTGCGTGATCTGTTCGATCAGGCAAAGAAAATGGCTCCCTCCATCATTTTCATCGATGAGATCGATGCGGTCGGCCGCAGAAGAGGCGCAGGTCTCGGCGGCGGACACGACGAACGCGAGCAGACCCTGAACCAGCTGCTGGTGGAAATGGACGGCTTCGGTAAGAACACCGGTGTCATCGTCATGGCTGCCACCAATCGTAAGGATATTCTGGACCCCGCATTGCTGCGACCCGGTCGCTTTGACCGTCAGATCTATATCGGTGCCCCGGATTCCAAGGGCCGTGAGGCCATTTTGAAGGTTCACTCCAAGGATAAGCCCCTGGCAGAGGATGTGGACCTCGCCACCATCGCCAAGGCCACCACCGGCTTCACCGGCGCGGATATCTCCAACCTTCTGAATGAAGCCGCTCTGCTGTCCGCCCGCAGAAACCGCCGCTTCATCACCATGGCGGAAATGGAAGAGGCCCTGATGAAAATTGTGGCAGGCCCTGAAAAGCGCAGCCGCGTCATCACACCCCATGAGCGCCGCCTGACCGCGGTGCATGAGGCAGGCCACGCCATCGCCATGTACTATCTTCCCACCTGCGACCCGGTGCATCAGATCACCATCATCCCCCGTGGCCATGCCGGCGGCATGACCATCAGCCTGCCGCAGGAGGATCGTTGGTATGCAACCCGCCGTGAAATGTTTGAGGACATCGTCTCCTTCCTTGGCGGCCGCATTGCCGAACAGCTTCGCCTGAATGACATTTCCACCGGCGCTTCCAATGACATTGAACGGGCCACCGCCATCGCCCGGGATATGGTCGCCCGCTACGGCATGAGCGAGCGCATCGGCACCGTATCCTATTCCGACGGCAACGAGATCTTCATCGGTCGGGATTACGAAAAGACCAAGAGCTATTCTGAGCGTACCGCAGGCGAAATCGATGCGGAAGTGAAGGCCATTCTGGACGAAGCCTATGCCCTTTGCACCAAGATTCTCACAGAGCATGGCGATAAGCTGGACGAAGTCACCGCCTTCCTTTTAGAGCATGAGCACATGTCCAAGAATCAGTTCCTTGCCTGCATGGAAGGGAAAGAGATCATCATGGATGAGGAAAGCTCCATTTTCGACAGCTTCCGCAGCAGCGAAGAATCTCAGAATGAAGAATAATTCCCATAATGGCTGCCTTTTTCGGAGGGCAGCCATTGTTCATTTTTTCCTTGCTGTAATGCCTTGTGCATAGTATAATGGTTTCAAGCAAATAACGATTACGAAAGGAGCGGTGTCCATGGATTTTCGTCTTTTGACCGTCGGAGATGTGGTATCTTCCAACGGCTTGCAGTTCGTTTGCCGCAATCTCCGCAAGCTCAAGAGCCGGCATCATATTGATTTTTGCATTGTAAATGGAGAAAACGCCGCCAACATCGGCATCAATCCCGAGCAGGCTGACAGGCTCTTTGACGCCGGAGCCGATATCATTACCCTCGGCAATCATGCCTTTGGGCAGCGGAATATCGTTCCCATGGTGGAGGATTGCCCCTATCTTCTGCGCCCGGAAAACTTCTCCCCCCTGTCTCCCGGCCGTGGCTTTGGTATTTTTGACACAAAGGCAGGCCCTGCCGCCGTTCTGGTGCTCACCGGACGGGTAGGCATGGACTATACCCCGGACAATCCCTTCCTTGCTGCAGAAAAAATATTGAAAACCGTTGACACTAAGCTGATCTTCGTAGAAATGCACGCGGAGGCTACCTCTGAAAAGCTGGCCATGGGCTATCATTTGGATGGGCGCATCAGCGCTCTCTGGGGCACCCACACCCATGTGCCCACCGCAGACCTGCAAATTCTGCCCAAGGGCACAGGCTATGTCACCGACCTTGGCATGAGCGGCCCGAAGCACAGTGTCCTCGGCATTAAGCCGGAGCTTTCCATCGGAAAATTCCGGGGTGAGTTGTACCGCCGCTACGAACCTGCTCCCGGCCCCTGCAAGATCGAAGGTGCTGTGTTCACCATCGACACGCAAAGCGGTCTCTGCCGCGATACAGAAAGGGTGTTCTTGTATGATTAACTTCCTTCACGCAGCAGACCTCCATCTGGACTCTCCGTTTGCCGGACTGAGTCCTCAACAGGCATCACAGCAGCGGCAGGAGCAACGGCGGCTTTTGGGCATGATCGCTTCCCTTTGCAAAGAGGAAAATTGTCAATTACTGCTCCTCTCCGGCGATCTGTTTGACGGTCAGCGTGTCTACCGTGAAACCTTGGATGTTATGCGGGATACTCTGTCTGACTGCGGGGCGCAGGTATTTATCGCACCGGGTAACCATGACCATCTGTGTCCCACTTCCCCCTATTTGACCCAGGCGTGGCCTGAAAATGTGCATATCTTCCTCTCTCCGGAACCGGAGGGGATCCTCATAAAAGAGCTTGGCTGCGTGGTCTACGGCGGGGCATTCACTACTCCCACCATGGGGCCAATGCTGAGAAAATTCCGTGTCCCGTCGGAAAATACAGATTATGTTAACCTAATGGTGCTGCATGGCGATGCCGTACTTTCCACATCCCCCTATAACCCCATTACAAAAGAGGAGATCGCCCAAAGCGGTCTTGATTATTTAGCTTTGGGTCACATCCATCAGACTTCGACTTTTGCCACTTCCGGGCAAACCATGTATGCCTGGCCCGGCTGCCCCATGGGCCGGGGTTTTGATGAAACGGGCGAAAGAGGTGTCTTCATCGGAACCGCTGAAAGAGGTACGGTCTCCTGCCGCTTTCATTCTCTTGCCCTGCGGCAGTATGAAAGTATTACCGTAGAGGCAGGAAATGACCCTCTGGCAAGCATTCTTGCAGTTCTGCCGGAAGATACCCAATCCCACATCTACCGCATCACACTTACCGGGGAAATCGAAGCTGTGCTAATACCCGCATTATACGATGCGCTTTCCTCGCGGTTCTATGCACTACAGATTAGAGATCACACCGTTCCTCCGCTGGATCTCTGGACCCGCTGCGGTGAGGATACCCTGGAGGGCATGAGCCTTCATACTCTGCACATGGCACTGGAGCGCTGCGAGACAGCTGCACAACGCCGCTGTGTGGAATTGGCCGCCCGGCGCATTGCGGAGATCTTTGAAGGAAGGGAGGTGCCGACCCTGTGAGGATTGAATCCATGACCGCCACCTTCGGCAAGCTGCAATCAGATACCCTGACCCTGAAGCCGGGCCTCAATGTGCTGCAGATGCCAAATGAGACGGGCAAATCCACCTGGTGCGCCTTTCTTCTTTGCATGCTCTACGGTGTTGACACCTCAGAGCGGGAGACACGCAGCAACTTCCCCATCAAAAAGCATTATCTACCCTGGTCCGGCAAGGCCATGGAGGGACAACTGCAGATCGTTCACGAAGGCCGCCGCATCACCATCGAGCGCAGCAGCACCGCCAGAGCGCCCCTTGGAGTCTTCCGGGCATATGATACGGACAGTGGACTTCCCATCAAAGAACTGACTGCCCAAAACTGCGGGCAAACACTTTTGGGTGTACCCCGGCAGGTGTTTGAGCGAAGCGCCTTCCTCCGTCAGGACGGCATGGCCATCCAGATGGAAGCCACCTTGGAGCAGCGCCTTGGCGCTCTCGTCACCACAGGTGATGAGGCCATCAGCTATCAAGAAGCAGAGCGGCTGCTGCGGGAACGAAGAAACCGCTGCAGACACAATAAGACCGGCCTCATTCCTCAGACACAGAATGCTCTCGATGGTGTCAACGAGCGGCTTACAAGACTTTCTCAGCTGCATCAGGAGATGGCGCAGGCCAGATTGGATGAACAGCGGCTGCGAAGCGAGCTGTCCACACTGCGTTCCCAGCTCAGTTCCCTGCAGGCACAGCAGGCCAAAGAGAATCATACACAGCTGACAAAAGCTAAGGAAGAGGCTTCAGAAAAAATCGATCAGGCCAAAGCACTAAAAGCGGACTGTGCTTCCCTTCCTCAGGTTTCTGAGCTGCAGGCTTGGGAAACGAAACTCAATGCCCTTGTTGCGCAGCAGCACACCTTGGCACTGGATGCAGCAAGCATCCCCCAACCTGCCAATGCTCCTTCCCTGCCCCCGGCGCTCAGCGGTCTTTCACCCGAGGACATGGAGAAGAAAGCCAATGTAGACGCCTCCCAGATGCGTCTGCTGCAGGCAGCAAAGAAACCCACAATTCTCCCCTGGATGATTGCCGCGGTGCTTCTATGCATCGTCGGCTGCGTAATCCTTGGCAGGATGTTTATCCCCGGTGTGATCGCCATTGGCCTTGGTCTTAGTCTTGGTATCATTGGAGCGATCAGCAATTTGAGCAAGCGCCGCAGATGGCAAGCCGCACAGGAATCCCTTCAGAGCCTTTATGAGGGCTACGGTGTAGATTCACCGGAGGAAGTGGATCAACTGGTGCTCCGATGCCGTGAGGAATACAGTCACTGGCGCCAGGCCTGCAAGGTCCGGGAGGAAGAGCTTACCACACTGAAATCCCACAGAGTGCGGCTGAATGCCGATTGCGAAGCACTGCTTCAGGTAATCTGTCCGGTACTGAAGGTCTCCCCCTCCCTGTCAGAAGCAATAACGCGGGTGCGACGGGCCATTGATCTCCAGCTTCAGGCGGAAGCCGCTCACCGAAGTGCTGAACAGGCTTATCGCCACTACTGCACCCTGAAGGATGCCATCGGCACAGTGCATATTTCCTCCGTTCCCCAGACCCCTGTACCTGCGGGTAAGACCATCCACAGTGTACAATCTGAGATCACCCTTGCGGAGCGGGATCTTCAAAAGATACGCTCTATCCTGGATCACGGTGAAGGTCAATCCAGCACCTTGGGCGATCCCATCGAATTGGAAGCCCGCCGTCAGCAGCTCACCGAGCGGCTGATTGCCCTCAATGAGGAATACGATGCGCTTTCCATGGCGCTGACCGTCCTTGGCAAGTCCAATGAAGCCCTGCAGAACCGCTTTTCCCCGCAGCTTACCGCACTATCTGCCAAATATCTGGGCCGCCTCACCGACGGTGCCTACAGCCGTCTGATGCTGGATCAGAATTTAGGGGCAAGTCTCTATCCCGCCCAGGCACCCGCCAGCCGGGAAGCCGCCTACTTCAGCGGCGGTACGAAGGATCAGCTCTATTTTGCGGTGCGTCTGGCGGTGAGCCAGCTGCTGGCCCCCGGTACTCCCCTGATTTTAGACGATGCGCTGGTGCGCTTTGATGATGACCGTCTGAAAAAGGCCATGCAAGTACTTTTGGAAGAAGCCGAAGATCGGCAAATCCTCCTATTTACCTGCCAGAATCGTGAAAACAACGCCCTGCACGAACTGAATAACGAATAAGCGCAAAAAACCGCGAACGATGAAGCATTTTTCACCGTTCGCGGTTCGTTTTTCGCTTATACCTCCCGGTACATGGCGGCGGCATCGTCCTTACGAACATTGTCCGCCACCTGCAGCACCTCCACCCGCACAGTGCGGGCGCCGAACTGCAGCTCGATCACATCTCCCACCTTCACATCGTAGGATGCCTTGGCCTGACGGCCGTTGACACTGACTCTTGCGTTGTCGCAGGCTTCATTTGCCACCGTGCGGCGCTTGATGAGGCGGGATACCTTCAAATACTTATCCAAACGCATGCTTTATTCCTCCACTGTCCCCTTCAGGCTGCTGCCTGCCCGGAAGCTGACGCTTCTCATGGCAGGGATCTCCACAGGTGCCAGACTTTTGGGGTTATGGCCCTGTCGGGCGGGGCGGCACTTGGGTTCAAACACGCCAAAGCCGGTAAGCTGCACCTTTTCCCCCGCATTCAGCGCATCCGTCATGGTTTCCAGCAAAGTGTTGACGATTTTTCCGGCCTGCGCTTTGGAAAGGCCCATTTTTCTTGCCACTTCCTGAATGAGGTCCGTTTTATTCATTTCTCTTTCCTCTATTCCTATTTTAATTCTTCCAGCATTTCAGAAGGGATGTCCTGCATCCCAGCTGCGGCAGCAGCTTCCTCGATCTTTTCAAAGCGGCGGATGAACCGCTCGGAGGCTTCATTCAGGGCATCCTCCGGGTCGAGCTTTGCCGTCCGAGCCACACCGGCTGCGGCAAAGAGAAGATCGCCGTAGGCTTCGGATGCATCTGCCTCTTCCTCCAGTGCTTTTCGCAGGAGAGCCGTCTGCTCCTCCAGGGCTTCCAGCGCCTCAAGAGCGCTTTCCCGATGAAGTCCTGCTTTTTCCGCCTTGCCCAGAAGCTTTTCCGCCCGCCAGAGGGAGGGCAGGGTTCTGGACACGCTGTCCATGGCCTGGGTATGGGTGCGGTAGCCGTTGAGATTGCGCTTCACATTGTCCCATCGGTCCAGCGCATCCTCCGCATCAGATGCCTTTTCATCCGCAAAGAGGAAGGGATGGCGGGCCACCAGCTTTTTACAAACTTCATCGCACACGGTGTCGATGTCAAACCGACCGGCTTCCCGCTCCATATCCGCATGGAACATCACCTGATACAAAACATCTCCCAATTCCTCGCACATATGCACCGGGTCATCCTGATCGATGGCTTCACAGGCCTCATAAACTTCCTCAATGAAGTTACGGCGCACACTTTTGTGGGTCTGCACACTGTCCCAGGGGCAGCCGCCGGGAGAACGAAGAAAGCGGGTCAGGGCCACAAGATCTTCAAATGTATAATGCTCTTTGATGGTAAACTGTTCCATGATATTATTCCTTTATTCTGAGAAGTTTTGCAATTTTATCGCCCTTGGGCAGCAGCTTGCAATCATCGGCGGTGATGACCTTCAGAACCACCACCAGAATGAGATAAGCAACACCCGCCATGCAGATGGCACCAAGGCAGCTCAGGGACTGAGAACCGATCACCCGGATCAGCAGGGCGTAGCTGCCATAGGCTGCCGCACCCATAATAAGGGAAGCAAGCAGAGGCTTAAACATGGTGCGCACGAAGGAGGGCGGCGTGGTGCTGCGGCGCATGGCGATCAGGTTCAAAGTGGTAATGCACACATAGCAGCAAAGGGTGCCGATGGGAGCGCCGATGATATGGATGCTGGGGCTGCCAACCAAAATGTAGTTGACGATGACCTTCACAATACCGCCGATGACCATGTTGATAACAGGGGTCTTCACATCGCCATGGGCCTGCATGACCGCATTGGTCACCAGAACCAGAGAGTTGAACACCACCGCAATGCCAAGAATTGCCAGAATTGCGGAACCGGTGGCCAGTGTCTCGCCGCCGTAGTCACGAAGAAGCTGCAGAATGGGGCCTGCCAGCACAGCCAGACCAACCGCACAGGGCATGGCAAGCAGCGCCATGATACGCACTGCGGATTCCTCCACCATCTTGGCGCTTTTCTTATCCTTCAGAGTCAGATGGGCGGTAATGGCGGGGATTGCCGAAATGGTGATGGGTGTGATGAAGGCGCAAGGCAGATTGAAAATGGTCTGGCAGAAATTATAGATACCCTTGAGCACATCCGCTTCAGACTGCAGGAAGCCTGCTGCTCCAATCAGACGGCCCATGACGATCTTGGCATCGATCAGATTGATGATCTGAAGGCCGGCAGAACCAAGGGTGATGGGAATGGCGATGGCAAGAAGCTGCTTCGCGGTATCAGAGGTGGATTTCACCGGGCCGCCAAGCTCTTCAAGATGCCGGTCAGCCTGACGATGCTTGATTCCAAGATACACGGCGGAAATCACTGTGCCGATGGTGACGCCAATGATGGCGCCGCCTGCTGCCATGGGAACATTGTCAAACTGCTCCATGATGATCCATGCCGCGCCATAGCCGATGACCAGCTTACTCAGCGCCTCAAAGACCTGACTGACGGAGGTGGGCACCATGTTGCCCTGTCCCTGGAAATAGCCGCGGTAGGCAGAAATGATGCAGATAAACAGCAGGGACGGTGCCAAAGCCAGAATGGCATACCAGGAATCCGGCGAATTCATAAACCGTGCAAGCTGCTGGCAGAAGATCAGCATACCGCCCGCGCCCACGAAGCCGATGGTCAGGAACACGATGAGGGCAGTGTGATAGATCTTGCGGATCTGCCGTCCCTGCTTCAGGGCCTGGGCCTCAGAGATCATGCGGCTCATAGCCACGGGAAGGCCGGTGGTGGCGATCATGAGAAGGACAGAGTAAATATCATAGGCTGTGGTAAAGTAGCCGAAGCCCGCGTCACCGATCAGATTGCCAAGGGGGATCTTGTAGCAGGCACCAATGAGCTTGACAATGGCCGTGGACAGAGCAAGCACTGCCGCACCGCCTAAAAAGGTTTGCTTTTTCAGGGGTTTCTCGTTCAAAACAGGTTCATTCCTTTCAGGGTCGTACAGGTTGATTACTTATTCATCGTCAGAAAAGACATGGGGGATGGCATATTCTGTCAGTTCCCGCACCACGGCATTGAGATCAATGGTGGTAAACTGGCCGTTCATATAGAGGATCTTGCCCCGCACCATGGTCATCACCACATCGCTGCCATGGGCGCTGTAAACAAGATTCGACAGCACATCATGGCAGGGGATCAGATGGGGCTGGGTGAAGTCCAGCAGAATGAGGTCGGCATCCATGCCAACACGGATCTGACCGCACTCCCCTTCTCTGCCCTGGGCCTTGGCACCGCATACCGTCGCCATGGTCAGCACAGCGGCAGGAGGCAGCACACCGGGCTTCTGATAAAGGCCGTTTGCGCTCAGGGAAGCTGCCTTCATTTCCTCAAACATATCAAGGTTATTATTGGAGGAGTCACCATCCGTACCGAGCGCTACATTCATGCCCGCTTTGACCATGGCCATCACATCGGCGCAGCCGCTGCCCAACTTGAGATTGGAGATGGGATTGTGCACCGCGGTCACATGATGGGCCGCTAAAAGCTGACGGTCTTCCTCATCCAGCCAGACGCAGTGGGCAGCAATGGCACGGGTATCGAAGACATGGTGGCAGTTCAGCACCTGTGCAGGGGTCAGACCGTTGCGCTCCAGACTCTCCTCATGCTCTGCCTTGGTTTCGGACAGATGGATGTGCATACCAAGACCGTTGCTGATGGCATACTCACTCAGAGCATCCCAAAGGCGGTAATCGGAGGTGTACTCTCCGTGGATAGAGACCTCAGCCTTGATGCGTCCGTCGTCATGACCGTGCCACTTGCGATGCAGCTCCATCATTTCCACACAGGCGGGATATTCTTCCACATCGAATTCATCCGCAAACAGCAGGGTGCCTCGGGAGAGGTTTGCCTTGATGCCGCTTTCGCTGACCGCCTGGGCGATCTCATCGCAGAAATTATACATATCCGACACAGAGGTGGTGCCGAAGCGCAGGCACTCCGCAATAGCCAGTAAGGTCGCCGCCTTAACGGCACGGCCGTCCAGCTTGGCTTCCCGGGGGAAGATATACTCATTGAGCCAGGTCTGCAGGTCGTGACCATCGGCATAGCCGCGGAGAATGGTCATGGGCAGATGGGTATGGCAGTTGATGAGGCCGGGCATCAGCACCATGCCGGTGCCGTCAATGATCTTCGCCGGTTTTTCCTCCGGGGCACTCTTGCCCACATGGCTGATCTTTCCGTCCGTTACCCCCACAAAAGCATTGGGATAGACATGAAGCTCTGCGTCCATGGTGACGCAGGTGACATTAGAAAACAAAATATCCATGATAAACTCCTTTGTTCATTAGAAAACGCCGATGAATTCCCGGCGAAGCAAAGAGGATTCCGGCACTAACTCCGGCGCAATGGGAGCGATGGCGGGTAGGGCCTCTAAAATTTCGTCGATCAGCTTCCGCTGTGGCACATCCGCAGGCAGCGCCTCCAGCAGAGGTTTTGCAAGATATCCCAGCACCGGGATCTCATAGCCAAGGGTGGTATCGATGGTGAGATCCGCAGTTTCGGCATAGGGCATAATAAACAGCCGCTCTCCCCGGCGAACAGACTTCCACATAGCAAGTGTCCCCTCCGGACTCTGGCCGCGGAAGTTGAAATCTCGCACCATGCGGCGAAGCAGGCGGATTTTTTCGCAATCGAACAGCACCTTACCCTTGCGGGTGATGGGCGTGGTGGGGGCAATAAAAACCTTGTGTGCGTCAGGATTCCGCTCCGTAAACAAGGGGTTCAGCGCATTGATGCCCTCCACGATCACCACTTCATTTTCGCCAAGCCGCAAGGAACGACCGCAATTTACATCGCGGCTCTTGGTGAGAAAATTGAAGTGAGGGATCACCACCTGCTCTCCCCGGGCAAGTCCTTCCAGATTCGCATTCAAAAGTTCAATATCCAGACCCAAGGGCGACTCAAAGTCAAGATTTCCATCTTCATCCAGCGGATATCTTCCGCTGTCCCGGTCCAGATAATAGTCATCCATGCTGACCATATGGCAGCGCACATCATAATGGGACAGGAAAATGGCAATATTCTCCGCCGTGGTGGTCTTGCTGGAGCCGGAGGGGCCGGACAGCAGAATGACCCGGCTTTTGCGGAGGTTCTCAGCGATCTTTCCCGCCGCGTCATGCACCTGATGGCGGTAATGATGATCGCACTCGGAAATGAATGTCCCGGCACTTGCCCGAATGGCATTGTTGATGTCACGAATTTCCATGGTCAGCCTTCCTTTCATTCACAGAATTCGGGAAAAGTTTTGAGCTGCGTGAACACAGCATCCTTCTGGCATAGGGTATCTTCGATGCGGCTGAGATACTGCTGGGGGGCCTTCGGATTGTGCTGGCGCTCCAAGTGGCCGTCGGGCAGCATAATCTTGGTCATACCGCCGCCCCCAAGGGAAATGATGGTGTGGATCTCCTCCATCATATAAATATTGTAGAGGCAACCGAAACCCGGCTTCGTCCAGCCTACATTTTCAAAGCTTCCGGACATATATTTCTGCCGGTAAAGATAGTAGGGCACATAGCCTGCTGCCCGAAGGGCAGCTTCCGCATCCTGTAGCATTTGGGCAACATCCCCGGCGGTGGGAAGGTCGCACCGCTCCTGAAACAGGGCCGCACCCTTCTTCAGCGCCAGTGTATGCACCGTAATGTTTTCAGGTTCCAGTGATAGGATCTTTCTCAGGGTATCGGCAAAGGTTTCAGTGGTATCCGCAGGCAGACCCGCGATCAGGTCCATATTGGTGGCATGGAAGCCCACATTCTTTGCCTGCTCATAGGCACGCAGGGTATCCGTGGCGCTGTGGCGGCGTCCGATGGCACGGAGCGCCTCATCGTTCATGGTCTGGGGGTTGATGCTGATGCGGTCGCAGCCGTTCTCCCGCAGAACACGAAGTTTTTCTTCGTCCAGAGTGTCGGGTCTGCCGCCCTCTACGGTATATTCCAAAAGCTCGGATAGGTCAAAGCTTTCCCGGATGGTCTTCATCAGCCTATCAAGCTGGGACGCGCTCAATGTAGTGGGGGTGCCGCCGCCGATGTAAAGGGTTCGGACGATGCAGCCGGTCTCCTTTATTCGCATTCCAACATGGCGAACCTCCCGCAGGAGGCACTCCAGATATTCCTCCAAAAGTCCGGCGCAGCGCTCGATGGACTGGCTGACAAAGCTGCAGTAGCTGCAGCGGGTGGGGCAAAACGGGATGCCCACATACACGGAAACATCCCTCGGCCGCAAATGAGCCATGGAGCGCACCGTGGCATCCGATGAATCCACACATAGTGCCCGCCGTCCCGTCGTGACAAAATAGGTGTCCCGCAGCATTCGGTCGGCGGAAGCCCTGGTACCACCTGCCAAAAGATGACGGGTGGTCAGCTTGGTGGGGCGTACGCCGGACAAAGCACCCCATGGAGGTGCCTCGGGCAAAAGCTGCAAAGCCGCTAAATAATAGCTCCTTGCCAATGCCTGACGGCGCAGAGGCACCGTCTCCTTTTGCGCTAAAAGGCGGCAGGCCGCCCGGGCGGTCTTTCCCCGCCAAGTGATCTTAGCCGTGGCGGTGAGCCATTTACTGCCCCGATGCAGGGCAGAAACCGCCCCATCACCGGAAAAGTGCGCAGCTTCGGCCTGCTCCATTTCCTCCTCAGGAAACAAAGCAAGCTGCAGCTGCTCTATGGAATAGCGGTCATCGTGACCGCTGAGAAATAGCTTCATTGTGATATCGCTCCACGCATATAGGGATTGTGCTTCCGTTCCCGCTCCAATGTGGTAGCTTCCCCATGGCCGGGATAGACGGAATAATCCCCATCTAATTCATACAGCTTCCGCAGCGACCGGTACATCTCCCGGAAATCGCCGCCGGGCAGATCTACTCTGCCGCAGGTATCCCGGAACAGGGTGTCGCCGCTGAAGATCCAATCGCCTATCAAAAGGCAACATGAGCCGGGTGTATGACCCGGGGTGTGCAAAACCTTTACAGCAATGGGGCCAAAGGTCAGGGTTTCTCCATTGGAAAGGAAATCCGTGCAGGGAATGGGGCCAAGGGTATATCTGGGGGGCAGCTTGGTGTCTTCCTCCGCAACATATACCTGGCAATCATAGGCCTGTGCCAGCTCTTTCACCGCACCCACATGGTCAAAATGTCCGTGGGTCAGCACCACCGCCAGAGGAACCACACCAAGTTCCTTCAGGCGGTCAAGAATGCGGTCGGCATAGTAGCCGGGATCGATCACAATGCCGTCCTTCCCTTCCCAGACAATATAACAGTTGGTCTGATACAGGCCCAACTCCATCACTTCCATTTGCATGGCGTAACTCCTGTTATCTTCTCGACTCCATCAGCTCATTCGAATCCAGAATGAGGGTGACGGGGCCATCGTTGATGGATTCCACCAGCATTTCGGCACCGAATTCGCCGTGCTGGGGCGGGAATCCCAGTTCTTCGCAGTCCGCAAGGAACTGTTCATACAAAGGAATGGCAATGCTGGGGGGTGCAGCACCCACAAAACTGGGGCGACGGCCCTTGCGGCAATCTCCGTAAAGCGTAAACTGGCTTACCACCAGCACACTGCCGCCAACATCGGCAAGGCCGAGGTTCATCTTGCCGTTTTCATCCTCAAAGACACGAAGCCCGAGGATCTTTTCTGCCAGTTTCCTGCCGTGCGCGGGGGTATCCTCGGGGCCAACGCCCAGAAGGATCAGAAACCCCCGGTCAATGCTGCCATTCACGGCACCGTCAATGCGAACGCTTGCGCTGGAAACTCTGGTAACAACTGCTTTCATGGTGCAGCCTCCTGATAGTCATAATATGTGTATTTCATTGCCGCCATGCGGGATGGCGCAAACTCACTGCTGTCCTCTCTGCACATCCAGCACGCCGGAAATACAGCGGACACGGTACAGCACCGATTCCAGACCCTTGACATTATTGACCTCAAAGGTCACGGTAAACAGCACCTTACCATCGGGCAGATTCTTGCCCACGATCTCAGAAACATGCACCTTGGAGGTAGACAATACGGTAGCAAGATCCAGAAGCATATTGGTACGGTCCAGTGTGCGAACCTCCAGGGAGGTGGAAAACAGCTTCTCACTGTCGCCGGACCATTCCACATTCACCCAACGGCCCGCGTTCTGCGGATCTGCCATGGAGCGAACATTGACACAATCCCGACGGTGGATGGAAACGCCGTTGCCCTTGGTAATAAAGCCCACGATATCGTCTCCGGGCACCGGGGTGCAGCAGCGTGAAAACTTGATCATGCAGGAATCCACACCATCGACAATGATGCCGGAATCCTTGTGGCGGTCCTTGGGCGCTCCGCTGCTGTCCCGTGCGGCCTCCTTGGCAGCTTCCCGTGCCGCAGTTTCTTTTGCGGTGCGGTTGGCATGGACCAGGTCGTCACGGATTCGGTTCACAGCCTTGATGGAAGACAATCCACCGTAGCCAATGGCTGCAAACAGATCATCCAGACAATCGAAGCTATTGCGTTTGAGAAGCAGCGCAATCAGTTCCTCATCCTGCCACAACACACTGGGCTGGATACTCATATGGCGAAGCTCACCTTCAAAGCTGGCCTTACCATGCATGATATTTTCGTCTCTTCGCTCTTTCTTGAACCACTGCTTGATCTTGATGCGGGCCTGATTGGACTTACAGACCTTCAGCCAATCCCGGCTGGGGCCGCGGGCGCTCTTGGAGGTGATGACCTCGCAGATGTCGCCGTTTTTCAGGCGCTGGTCATAGGGAGCGATGCGGTTGTTGATCTTGGCACCCACCATGGTATTGCCGATGGCAGAATGGATGGCATAGGCAAAGTCAATGGGGGTAGAGCCTGAAGGCAGAGAGATGACCTTTCCCTTTGGGGTAAAGACGAACACCTCATCATCAAACATATCCACCTTCAGGGAGTGGATATAGTCCTCTGCGTCCACCTCCTGCTGGTTCTCCAACAGGCGGCGCACCCATTCAAATTCTTTCTCATCCCCACGACCTGCAATGCCCTCTTTGTACTTCCAGTGAGCAGCAATGCCGTATTCCGCCGTCTCATGCATTTCCCATGTACGGATCTGCACCTCAAAGGGAATGCCCTGCCGACCGATAACGGTGGTGTGGAGGGACTGATACATATTGGGCTTGGGGGTGGAAATGTAGTCCTTAAATCTGCCGGGCACGATGTTGTAAAGATCGTGAATATGGCCAAGCACATTATAACAATCGGGGATGGTGTCCACGATGATGCGGAAGGCATAGAGGTCATACAGCTCGTCGATGGACTTATTCTGACTCTTCATCTTGCGATAGATGGAGTAAACATGCTTGACACGGCCGCTGATGGAGCCGTGGATCCCCGCCTCAGCGAGGCGCTCGGAAATATTATCCTGAATGGCCTGCACAAATTCCTCAGATTCGGAATGATGGGCATCCAGATAACCCATCAGTTCCTTATAGCCATTGGGATCCAGGTACATTAAACTGGTATCTTCCATTTCCCACTTGATCCGCTGCATACCAAGACGGTGGGCCAGGGGGGCATAGATGTCCATGGTCTCCATGGATTTGGAGATCTGCTTGGCAGGGGTCTGGTACTGCATGGTGCGGGTATTGTGCAGACGGTCCGCGATTTTGATGAGAATGACGCGGATGTCCTTACTCATAGCCATAAACATCTTGCGGAGGTTTTCCATCTGCTGCTCTTCCAGAGAGGAATACTCCACACGGGTCAGCTTGGTAACACCCTCCACAAGATCCGCCACCGTGGGGCCAAAGAGGCGGGAAATATCGTCATGATTGGTATCGGTGTCCTCAATGCAGTCGTGCAGCAGGGCGCCCAAAATCGAATCCGTGTCCAGACCGCTTTCTACCACGATCTGTGCCACCGCCAGAGGATGAATGATATAGGGAGAGCCATCCTTACGCTTCTGGTTGCTATGCTTCTTATCGGCATATTCCACCGCGCGGTTGATGCGCTCCATGTCCACATTTGGAGTATACTTTGCTATGGCCTCCAGCAAAGAATCATAATGCTCCTGAAAGGTCTCCATACCTTATCTCCTTTCCATGCATTCAGTGAGATAACGGATGACACTGCTTTGATTCAGGTCTACTTTGCTGCCATCCGAGGTAATGCGGATATGTAAATATTTGGGATGGAGCTGCAGCTCAATCAGCCCCATTTCATGAAATGCGTCCAGGCATACCCGGGTGCGCATCAAAGAGCACACGGTTCCGGCTGCGTGGGCAATTTTCCTGCAGAGGCATTCGGCATTTTCCACCACTACGCCGGCATTATGATGGGAGATGAGATACCGCCACACCAGCGCAAATTCGCTGCGGTTGGGAAGCAGCATCCGTGCCTCCTCCGCAGAAAGGGCGCGGCGCTCTTTGCAGCGGCCATAGACCGCAGCCTCCGCCTGATTGTTCTCCCGCTCATTGCGGCACTGCCGCAGATCCACCAGATTGAGCTGCACGGAGCTCATTCCCCGGAATTCATTCACCTGTGGGGTAAAGGCAACATCGATAAAATCACCCTGTGCCACTGCGGCCTGTCGGGCCGTAGTAGAGAAGAAAATAGCTGCGATGCTCATACCCTGATCCGTGCGGAGACGAAGCCGAAGGTGCTTGCCGCCGCCTACCTCGCTGAGCTGCTCCACATACAGATGCTCCATGCAGAACACCGGGCGGGGGCAGCCACAGCCACAAGGCTCCAGCTGTGCCAGAGCCGCCACATTTTCCAGTGTCAGAAGCTGGGGTGAAATGCTGCAATCGATTTCCAGTGCCGCCTTCGCCTCGCCGGACTCCATGAATTCCCGGGCAAGCCGAGACATCTCATCCCGAAAAGCAGCAATTCTGTCCCTGCGAATGGTAAAGCCCGCCGCCAGTTCATGCCCACCGTAGCTCTCTAAAAGGCCAGCAAGGGCAGTAAGTCCGGAAAACAAATTAAACCCGCCATAGGAGCGTGAGGAAGCTTTTCCCTTCTCTCCATCAAGGCAGATGAGGAAAGCAGGGCAGGAGTATTCCTCTGCCATACGGGAAGCTACAATACCCACCACACCCTGATGCCAGTCCTCTCCTGCCAGCACAATAGCGCCGGGATCCTCCACAGCACCAAGCCGTGAGACGGCATCACGATAAATATCTGCTTCTATGGCCTGCCGCTGCCGGTTCAGCCGGCAAAGCGCGGCAGCCTTCCTTGCGGCACAGCCGGGATCCTCTGTCATGAACAACTCAACAGCCACTTCCACCTGTCCCATGCGCCCGGCTGCGTTGATGCGCGGAGCCAATACATAGCCCACTGTACCCGCAGTAACATTCCCCGGTTCGCAGCCGCATTCCTTCAAAAGGGACAGAATACCCACCCGTCTGGGATGGGACAGCGCTTCCAGCCCCCGGGCCACGAAGGTGCGGTTTTCTCCGCGAAGATTCATTACATCGGCGATCACGCCAAGGCATACCAAATCGCAGTACTCCTCCAGCACCGCCTCCTGATCGCCCTCCAGTGCTGCTGCCAGCTTAAAGGCAACACCCACTCCGCAAAGATCCGTATGGGGATAGGTGCGGTCCTGACGATGGGGATTGATCACCGCACAGGCTTCCGGCAATTCCTGCTTGCACTCATGATGGTCGGTAATGATCAGATCAATGCCCAGTTCACGGCAAAGCTCCGCCTCAGCAGAGGCAGTGATACCGCAGTCCACCGTAATAATCAGATTCACCCGTTCTTTGTGAAGCTGCCGCACTGCTGTCTCATTGAGGCCGTAGCCCTCTTCCAAACGGCCGGGGATATAGCTGACACAGCGGGCGCCCCGGCGGCGCAGATAATCCACAAGAAGACATGTGGCAGTAATGCCATCTACATCATAGTCGCCATAGACAGCAATTTTTTCGCCCCGTTGAAGGGCCTTTTTGACACGCGCTACCGCACGGTCCATTTCGCGAAGGGCAAAGGGGTCACACAATGGCAGATCGCACCGCAAAAAATCTCTGGCCGCTGACTCTGTATGGTAGCCGCGGCTGGACAGCACCCGGGCCGTAAGTGGAGAAAAACCGGCCCTGCAAAGGTCCTTTACCGCTTCGGATTGATAGCATGATACATTCCATGTTCCGTACTTCATTCCAAATCCTCATCCGAACATTTATTTTTCTGATATTATATCAATTTTCGCAGCATTTCTCAAGACGGAAGGACATTTTTTTATGCTCATCCAAGCAAAAAACGCCTCCGGAAGCCATCCGGAGGCGTAAGATATCACTTGTGACGCAAAGGAAAACTCATTTTGACTCATGCAGCAGCAGCAAAGACAGCGCCATGGAGGCGGCAGAAGCTGCCAACAAGGCGGTACGGCGGTAAAAACCACTGCGGATCCGTTCGGCACGGACACTTGCCTTGCGCTCTTCCTGGGTGACAGGCTCTGCCAGGAGGGCAAGGATCTGTTCAATCAGCGCATCATCGCCGGTGAGAACATAGCTTGCCTGCTGAATATCCTTGTCATATTCATAGGAATACTCAAAGCTATCAAAGTCTTCATCTTTTCCGGCTTTTTCGATCCGCTCGCGAAGTACACAGGCGGAAATGGGATCGGTATCCACAAAAATCGTTTTTGTGGTCAAAACTGTCATGGAATTCATATGTTACACTCCTTATATCGTATGTTTCGTATGTTATTTTTAAGGGTGTCCGGCCATTCTGCTCCGGATTCGGCGGATTACCCACAAAAACACTGCTGATGCCAGTATTCCTGAGAAGTCTACCCAGATATCGCTCACCTGACTGCTGCGTCCTGCCACAAACAACTGGATGGTTTCATCACACAGCGCACACAGCAATCCCGTCAGAAGCAGGCGCTCTGCCGGACCCCGCAGGCTTTTTCCAAGCAGGATACCCAGAATCGCAAACTCCGCAAAATGTGCCAGCTTTCTTAAAAGGTACTCCGTGAGAAAGGGGAAGATCTGCACCAGAAAATACAACAGGCCACTGCTTTCCGCCTGACTAACCGGTGCCGGCATCGCCGATTGAGAAAAGATCAGCACCAGCCAAAGAAAACAGGCAAGACGCCAGAGCCATACCGGGCGGACTTTTTTCACACAGCGTCCCTCCTTCTGTCGATATATCTTAACTTTTTTACTTTACCACGAAACGCAATAAATTTCCACCGTTTTTTCCAGATTGGGAAAGAAATCCATGCCGCTGCCGTTTATCAACTGTAATATATCCATTTAAAGCGGTATATTCGGGTGTTTTCGCAAAGAATTCCTGCTTTCCTATACTTTTTCGATGTAAATCAACACAGTACCCATCTTTTCCCGTTCCTTTCCTGATGCAAATTTATGCATCACCAAAAGAAAAACAGCTTTTTTCTGAAAAAAACATTGATTTTACGGGCTATTTGGAGTATGATAATATCGGTATGGCTTATTCGATAAAAAGCGTTCGATTTAATCATTTCTGGGCCCTCTTTTCGTCAACTGGAGCCCGCGCAGAACCATACCACCCGATTCGTGTGAAAAACTTTTTACAGGAGGAATGATGAAAAGTATGGCTTGCAAACATGAAACGGTTCCCTTCCGTGGGACAAAGGAGCAGGAAGCTGCCCTGATGGCTGTCATCAATGAGTACAAGGACACTCCCGGTGCTCTGATGCCCATCATGCAGAAAGCACAGGACATCTATGGTTATCTCCCCATTGAGGTTCAGACCATGATCTCCGATGAGACCGGTATCCCCATGGAGAAGATCTATGGCGTTGCCACCTTCTACGCTCAGTTCTCTCTGGAGCCCAAGGGCAAGTACCGCATCTCCGTGTGCCTCGGTACCGCCTGCTATGTCAAGGGCGCTCAGGAAATCTACGACAAGCTCAAGGAGCTTCTGGGTGTCGGCGATGGCGGCTGCACCCCCGACGGCAAATTCTCTCTGGATGCCTGCCGCTGCATCGGTGCCTGCGGTCTGGCTCCCGTTATGATGATCAATGACGATGTCTATGGTCGTCTCACCCCGGATATGCTTCCGGACATTCTGGCTAAGTATTAATTTGGTGACATTTTATGAAGTTTGAACAGATCAGACAGATTCTCAACGCACAGGCTGTGTGCTGCGAGGAGCATCTGGATGCCGAAGCCAGTGCCGCTGCCTATGCCAGTGACATGATGAGCGATGTTCTGGCTTTCGTTACCGATGAGACCGTTCTGTTGACCGGTCTTGTCAACGAACAGGTTATCCGTACTGCTGCCATGCTGGATATGCGCTGCATCATTCTGGTCCGCGGCAAGCAGCCTACCCCCGGTATGGTTCAGCTTGCAAAGCAGAATGAGATCGCGATCATGGCTACAGGATTCAACCTCTATGAATCCTGCGGTATGCTTTACAGCAACGGTCTGAAGGAAGGTTGTTGAAGCAATGTCGGATGCGCTGAAGTTTGAGTATAAGATCAGCGGCGAAAACTTTGCCTCCGCTGGTGAAGCCACCATGCGGATCAAAAAGGAACTCCGCTCCCTTGGCTTTACCCCTGCGCTGATCCGCCGTGTCTCCATCGCAATGTATGAAGGTGAGATCAATATGGTCATCCACGCCGGCGGCGGTGTGGCTACCGTACTGGTCTATCCCGAATGTGTTGAGATCACGCTGGCAGACCAGGGCCCCGGCATTGCCGATATCAGCCTTGCCATGCAGGAAGGCTACACCACCGCTCCCGATGCCATCCGCTCCTTCGGCTTCGGCGCAGGCATGGGCCTGCCCAACATGAAGAAGTATACCGATGACATGAGGATCGAATCCGAACTGAACAAAGGTACCACTGTATACATGAAAATCAACGCCTGATCACGCAGCTTTGCGTTTTTGGGCCAAATGAGGACATATGGCAAAATACAATCACTCGGTTTTACTGGATTCCAGCAAATGCAAGGGCTGCACCCACTGTCTGAAACGCTGTCCTACCGAAGCGATCCGTATCCGCAACGGTCATGCGCAGATCTCTGCGACCAGCTGTATCGACTGCGGCGAGTGCATCCGCCTTTGCCCCTACAATGCAAAAACGGTCATCTGCGACAAGCTGGAAGCCATCGAGTCCTTCCGCTACAAAATCGCCCTGCCGCCCCCCAGCCTCTACGGTCAGTTTGACCATCTGGACGATATCGACTATCTGCTCCAAGGTCTGCGCGACTACGGTTTTGACGAGGTATTTGAGGTGGCACAGGCTGCGGAGATCGTATCCGGCTATACCCGCAGATATCTGCGCCGTCCCGATGTGGTAAAGCCTGCCATCAGCTCCGCGTGTCCCGCGATCACGCATCTGATCGAGCAGCGCTTCCCCAATCTGATCGATAATGTAATCCCGCTGCTGCCCCCCGTGGATGTGGCAGCGAAAATGGCCCGTGAAAAGGCGCTGGCGGAGCATCCCGAGCTCAAGAGCGAGGACATCGGCATCTGCTTCATTTCGCCCTGTCCCGCCAAAGTCAGCTACCTGAAAAACGAGATGGCCAAAGGCCGGTCCAATGTGGACTGTGTCGTTTCTATGGGAGATATGTACTTCTCCCTGGTCAATATTATGAGCCGTGCCATTGAGCCTGAGATCAACACTCAGACCGGTATCATCGGCGTCAGCTGGGCTTCCAGCGGCGGCGAAGCCAGCGCACTGTTCAATGACCGCTATCTTGCAGCGGACGGCATCGAGAATGTCATCCGTGTACTGGAAAACATCGATAACGGCTCCTTCCCGGAGCTGGAATTCATTGAGCTCAATGCCTGCAGCGGCGGCTGCGTCGGCGGCGTGCTGACGGTGGAAAATGCTTTCATCGCCAAGGCCCGCCTGCATACCGTCCGTCACTATCTGCCTGTATCCCGTAACTGGAATGTGGCTGGTGATGCAAAAGCGGATATCTCCATCCCGGACAACCTGTTCATGAGCGAGCCGCTGGAATACAGCCCGCCCGGCAGTCTGGCCGACAACATGATGGACGCCTTCCGTAAGCGTGCCAGAATTCAGGAAATCGCTGAGCGGCTCCCCGCTCTGGACTGCGGCTCCTGCGGTTCACCCACCTGCCTCGCCTTCGCCATGGACATCGTCAACGGCAATGCCACGGAGGATGAGTGTATCGTCAAGATGCGGGACAGAATGCATGAGCTTCTGGGAGGATCTGACCATGACAGTCCGTGAGCTTTGCAATACCGCCGGCTTTACCCCACTGGCACTGCCGGACCCTGACCGAGAAATCGAAGGCTGCTATGTGGGCGACCTTCTGAGCTGGGTCATGGGCAACGCCGAATACGGCTGCGCCTGGGTCACGATCATGACCAACCGCAATATCATCGCCGTAGCCACCCTCATCGACATGGCCTGCATCCTTCTTGCCGAAGGCTGCACCCTGCCGGAAGACCTGACAGAGCTGGCAATGAGCCAGAATGTCAATGTGCTCACCAGTGAAAAGCCCGCATATGAGACCTGCGCGGCACTGGCAAAGCTCCTATGAGGCGCGTCTACTGCGACTTCCACATCCATTCGTGCCTGTCCCCCTGCGGGGATGACAGCATGACTCCGGCCCTGGCAGCAGGTCTTCTGAGGCTGTCGGGATACGATGTGGCAGCCCTCACCGATCACAATGCCACCGGCAACTGTCCGGCCTTCTTCCGCGCCTGCGAAAGCTACGGTCTGACCCCCCTGGCCGGTATGGAGCTGACCACAGCGGAAGACATCCATCTGGTATGCCTGCTTCGCACCTGCGAAGAGGCGGAAGCCTTCGGTCAGGCCGTGCAGCAGCATCGGATGCTCATCCGTAACCGCCCAAAGTTTTTCGGTCGGCAGCTCCTGATGGACGCGGAGGACAACATCTTAGGTGAGGAACCAAACCTGCTTCCCAATGCCACAGACCTTTCTCTGGAGGACGCCTTCGCGCTGGCCACCGAATTCGGTGCCATCTGCTATCCCGCCCATGTGGACCGGGAGAGCAACGGCATTTTAGCCATCCTCGGTGATATGCCGGAATTGCCTCGCTTCTCCCACGCGGAATTCCGCGAACCGGAAAACCGGGACAAATACTGCCTCCATTACCCCCGCCTGAAGGGTCTTCGCCCCCTCTTTGGATCTGACGCCCACCGGCCCGATGCCATCTGCGATGCCCAATTCTCCATTGAGATCGCAGATACCGGCGATGTGGCAGCGGCAGTAATGGAAGCACTGCAAGGAGGAAGCCGATGAAAGAGCTGTCCCTCAATATTTTAGACATTGCCATGAATTCCGTCAAAGCCGGTGCCGCACACCTTGGCATCGAGTTGGATGAGACGGTTTCACCCCTTCTCACCATCATCATCCGTGATGACGGCTGCGGCATGAGTGAGGAATTTGTCCGGCGTCTGTCGGACCCCTTCTGCACCACCCGCACCACACGAAAGGTGGGTTTGGGCGTTCCCTTCTATCTGCTGGCGGCAGAGCAGACGGGCGGCGGTGTCACCATCGAATCCACCCCCGAACCCGATCCCAACCATGGTACCACGGTGACCGCCGTGTTCCATAAAGATCACATCGATTTTACGCCCCTGGGCGATATCATCTCCACCATCACCACCCTGATCCACGGTTACCCGGACATTGCGTTGGAGTTCTCCCACCGCTTCCCCACCCATGAGGTGGTTCTGTCCACGGAAGAGATCAAGGCGATGCTTGGAGACATTCCCATCAATACTCTGGAAATCCTCAACTGGATCAGGGACTTTCTGGAAGAACAATACGATCACCAATCATAGAAGGAAGGATAACATCATGAAAACACTCGAAGAACTTGCTCAGCTCAGAGAGCAAATGAAAGCGAAGATGGCAATCCGCAGCACCGAAGGCAAGCTCCGCGTCGTAGTCGGCATGGCTACCTGCGGCATTGCTGCCGGCGCAAGACCCGTCCTCAACACCCTGACTGATGAAGTCAGCAAGGAAGGCCTGACGGATAAGGTTACCGTTTCCCAGACCGGCTGCATTGGCATCTGCCAGTTTGAGCCTGTCATCGAAGTCTTTGACGGCGAATCCAAGGTCACCTATGTCAAGATGACCCCCGACAAGGCAAAGCGCATCGTTGCCGAGCACCTCAAGGGTGGCAAGGTTGTTCAGGAATACACCATCGGCAGTTCTAATGTTTAATCACGGAGGGAGCAGTATAGTATGATTCGTTCTCATGTTATGATTTGCGCCGGTACCGGTTGTACCGCGTCCGGCAGCGCTACCCTGCAGGCTTCCCTGCAGAAAGAGCTGGAAGCAAAGGGTCTGCAGGAAGAAGTCCGCATCGTCCCCACCGGCTGCTTCGGCCTGTGTGCCCTCGGCCCCATCATGATCATCTACCCCGAAGGCGTGTTCTATGCCAACGTTAAGGAATCTGACGTTCCCGAGATCGTGGAAGAGCATCTGCTGAAGGGCCGTGTTGTCCAGCGCCTCATCCATACCGACGAAACCACCAAGGAGCTCGTCACCAACCTGGCTGACACCAGCTTCTACAAGATCCAGCAGCGTGTTGCCCTTCGCAACTGCGGCGAGATCGACCCCGAAAATATCGACGAATACATCGCAAGAGACGGCTATGCAGCCCTTGCCAAGGTTCTGACCCAGATGACTCCGGACGATGTCATCCAGACCCTGCTGGATTCCGGTCTGCGCGGCCGCGGCGGCGCCGGCTTCCCCACCGGCCTGAAGTGGAAGTTCGCCAAGGGTTACGAAAATGAGCAGAAGTATGTCTGCTGCAACGCTGACGAAGGCGACCCCGGTGCATTCATGGACCGCTCCATCCTCGAAGGCGACCCCCATGCACTTCTCGAAGCCATGACCATCGCCGGTTACACCATCGGCGCAAATCAGGGCTACATCTATGTTCGTGCTGAATATCCCATCGCTGTTCAGCGTCTGGACATCGCCATCAAGCAGTCCAGAGAATACGGCCTGCTGGGCGACAACGTCCTCGGCACCGGCTTCAAGTTCAACATTGACCTGCGTCTGGGCGCCGGCGCATTCGTCTGCGGCGAAGAAACCGCTCTGATGACCTCCATCGAAGGCAACCGCGGCGAACCCCGTCCCCGTCCTCCCTTCCCCGCTGAAAAGGGTCTTTACAACAAGCCCTCCATCCTCAACAATGTTGAGACCTATGCCAACATCCCCCAGATCATCCTCAAGGGTGCTGACTGGTTCGCCTCCATGGGCACTGAGAAGTCCAAGGGCACCAAGGTCTTCGCTCTGGGCGGCAAGATCGAGCACACCGGTCTGGTAGAAGTTCCCATGGGCACCACCCTGCGCCAGATCGTCGAAGAAGTCGGCGGCGGCATCCCCAACGGCAAGAAGTTCAAGGCTGCTCAGACCGGCGGTCCTTCCGGCGGCTGCATCCCCATCGAACACTTCGATGTTCCCGTTGACTATGAGCATCTGGCAGAGCTTGGCTCCATCGTCGGTTCCGGCGGTCTGATCGTCATGGACGAAGACAACTGCATGGTCGACATCGCAAAGTTCTTCCTGGAATTCACAGTTGATGAATCCTGCGGTAAGTGCACTCCCTGCCGTATCGGCACCCGCCGTATGCTGGAGCTGCTGAACAAGATCACCGATGGCAACGGCACCATGGAAGATCTTGAGAAGCTCGAAGAGCTCTGCAACTACGTCAAGGAAAACTCCCTGTGCGGCCTCGGCCAGACGGCTCCCAACCCCGTTCTGTCCACCCTGCGCTTCTTCCGTGACGAATATATTGCCCACATCGTTGACAAGCGCTGCCCCGCCGGCGTCTGCAAGAACCTTCTGCAGTATGTCATCGATCCCGAAAAGTGCAAGGGCTGCACCCTCTGTGCAAGAAAGTGCCCCGTTGGCGCGATCTCCGGTTCCGTCAAGAACCCCCATGTGATCGATCCTGTCAAGTGCATCAAGTGCGGCGCCTGCATGGACAGCTGCAAGTTCGGTGCAATCAGCAAGAAGTAAGGAGGAACAGAGCATGGATATCACGATCAAAATCAATGGTTTCGAAGTGACCGCCCCCCGTGGCACTACGATCCTTCAGGCCGCAAGAATGGCCCACATCGACATCCCCACCCTTTGCTACATGAAGGAAATCAACGAGATCGGCGCCTGCCGTCTGTGCGTTGTGGAAGCAAAGGAAGGCCCCCGTCCGGCTAAGCTGGTCGCCGCCTGCGTATACCCCATCTCCAACGGCATGGAAGTCGTTACCAACAGCCCCAAGGTCATCGCCGCAAGAAAGACGAACCTTGAGCTTCTCCTCTCCAACCACAACCGCTCCTGCCTGAGCTGCGTGCGCAGTGGCAGATGCGAACTGCAGACCCTCTGCCGTGAATACGGTGTAGAGAATGAAGGCAGATTCGACGGTGTTAAGACTCCCAGCGAGATTGACTACTCCGCCGTACATCTGGTTCGCGATAACTCCAAGTGCATCCTCTGCCGCCGCTGCGTAGCAGTCTGCGAAAAGCATCAGGATGTCGCCGTCATCGGCGCCAACGAGCGTGGCTTCAAGACCAACATCGGCAGCGCCTTTGATATGGGTCTGGGCGAGACCAGCTGCGTGGCCTGCGGCCAGTGCATCAATGTCTGCCCCACCGGCGCTCTGCACGAAAAGGAATCCATTGACGACGTTCTCGCCGCCATTGCCGATCCCACCAAGTATGTCGTGGTTCAGACCGCTCCCGCTGTCCGTGCTGCTCTGGGCGAATGCTTCGGCCTGCCCATCGGCACCAATGTAGAAGGCAAGATGGTCGCTGCTCTGCGCCGTCTCGGCTTCGACCGCGTCTTCGATACCGACTTCTCCGCTGACCTCACCATCATGGAAGAAGCCAACGAATTCATCGAGCGCGTACAGAACGGCGGCAAGCTGCCTCTCATTACTTCCTGCAGCCCCGGCTGGATCAAGTACTGCGAGCACTACTTCCCCGAAATGATCGACAACCTGTCCTCCTGCAAGTCTCCCCAGCAGATGCTCGGCGCTGTCATCAAGACCTACTTCGCAGAAACCATGGGCATCGATCCCAAGAACATCGTTTCCGTTTCCGTCATGCCCTGCACCGCCAAGAAGTTCGAGATCGGCCGTGACGATCAGAACGCTGCCGGCGTTGCTGACGTTGATTATGCCCTCACCACCCGTGAACTCGGCCGCATGATCGAGAAGGTCGGCATCCGCTTCCTGGATCTGCCCGACGAAGAGTACGACTCTCCTCTGGGCGAAGACACCGGCGCAGCCGTCATCTTCGGCGCTACCGGCGGTGTTATGGAAGCTGCCCTGCGTACCGCAGTGGAAACCCTCACCGGCAAGGAACTGGAAAGCGTTGACTTCCACGAAGTCCGCGGTCTGGCCGGCATCAAGGAAGCTACCTACAATGTCAACGGCATGGATGTCAATGTTGCTGTCGCTTCCGGCCTGAAGAACGCTCATGACCTGCTCATGCGTGTCCAGAACGGCGAAGCCAACTATCACTTCATTGAGATCATGGCTTGCCCCGGCGGTTGCATCAATGGCGGCGGCCAGCCCCAGCAGCCCGCTTCCGTCCGCAACTTCGAGGACATCCGCGCTAAGCGCGCCAAGGTCCTGTACGATCAGGATGCCGCAATGCCCCTGCGTAAGTCTCACGAGAACCCCGCCATCCAGAAGCTGTATGCCGAATACTTCGGCAAACCCGGCAGCCACAAGGCTCACGAGTATCTCCACACCACTTACGTCAAGCGCTCCATCAACCACAACTAATGCAAATAGCAACCGCCCCTGCTTCGGCAGGGGCGGTACTTTTTTGTTCTATCATAAATGTTGTATCAAGAATGGATGTAACTTGCAGAATGTTCGGAAAATAACAATAATCCGGTCAGAAGTCAGGGATTCTCTCAAAACACAGAAGCATTTCCTGTTGTTTTCGGTTTTTTTGGTCGATAAACAAGCAGTAGTCCCACAAAAACCAGGACATTTATCAATGGAACACACCCAATAAACATGCTCTTTTTCAGAAGATCCCGCAGGGGCATTTTAAAAATACAGACATCTCCATTCTCTGTGCATCGATATATTTTTGTTCTGAATTGAAGGAGTTTGATTCGGTACAGTGTCCCATCTGCATCGGTAAACTTATATTTTGAATATTTAGGAAACAGGCTATAATCGATATCAGTCAGATCCTCACGAGTAATTTCATTTCCATATAAGTCCAGTGTAACTATATATGGCCAATGACTGACAAGGACTTGATCATCTTTGATTGTGAAGTTATAGCCTCTGGATGTTGTAGCACTAAAACGGCGCAATTCTGCACCACTTGGATCAACCACCTGAATGGTGCCGCCGTCTTTGCCAAGATAAATATTCCCTGCACTGTCGAGCGCAAAGCCAGAATATTCAATCGTTGGTACGGAGAAAACCAACCATAACACAGAAAGAAACAGCACAAACGCAAAAAGGAACAGTAATAAGTAAACTTTATCTTCTTTTTTCATCTATACCACCCATTACTGTATGATTCACCTTATCATGGGACAAAGGACATTTGTCTGTCTTGACATACTGTTCTCCAAATAACCCTTATATTGCCATTATATCCCTCTTTTTTGCCCTTGTCAAATGAATCGCAGAAAATGCACCCTTGCAAGGCAGGATGGTCTGTCCCGCAAGGATTCTGCAGCCAATCCACACAGCGATCCCCCTGCTTTGGCAGTAGAGGTTTTTGCCAAATGATTCTATTATCATAGTTCGCATTCTTGACATTTTCATAAAGGCAGGTTAAAATAATGGATATCATGACAATTGTAGCACCCTTTCTTCTATCGGAGGTATGAAAATGACACTACTGCAAATGAGCCTGTCCGGTGCGCTCATGATCCTTGTGATCGCCGGCTTCCGTTTTTTGCTGCAGCGAAAAATCCACAGAAATGTCTGGATCTTCCTTTGGTTCACCACTGTGCTGCGATTACTGATCCCCTTTTCCCTTCCTGCTGCCACAAGCTTCTATAATCTGCCTTTGTTTCATGCAACACAGGCTGCGCCGCAGGCAGCAGTTCCTGCGGAAAGCTTATCCGCCGCTGCATCTACCCTTCCGTCTGGGCCTTCCATCGATCCCTTAACGATCATCTGGCTGATCGGCGCGGCAGTTATTCTGCTTGTCGTCATTTCTAACCATCTATACCATTTGCGCCGTTACAGATTCTCCCTTCCTTGCACCGCTTCCCTGCCTCCAATGCCAAAAGGTGTGCAGGTGCGTACACTGGAAGGCTTGGATGCGCCGCTGACCTACGGCATTCTGAGGCCCACGATCCTGCTGCCATATGGCTTTCCCATGGAGGATTCCAGTCGCCTCAATCATGTATTGCAGCATGAGCTGTCCCATATTAAAAACCGGGATATCCTGACGAAGCTGCTGCTGATCGTAACCGCTGCCATTCATTGGTTTAACCCCTTCGTGTGGCTGATGTTGTGCCTTGCCAATCAGGATATGGAAATGCGCTGCGACGCGCAGGCTGTATCCTCCTCCGGCAACGAGCGCATTGCCTATGCCAAGTCCCTGATCGCCACAGAAGAAGATCGCCTCTACAGTATTTTGCAGGCAGGCTTTGCCCAAAGCGCCACCGAGCGGCGCATTCGCGCACTAACCAAAGACCGCGCCTTACCGGTATGCAGCATTGTTGTTTGCATTCTTGCATTACTGCTTCTTGGCTCGGTATTCATGACGGGACAGGTAAAAGCTTCCCCTGTTGAGGTTCTACCCTCTGCTCCTGTGGAAGAAGCGCCGGAAACCGCACCGGAAGTAAGCCTCGATCCGCAGGAGAAAGAGACCATAATCTCCGAGGAGGTAGTCGAAGAGTCCACGGAACCTAATTCGGAAGATACTGATAAAACCGAGCCGGAACCTGAAGAAACAGTGATTGACGAAGCAGAAAGCACGCAATCTTCATACGATTATGCGTCATCACAAAGTAATGACAAATCTCAGGAAATCGTCTTAGAGATGCCGGATCTTACTTTTAGACCGTATTCAGAACCAACAACATCCGCTCCTAAGCCAGCTGCAAAACCTGAGTATCCATCTCCCCTTCCGGTCATCGAAATCTATACCGATCCCACACCAAAAGTAGAATATCCTTCTGCATCAGGTTACACGCCAGGACTCAACATATCTGATTCAAGGGGATCCGGTCCGCAACCCTGCATACCGGGAATTGATATGGTTTTCCCATAATACGCAAAAGGGGCTGTCTCACTATCAAAAGTGAGGCAGCCTCAAAAATCAAAGGTGCTGTCTCAAAATGATTCGGAAGAATCATGAGAGGCAGCACCTTGCTATTTCATTGGGTATTGATCAATACATGCCGCCCATGCCGCCGCCTGCGCTGGCCGCTGCCAGAGCTGCGTCTGCTGCGGGATCGGGCTTGTCGGTGACGAGGGATTCGGTGGTGAGGACGCAGGATGCGATGGAGGCTGCGTTCTCCAGTGCGCTGCGGGTGACCTTGGTGGGGTCAACGATGCCGCTGGCGATCATTTCCACATATTCCTCGGTGTAGGCATTGAAGCCGTAGCCGGGCTTGCCGCTGTAGCGGATCTTCTCGAAGATCACAGAGCCGTCCACACCGGCATTCTCCGCGATCTGGCGGATGGGTGCCTGCAGTGCCTTGGCAATGATCTGAGCGCCGGTCTTCTCGTCGCCCTTCAGAGTTTCCACCAGAGCCTCTACGGCGGGGATGGCGTTCACATAAGCGGTGCCGCCGCCTGCTACGATGCCTTCTTCCACGGCTGCCTTGGTGGCGTTGAGGGCGTCCTCGATGCGGAGCTTCTGCTCCTTCATGGCGACCTCGGTCTGCGCGCCGACACGGATGACAGCTACGCCGCCTGCCAGCTTGGCAAGGCGTTCCTGCAGCTTTTCGCGGTCATAGTCGGAAGTGGTGATCTCGATGGCGGTCTTGATCTCCTGGGTGCGGGCTTCGATGGCTGCTTCGCTGCCTGCGCCGTCCACGATGGTGGTGTTGTCCTTGCCGATCTTGATCTGATGGGCACGGCCCAGATCGCTGAGCTGTGCTTCCTTGAGATCCATGTTCAGATCGCTGGAGATCACAGTGCCGCCGGTGAGGATGGCGATATCCTGCAGCATTTCCTTTCTGCGGTCGCCAAAGCCGGGAGCCTTGACAGCAACGCAGGTAAAGGTGCCGCGAAGACGGTTCACAAGGATGGTAGCCAGAGCGTCGCCTTCCACATCCTCCGCGATGATGACCATCTTCTGGCCCATCTTCACGATCTGCTCCAGAATGGGCAGAATGTCCTGAATGCTGGAGATCTTCTTATCGGTGATCAGGATGAAAGGATCGTCGATGACGGCTTCCATCTTGTCAGTATCGGTGATCATATAGGGGGAGATATAGCCGCGGTCGAACTGCATACCCTCGACTACATCCAGAGAGGTCTCGCCGGTCTTGGATTCTTCGATGGTGATGACGCCGGAGGCGGAAACCTTCTCCATGGCCTCTGCGATCATCTTGCCCACTTCCTCGTCACCGGAGGAAACAGCGCCGACTCTTGCGATATCTTCGCTGCCCTTGACGGGTTCGGAGTTTGCCTTGATGCTTTCTACAGCAACATCAACAGCTTTCTGAATGCCCTTGCGCATGACCATGGGGTTGGCACCGGCGGTGACATTCTTGAGGCCCTCACGGACGATGGCCTGTGCCAGCAGGGTGGCGGTGGTGGTGCCGTCACCGGCGGCATCGTTGGTCTTGGTGGCAACTTCACGAACGAGCTGTGCGCCCATGTTCTCAAAAGCGTCTTCCAGCTCCACATCCTTGGCGATGGTCACACCGTCATTGGTGATGAGAGGTGCGCCGTACTTCTTGCCAAGAACCACATTGCGGCCCTTGGGACCGAGGGTCACCTTAACGGTGTTTGCAAGCTGGTCAATACCGGCCTGAAGGGCCTTGCGGGCTTCTTCGCCATAAACAATCTGCTTTGCCATATCAAAAATCCTCCAAATTATTCTACGATGGCCAGAATATCACTCTGGCGGACAATGGTGTATTCCACACCGTCCAACTTGACCTCAGTACCGGAATACTTGCTGGTCACGACACGGTCGCCGGTTTTCACGACCATTTTAACCTCGTTGCCGTCAATGATGCCGCCGGGGCCTGCACTGACAACTTCAAATACCTCGGGCTTTTCCTTGGTGGCAGTGGAGAGAATAATGCCGGAAGCGGTCTTTTCCTCGGTTTCAACTGCCTTCAGCAGGACACGGTCTGCCAACGGGATCAATTTCATATTACTACCTCCTGATATTATGACGGCCCAAAGGGCCATAGTATATAAATCAATGACAAAAATCGACGCGTTAGCACTCTTTTGTCAAGAGTGCCAACACGTATATCATACCCATTTTTTATCAAAAGTCAAGGGGAATTTCCAGTTTTTTTGCCGCTGACTCAGTGTGCGGCCGCAGAAACCGGCTGCGCCGCCCAAGTTAATCCCTTGGGATAGAAGAAGCGCAGCTTTTTTTCACTGATGCGGAAGGTCACATCCTTCGCCATAAGAAGCTCGCCGTCAATATTGATCTTGCTTTCCTCATCGCTGTGGATGGTGATCTCCGGCACCCGCAGATGGCGAATATAATCAGGCAATTCACGATACTTGCCGGTTTTATAAAGGCCAATGACAGATGCCACCTTGAGTCTTGAGACCGGCTCGATCAGCAGCACATCCAAAAGGCCGTCATTCAGCACCGCATCGGGAACGGGATTGAAGCCGCCGCCATACCACCGACCGTTGCAGGCACAGATCAGAGTCTGGCGGGCATCGATGACTTCTCCTGCCACCTCGATCACATAGTGGCGATGTACCCCCTTGACGACATTCACAAGGGTCGAGATCAGATATGCACCGGAACCGCTGACCAAAGGCAGCCGCTTATACTTGGCCACATCAATGCCCACCCGGGCATCAATGCCAATGGAGCAGATGTTGAGGCCAAAGCGGTCTCCCACCTCGATCAGGTCAAATGTCGCCTCTTCCGCGTCCAGCAGACGCTCCATATCGAAAAAGGCGGAAGGATCGGAGGAAGCCTTGATAAAATCATTGCCGGAGCCGGAAGGAAATACCGTCACCGCCGCATTGGAATATCCTGCCGCGCCGTTGACCACCTCGTTGAGGGTACCGTCTCCGCCGCAGGCATAGATGCGGCAGGGTTCGCCGGTTTGCGCGGCTTTGCGAGCCAAGGCCTCACACTCGCCGGGAGCATGGGAGACGACCACTTCAAAGTCAAACTCCCGTTCCTTGCAAAGGGTCGAAATCTTATAGCTCAGCTCCGTGGTGCGGTCGGATTTTCCGGCTGCAGGATTGATGATAAACCAATGCTTCATATTCATTCCCATCCTGTTCAGGCTCTTTATTTTTTGCTGGGATAATACATATAGACATTACACTGCAGGCGGCCGTTATACAGCTTGCGCTTCTTGGTGGCCTGTGCGCCGAAATAATACTCAAATTCAGGCTCAGAAGAAATAATATACTTATTCCATTGATTTGCAAAGCGCCAGTGCTTGCCCATGGCGCGGTACAGCCGCTGGGCAGAGCGCTGCTCCATCATTCTCTCGCCATAGGGCGGATTGCACACGATCACGCCCCGCTCCGCCGGCAGGCTCATGCGGGTGGCATCTGCCTCCCGGAACTCGATGAGCTTGCTGACGCCTGCCTTTTTGGCATTGGAGATGGCAATGCCAATGCTATTGGGATCGATGTCGGTGCCGAGGATGCGGTAATCGCCGTGGAATTCCTTATCCTTTGCCTCTTCCCTCGCCTGCTGCCAGACGGATTTGGGAATGGTCTCCCAGTTCTGGGCCGCGAAGCCGCGGTTCAGGCCCGGCGCACGGTTCATGGCGATGAGAGCTGCCTCAATGACGATGGTGCCGGAACCGCAGAAGGGATCCCAGAAGAAGTCTCTGCCACGGTAATGGGCCAAGGTCACCATAGCAGCCGCCATGGTCTCATGCAGGGGAGCATCGTTGCCTACGGCGCGGTAGCCGCGCTTGTGAAGGCTCTGGCCGGAGGTGTCCAGGAACAGTTCGCACACATCCTTCATAATGGAGAAGCGGAGCTGATAGGTGTTGCCCGTTTCCGGGAGCCAGCTAATGCCGTAATGGGCACCCAGACGATCCACCGCCGCCTTCTTCACAATGGCCTGACAATCCGGCACACTGTGGAGCTGGCTGCTGAGGCTGTAGCCCTTTACAGGGAAAGCACCATCCTTCGGGATCAGATCCTCTAATGCCACAGCCTTGACGCCCTGATAGAGGTCTTCAAAGCTATGCACCTCAAAGCGGGCCAGCTGCAGCATCACCCGTTCACCCATACGGCAGAAGAGATTCGCTCTGGCAATGGCCTCATCGCCGCCGGTAAAATAAACACGGCGGTCCTCTACCCTGACCTGCTCCATCCCAAGACGGCGCAGCTCATCGCCCACAAGTCCCTCCAAGCCAAACAGACACGGAATACAAAGAGTATACTGCTTCATGCGATCGATCTCCTAAAAATTATGGGAACCTTTTCAATTCCCTTCCGTCTAAAGAACAAACGGTAAAGAACCGTCTGTACACATTTACCATTGTATATTATATCGGAATTGGGCGAAAATAGCAATCCTTTGTTCCTCAAGCTTTGTAAAACTTTCTGTCAATTCCTCATTGACAATCGTAATAAATCGTGTACTATTAAAGTAACGCACACCCATATGCTGTGCAAAGACAAAGGAGGGATTTGGATGTACGAAATTGTGTTCTGGCTGTGTGCCATGATCGTCCTTGGCATCATGGAGGCAGCCACCGTAGGTCTTGTGTGCATCTGGTTTGCAGGAGGCGCGCTGGCAGCTTTGATCGCGGCAGCCCTCGGCGCACCGGTCTGGCTTCAAATCGTGGTGTTTTTTGTGGTTTCCGCAGGTCTTTTAGCGCTGTTCCGACCCTTTGCCCGGAAATTCATCAACTCCAAGGGAACCGCTACCAATGTGGACGCCAACATTGGAAAAACCGCTGTGGTCATCGAACCCATCGATAACCTTCGGGGCACCGGTCGGGTCATGATCGGCAGTGTGGACTGGACCGCACGCAGTGCCGACGGCAGTGTGATCGAGAAGGACGCTCTGGTTCGTGTGCTGCGGATCGAAGGTGTCAAGGTTTGTGTGGAGCGCGTCAGCGCTGAATAAATTTGGATAAACGAAAGGAGAAATCACCATGCCCGGAGGAATTATCGCAATCGCTATTATTGTTCTTTTAGCTCTTATTATCATCGCCCGCAGCATCCATGTGGTGCAGCAATCCAAAGCCTATGTCATTGAACGGCTTGGTAAGTTCAGTGCCGTATGGGGTGTTGGCATCCATTTCAAGATCCCGTTCTTCGAAAGAGTCGCCAAGAAGGTCAGCCTGAAGGAACAGGTTCTGGACTATCCGCCCCAGCCCGTCATCACCAAGGACAATGTCACCATGCAGATCGATACCGTGGTCTATTTCCAGATCACCGACCCCAAGCTCTATACCTACGGTGTAGAATACCCCATGGTGGCCATGGAAACTCTGACCGCTACCACCCTTCGTAACATCATCGGCGATCTGGAGCTGGACGAGACTCTCACCTCCCGTGATGTGATCAACACCAAGATGCGTGCCATTCTGGACGAAGTCACTGACCCCTGGGGCATCAAGGTCAACCGCGTGGAACTCAAGAACATTCTGCCTCCCGCTGACATCCAGAACTCCATGGAAAAGCAGATGAAGGCCGAGCGTGACCGCCGTCAGGCCATTCTGCAGGCAGAAGGCACCAAGCACTCCCAGATCCTCATTGCAGAGGGCGAAAAGGAATCCGCCATCCTGCGTGCCGATGCCGAAAAGCAGGCAGCCATCCTTCGCGCAGAAGGCGAAGCACAGGCCATTCTGGCCGTCCAGAAGGCGCTGGCTGACTCCATGAAGCTTCTGAACGAAGCCGCACCCAACGATCAGGTCGTCAAGCTCAAGGCACTGGAGGCCATGCAGAAGGTCGCAGACGGCAAGGCAACCAAGATCATTATCCCCTCCGAAATTCAGGGATTGGCCGGTCTGGCGGCAGGTCTTGTGGAGACCGCAAAGTCCGAATAAGCGAATACACAATTTGACCAGGGGCATTTGCCCCTGGTTCTTTTTTATACATGCATGTAGGGACAGCCGTCCCCGGCTGTCCGCAAGGATCCTCACACTTTCAGCGGACAGTCCCGGAGACCTGTCCCTACGGATTCTTCGCCCTACACGATATCACGATATTAGAAAGAGGGCGCTGCCTCATGGAGGCAGCGCCCGAAGTGCTTATGGAGCTTAGCCAAAGACGGCCAGCAGGAAGCCGGCAGCGATGGCGGAGCCGATAACGCCGGCCACATTGGGGCCCATGGCGTGCATCAGCAGGAAGTTAGAGGGGTTCTCCTTCTGACCCACCATCTGGGATACGCGGGCTGCCATGGGAACGGCAGAAACACCGGCGGAACCGATGAGAGGGTTGACCTTGCGGCCAGACAGCTTGCACATGACATTGCCAGCCAGCAGACCACCGGCGGTAGAAATGGCAAATGCAACCAGACCAAGACCAACAATCAGAAGCGTCTCAAGGCGCAGGAAGTTGGAAGCAACCATGGTAGCGCCAACGGAGGTGGAGAGCATGATGGTGACAATGTTCATCAGAGCGTTCTGCACAGTATCAGACAGACGATCGGTGACACCGCATTCACGGAAAAGGTTACCCAGCATCAGGCAGCCAACCAGGGGAGCGGTGGAGGGCAGGAGCAGGATGACGAAGATGGAAACCACGATGGGGAAGATGATCTTTTCGGTCTTGGTGACCTCACGGGTCTGGACCATCTTGATCTTGCGGTCTTCCTTGCTGGTCAGCCCCTTCATGATGGGCGGCTGGATCATGGGGATCAGCGCCATGTAGGAGTAAGCTGCGATGGCGATGGCACCAAGAAGCTGGGGAGCCAGCTTATTGGTGAGGAAGATGGCGGTAGGACCGTCAGCGCCACCGATGATGCCGATGGAAGCAGCCTCGGGACCGGTAAAGAAACCGGAAGCAACTGCGCCAAAGAAGGCAACGAAAACGCCAAGCTGTGCGGCAGCGCCCAGCAGCAGGCTCTTGGGGTTGGACATCAGGGGGCCGAAGTCGGTCATGGCACCAACACCCATGAAGATCAGGGAGGGGTACAGACCGGCCTTAACGCCGATGTAGAAGATATCCAGAAGGCCCGCATGGGACAGGACATGGCCGTAGCTATGGTAGTAGGGGCTGGTGCTGTCCAGGAAGGCTTCCCAAAGCTCGGGATGATACAGAGCGTTGGTGGCATTCAGTTCTGCGGACAGGCCGGGGAAATAGCTGATGTTGGCCAGCAGGCAACCGAAGGCGATGCCAACCAGCAGCAGGGGTTCAAACTTCTTAACGATGCCGAGATACAGAAGACCGCAGGCAATGGCGACCATGATGAGGTTCATCCAACCACCTTCGGCGATGAAACCGCCAAAGCCGGATTCCCGAGCCAGCTTCAGGACAGTTTCGCCAATGTTGAAAGCAAGCATATTCATGTGTGCCCTCCTTATGCCAGAACGACAAGAGGAGCACCGGTATCGACCGTAGCACCAACGTTCACTGCGACCTGAGCCACAGAGCCGTCACGCGGGGCACAGATTTCGTTTTCCATCTTCATGGCTTCCAGAATCACCAGAACATCGCCAGCCTTGACAGCGGCGCCCTGAGAAACATTGACCTTGAGGATGTTGCCGGGCATGGGAGCCGCAACAACTTCACCGGCAGCCAGGTTCACTGCAGCGGGAGCGGCAGCGGCAGCGGGTGCAGCGGCGGGAGCAGCAGCAACCGGAGCCGGAGCGGCAGCGGGAGCGGGTGCATAGGCTTCGTATTCGTCCACCAGCATAGCCTTGCCGGCTTCGACTTCTACTTCATAGGTCTTACCCTTGAGTGTTACCTTATATTTCATCTTACTTTACCTCCCGAATGGATTTGAAGCGCAGCTCGTTGAGCGGCTTCTGCAGCTTATGAGCAACAATGGCCATAATCATGGCGGCGTCCTTTTCATTGACGTCGTAGAGCTTGATCTCGCCGGCGGTGCCGGGAGCGGGCTTGCCGGGAGCGGCAGCAGCGGCTGCGGCTTCCTGGGTGGCAGCGGTCTTGGCAGCGGCCTTCTTCTTGGCCTGAGAGGCCACCATGATCTTACCCATGACCATAACAACAGCCATCAGCAGGATCAGGCCGAAGAACACGACTGCATAGCCTACCAGACCGATCAGACCAGCTTCGGCAAAGCCAATGTCAACCATGGCTTCGTTCACTAAGAATAACATATTGCGTCCTCCTTATGCTTCTTCGATGGAGTAAACGGCAATGTTCTCTTCCTTTGCCTTGCGCTTTTCCAGGAATTCTCTGGCCTGCTTGGGGAAGCAGATGTAGCTCATGATGTCCTCTTCGGAGCGAGCCAGATCGCCCAGATCCTTCTTTGCCTCGGCGAAGTCAACGCCGGTGCGCTTGCTGTCTTCGATACGGCAGTCGATGGGCTTGCCGCCGACGCCCAGAACCTTATCCTGCAGTTCCTGGCTGACGGGAGCGGGAGCGATACCGTATTCGCCCTTGAAGTAGTTCTTAACTTCGTTGGAGATCTGCTTGTAGCGTTCGCCCAGCAGAACGTTGGTAACGGCCTGGTTGCCGACCATCTGGCTCAGGGGGGTGACCAGCGGGGGATAACCCAGATCCTTGCGGACATTGGGGATCTCAGCCAGAGCGGCATCGAACTTGTCCATGGACTTCATGTCGGTCAGGTTGGCGATCATGTTGGAGAGCATGCCGCCGGGAACCTTGTAAACCAGAGCCTGGGCATCGGTGGCCATGCTCTTGGGGTTGAGGGTGCCGTTGTCGATGTACTTCTGCTTGATGGGCTTGAAGTAATCGTTGACCTTGTTGATGACATCTTCCTTCAGGCCGTTTTCGATGCCATACTGCTGCATAGCATAGAACATGGTCTCGGTGGCGGGCTGGGAGGTACCGTTGGAGAAGCAGGAGGTAGCGCAGTCGATGACATCAACGCCTGCATCAATGGCCTTGGAGATGGTCATGTAGGCCATACCGGTGGTGCAGTGGGTGTGCAGGATGATGGGCATATCGCCAACAGCGGACTTGATGCCGCGGATGAGGTTTTCTGCCTCATAGGGGCTCATGGTGCCTGCCATATCCTTCAGGCAGATAGTCTCAAAGCCCATGGCCTTGAGCTCCTTGCACATTTCGATGTACTTTTCCACGGTGTGCACGGGGCTCTGGGTGTAGGAGATGCAGCCGGATGCAATGACGTGGCGGTTATACTTCTTG
>SVMC01000005.1 GCA_015067585.1 Oscillospiraceae bacterium
GAACTGTTCCAGGAAGCGGACATCGTTTTCATAGATCAGGCGAAGATCGTCGATCTTGAACTTCTGCAGTGCCGCACGCTCCAGGCCCATACCAAAGGCCCAGCCGGAATATTCATCGGGATCAATGCCGCTGGCCTTCAGCACCAGAGGATTGCAGGTGCCTGCGCCGAGCAGCTCGATCCAGCCTTCGCCCTTGCAGGTGGGGCAGCCCTTGCCGCCGCACTTGTGGCACTGAACGTCCATTTCGCAGGAGGGCTCAGTGAAGGGGAAGTGATGGGGACGGAAGCGGGTCACGGTGCCGGGACCGTAAAGCTGGACAGCCATATTGTGCAGGGCGCCCTTCAAATCGGCAAAGGTGATGTTCTTGTCCACCACCAGACCTTCCATCTGATGGAACATGGGAGAATGGGTGGCGTCTACCTCGTCCTTGCGGTAGCAGCGACCGGGTACGATATAGCGGATGGGCAGCTCATGGGTCTCCATGATGCGGGGCTCCATGGGAGAGGTGTGGGTACGCAGCAGCACCTCGCTGTTTTCATCCAGATAGAAGGTGTCCGTCCATTCACGGGCGGGATGGCCTTCATCGGTATTCAGACGGTCAAAGTTATAGGTGGAGTATTCGATCTCGTTGCCTTCATCCACAGCAAAACCCATGCCGATGAAGATATTCTTCAGTTCTTCAAGGGAAACATTCATGGGATGGCGATGGCCCACAGCCAGAGGCTTGCCGGGTACGGTGACGTCCAGGGCTTCGGCTTCCAGCTTTGCGTTCAGTGCTTCCACCTGCAGCTCGGCTCTGCGAGCTTCCAGCTTCTCCTCGATGGCAGCGCGCACAGTGTTGGCCACCTGACCCACGATGGGGCGCTCCTCTGCGGACAGCTTGCCCATCTGCTTCAGGATGGCGGTCAGTTCGCCCTTCTTGCCCAGAAGACGGATGCGAAGCGCTTCCAGATCTTCAAAACTCTTTGCCTGCTCCAGTTCCCCGAGTGCCTGCACTCGGAGGCTTTCCAGATGCTCTTTCATTTGGTTTTCTCCTTTTTTCAGTAGTGTTGCGCCATCGGGCAAAGAAAAACAGCCCTCCATCCCAAGGGGACGAAAGACCAAACTTCCGCGGTACCACCCGCAATTCGCCAAACAGCGCTCTTAGACCCTTAACGGAGTTACCCGGCCCACCCTACTGTGCCAAAGCTGTTCAGGCGGCAGCTCACGGGGGAACGCCCTGTTTTATGCAGCAAGCGGCTCCCAGCACCCCGCTCTCTCTGAACCTGCGACCAAAAACACGACAACCCGGTCATCGCTTTTCACGATATTGGGAATATCTTACCACGGAGCGGAGTAATTTGCAACATTTTTTTCAAAAAATGTGTGGGAAAGTAAAAATAGTTGGCGGGTGAAGAATCGGCATCGTTTTGGCGCATCAAAAGCTCAAAACACAGGGCGGCAGCATATCTAAACTGCTGCCGCCCTTTGGGGATTATTGCAGATTGTAAAAAGGTTTTGTCATTCTACCAAAGTGCCATATGCACCAAACTCATAAGTCTCCCCATCAATTACTTGTGTTCCTGTCAACATCCTACCATCCTGATCAAAATAGTACCAGGCAGTACCAAGGTTCTGCCAACCAGTATGCATACTGCCATCAGCATCAAAAAAGTAAGTATCACCGTCAATAGTCTGCCAAGCAGTCTGCATATGTCCATCAATGTCAAAGTAGTAGGTGTCGCCATCAATATGCTGCCGACCGGTTTGCATAGCACCTGCAATACTAAAATAGTAGGTATCGCCAGCAATGGTTTGCCAACCAATCTGCATGATTCCTTCATCATCGAAATAGTATGTCTTGCCATCAATGCTTTGCAATCCGGTCACTCTCTGCATATTATCATAATAACATGTTGCACCATTTTCAGTCTCCCAACCCGAAGGAACACATAGGAGGACAATGGCAATGACCGCAACAGTTATCATTACTATCATACCAATCGCCCATATTAGCCATCTGGGGTATTTTTCCTTTATTGTCTCCTCAGCCGGGATCTCTTCCGACACAGTTGCAGCTTCTGCAACAACCAATTCTGCTTTACCGCCCATTGCATCAGGCGCAGACTCGTTTTCTTTTATCACATTCTGATCAAAGATGATACCACACTGGAGACATTCAATTCTTTGCTCAGCAACAAGCAAAGAAAACGCCTTACTGCCGCAATTTGGGCAACGGAGGGCAGAATTATCCGCCTCTTTCTGCCGAGAGAAAACAGCTTTTCCCGCGGGATATCTTGTGATGGTAGGATAGCGCTCATAATCGCAGCTTCCGTCAAAGCTGCAATTCCCACACACCATGGTGGGGTTCTCTTTGCCGCAGACCGGGCAGCTCCACACGATTCTCTTCCTCCTTTGTCTCAAACCGGAGAATTCTATCTCTTCTCTGTTTTATTTTAGCACGAAGAAAAAGGGAACACAAGACAAAACCGGATGAAAATACCACTTATTCACCCCATCCGAATCAAAAGGCAGATTGCCGCAAAAATGATGACACATTTTTCAAAAAACAGATGACATATTTCCATCTTCTGCTATAATAGAACCATAATTTCTTATCTGTCAAAAGAAACGGAGGTGCAAAGGATGAAACGGAAGACTCTGACGGAAAAATTGGATGTTCGCGTTTTGGAGCGGGAGGATATTTCCTCCTTACTTCGTCCGCGGAATGTCTTTGCTCACAAGGGGGATTTTGGAAAGGTGATGCTGCTTTGCGGCGCGGTGGGTTACACCGGGGCTGCGGCGATGGCATCGCAGGCGGCCCTTCGCTGCGGCAGCGGGCTGGTGTTCACCCTGGTGCCGGAATCGGTTTGGGTCATTCTGGCCTCCAAGCTTACAGAGGCGATGGTATTTCCCCTGCCCTGTGACAAGGCAGGCCGGGTGAGCCTGCGTTCAAAGGATCTGATCCTCTCCCACCTTGCCGGGTGCGACTGCGCCCTGCTTGGCCCGGGTCTTGGCAGGAGCGAGGAACTAAACAGCCTGCTTTGGGAATTGGTGGAGCGCTCCGAAATTCCTCTCATTTTAGATGCCGACGGTCTAAACGCCTTCTCAGGGCATATAGATAGATTGCGTGGGGCTGCCTGTCCCCTGATCCTCACCCCCCATGACGGGGAATTTGCCCGCCTGATGCCGGAGGAACCGCCCCTTCCCAAGGAGGACATCGTCGCCCGCTGCGAAGCGGCTGCCCGCCTTGCCCGCATGGCCAAAGCGGTTGTGCTGCTGAAGGGGTATCGTACCATCATCACCGACGGCAGAACATTCTATGTAAACACCACCGGAAATCCCGGCATGGCCACCGGCGGAAGCGGCGATGTATTGGCAGGCATGATCCTGTCCCTGCTGGGTCAGGGTGTTGCCCCATTGGAGGCCGCGGCACTGGGTGCCTACCTTCACGGCGCGGCGGGAGACCTGTGCGCCCAGGAATATGGGCAGCGGGGTATGCTGCCGGGGGACATGATCATAGCAGTCACGCGACTACTGAAATAAGGATGTGAGCCTATCAAACGAATCGCGGCAATCTCCCTGTGCTTTCTGATGCTCATCGGCTGCAGCAGGCAGGACAGGGCCATGCAAACCGCCATGGACCTTCGTACCGCCCTTCTGGAACAGGGCTGCAGCTTTACTGCGGAAATCCAAGCCCATCTGCCCGAGGGTACGGCAGAATTCACCCTGCAGTGTGCCTGCGCTCCGGATGGCACCACCACACTTGAGGTCAGCACACCGGACACCATTGCCGGTATTTCGGCAACGGTACAGCCGGATGGTGAAAACATCAGCTTTGACGATGTGGCGCTGGAGTTTGGTCTGCTGGCAGACGGTCAGGTGGCTCCTATGGTACTGCCGCAGCTTCTGTTCTCCTGCTGGACCGGCGGGTATATCCGGGAAGCGGGAGCGGACAAGGAGCTTCTCAGCGCCGTCTATCTCAGCGGCTACGGCGACCGGGAGCTGGCGGTGGAGCAGTGGTTTACCTCGGAGGGTATCCCTACAGGGGCAGACTTCTGGTTCGGCGTGGACAATATCGCCTCCGTCGCCATCAGCGATTTCAACCTTGGTACCAACTGAATACAAAGCAAGGCAGAGGTTCCTTTGGTTTCCTCTGCCTCGTCTTATATTTTTGATAAAAATTTTACAGACATCGTTGCTATTTTCGTGAAGAAATACTATAATGTATGCAGACCAATTAAAACACGAAAGGGGCAGTACTTATGTTCAAAAGAATTTGCAGCTTAATTTGCGTATTATCTCTGCTTGTGGGGCTGTTCAGCTTCCTCGGCATGGGCGTTCAGGCAGAAGAACCCCTGGAAACTGAACCTTGGAAAAACAAGGTGGATGTTTCCTGGATCGATTCTTCCAAAAAGTTAGTGGCCTTCACCTTTGACGATGGCCCCATCGGCACCTATGCCTCCGCCCCCTCCCAGAGAATTCTGGATGTGATGGAAGAATATGGCATGCACTGCACCTTCTTCTACTGGGGCAACAAGATCAACAATTCCAACATTGGCGAGATCGAAAGAGCCTATTCTCTCGGCTGCGAGATCGGCAACCATTCCTACACCCATCCCTATCTGACCAACATGAACCAGAGCCAGATTCAGGAGGAGATCAAGAAGACCAACGATCTTCTTGCTCCTGTCTCCGGCAACAGCGCCACCCTGATCCGTCCTCCCTACGGCAGCGTAAACAACACCGTCTCCTCCAGTGTCAACGGCCCCCTGATCAACTGGAGCGTTGACAGCGCCGACTGGAACAACGGCAACTACAACAGCGTGCTGAGCAAGCTGAGAAATGTCAAGGACGGCGACATCGTCCTGATGCACGAAAACTATGAGTTCACCGCGCAGGCTGTGGAGACCGTGGTTCCCGAACTGATCGAAAAGGGCTTTGTCATCGTCAGTGTTTCCGAGCTGATGATGATGAAGGGCATCGAGATGCAGGTCGGCACGAAGTACGACTATCAGGCCGTGGGCAAGCCCAATGTTTACAAACCTTCTCCCAGCAGACTGGTAGAAAATCAGATCGACGCCATCGGCAAAGTTACCCTGGAAAGCGAAGCCGTTATTCAGGAAGTAAGAGCAGCTTATGACGCACTGTCCGAGGAAGAAAAAGCAAAAGTCGGAAACTACGACAGGCTGATCGCTGCCGAAGATACTCTGGCAGAGTTAAAGAAAGACGCTGCAGCAGTATCCGCGGTGGAGCAGATGATTGCTGACATTGGCGAAGTTACATTGGAGAGTTTTGATGCGATCAATGACGCAAGAAAAGCCTATGAGAAGCTGAGCAATGAACTTCGGGCACAGGTAAAGAACCTGGATGTGCTGGATGAAGCTTTGGCCACATGGACAGATCTGAAGATGAACTATTTCCCCTTCACCGATGTTTCCGGCTGGTATGAAGAAGCTGCCCGCTTTGCCTTTAGTCATGACCTGATGAAGGGCACCTCGGATACCACCTTCAATCCCGACGGCATCGTCACCCGTGCCCAGCTTGTCACCATCCTTCACCGCCTGGAAGGCGAACCGGAAGTACCCATCGAATGCACCTTTACGGATGTGCCCGAAGGTCAGTGGTACTCCAAGGCCATCAAATGGGCCGCTGCCATGGGCATCGTCAACGGTGTTGGTAACAATAAGTTCAACCCCGATGATGAGATCACCCGCGAGCAGATTGCAACTATCCTCCACCGCTATTCCGGCCTTCCCAATGCAGAGGGTAGCCTTGGCGCATTCCCCGATAAAAACAGTGTCAGCAGCTTTGCCACCGACGGCATGGCATGGGCCGTGGGCAAGGGTCTGATCAACGGCGTTACCGTGAACGGCGAAACCAAGCTGGCTCCTCTGGACAATGCCACCCGCGCTCAGATCGCTGCCATCATGATGCGCTATCAGCAGGGATAATACACCATTTTCAATCAAGCGCTTATTATATCAAACTGCGACCCTCCCGGCATCCCGGGAGGGTCGCTTCAGCATATCGAAAAGTCTTTTCGCCCCGCTGTGCGGTTTTCTGAATTTTTGAAAAAATTCAGAAAACCTGTTTGATTGAACGAGAAGGATGGGCTTTTCGCCCCCTTTGCGCGTCCCCCGCTGCTCAGTTGCGGAGGCCTATATGATATTTTTTTGACAGTCTCCCGCGTCCCTTCCGAACTTTCCGGAAGGAAGCCTTTATGCTGTAATGCGGCATGGATGTCTAAAAGCGCACAAAACGGCGGTTCTTTGCATATAAGCAAAGAACCGCCGCTCGATTTACAAAACAAAAGAATCAGATCAGCTTGGTGGGGTCAACAACATAGTTGCCCATGGCGATCTTGATCAGATCGATCAGCGCAAGGATGCCGCCGATGCCGCAGCACAGGGACATAATGATCTTGAAGACGCCCTTCTTGGTCTCGCCCATCATGAAGTTATGGACACCGAAACCACCGAGGAACAGGCAAATCAGGATCATCACGGTCTTGTCCTGACCGTTCAGGTCGCTGTTGGCCTTCTTCACTGCAAAGCCGCAGTTCATGCAGACAGCTGCGTTGGGCTGAACTACCTGACCGCAGTTTGCGCAGAAGGAAGTGCCTTCGCCTACTTTGACACCGCACTTGACGCAGATGGCCTGATTGGCATTGATTGCTTCGCCGCAATTCTTACAATACATTTGGAAATCCCCCTTTTCTAATATAAGGCATTCATATGTTAACATTTTTTGAACGCAATGTCAATATTTATTAAAAAAATGTCGAAGAGAGGAGTTTCATTAGCCAATTTATCAAAAATCCCGCGAAGATCAAGGCATAGAACACCCAATTGCACCATGCCTTTTTGAATAGTCCGCCATCGAGAAGGAAGCAAAGGTACAAAAGAGGCACCGACCAGAACATTGCATGCCACGAAAACGCCTCTTGGAAGCGAAACTGCACAGCCGCAATCAGCGCGCGGGTCATGCCGCAGCCCGGGCAGGGAATTCCTGTCAATTCCAGCAGGAAGCAGGTGATCTCAAAATACCGCATCAGCGCAACCACGATCAAAATGATCCCGGTGATGGCGAGCTTATATGGAAGATTTTTGATTTTCCGCACATTCCCCACCTCCTCCCTTCATTATAGCGCACTATTCCGACAAAGTCTATCAAAAACGAGGCAGAGAATACTCAAAGAGCTTCTCTGCCTCAGTTTGATTTTTTGTTTACAGGATGGGCACAATTTTGTCCGCCTGCTTAAAGATGTGCTTTTCCGGAACGATGCCCCGGACGCAGCTCAGGGGATAGACTCTGCTTTCCCTGCCGATGATGGTGCCGGGATTGAGGACGCTGCCGCAGCCCACTTCCACCCAATCCCCCACCATGGCGCCGAATTTCCGCAGGCCGGTCTCCAGCGTTTCACCGTTCATAGAGAGGACGATGTTCTTCTTATCGCTTTTCAGGTTGGAAATGATGGAACCTGCGCCAAGATGCGCACCCTTTCCAAGGATGGCATCGCCCACATAATTATAATGGGGCACCTGCACCAGGTCAAACAGGACGCAGTTTTTCAGTTCAGAAGAATTGCCCACCACGCACTTGCTGCCGATCAGCACATTACCGCGGATATAGGCGCAGTGGCGGATCTCCGTGCCCGCGCCGATGATGCAGGGGCCTTGAATGCTGGCAGAGGGGGCAATGGTGACATCCTCCGCGACCCATACCTGCGGGGCGATCTCCTGATAGCCCTGCTCCTTCATCGCTTCGCCAAGGGCAGGCAGAATTTTCTTCAGTTGGGGCAGGATCTCCCAGGGGAAGGTATATTCCCGCAGCTTCTCTCCCAGCACAGAGCCTCCGAGATCAAACAGGTTTTCCGCCTTCAGCGTATTGATATCCATCATACGCCGCACCGCTCTTTCAGCAGCTCCGCCATTTCATTTGCCAGCCGGTGGCAGCGGGATTCACTCTCTGCCTCCACCATGACGCGGATATAAGGCTCCGTTCCGCTGGGACGCAGCAGGAGTCTGCCCTCATCTCCCAGTTCCTCAGAGATCGCCTGTGCCAGCTTACTGACTTCAGGATCGTTCATCGCCTCACTCTTATCCTTTACGGTGACATTGATGAGGATCTGGGGATAGATCACCACAGGAGAAGCCAGCTTGCCAAGGGTGGTTTTGCAGTCAAGGATCTCCATCATCAGCATAAGGGCTGTGAGAATGCCGTCGCCGGTGGTAGCATATTTCTGAATGATGATATGACCGGATTGCTCACCGCCCAGAGCATAACCATCCTGCAGCATGGCTTCGTAAACATAGCGGTCACCCACGCGGGTCTGGACTGTATCGATGTCTGCCTTCTGCAGTGCCTTGAACAGGCCTTTGTTGGACATAACGGTGGTGACCAGGGTGTTGTTCTTCAGCATATTCTTTCGCTTCATGCGCTTGGAAAGAATATACAGGATATGGTCGCCGGAAACGATCTCGCCGTTTTCGTCCACGGCAATGCAGCGGTCGGCATCGCCGTCAAAGGCAAAGCCCACATCCAGCTTCTTCTCCTTTACCAGCTTCTGCAGACCCTCAATGTGGGTGGAGCCGGCATCTTTATTGATGTTCATGCCATCTGGCTGAGAATTGATCACATAGGTGCGGGCGCCAAGGGCATCAAAAATGGCGGGAGCAATCATCCAGGAAGCACCGTTGGCACAGTCCAGACCTACCCGCATGGAACGGAAGGAATGTGTCACAATGGAGATAAGGTAGCCCATATAACGATTTCTGCCGGAAACATGGTCGTAGATTGCGCCGACTCTTTCCCGATGCGCCAGAGGCAAATCAGAAGCACCCGGCAGCAGTACATCTATATTTCCATCCAGATAAGCCTCCACCAGTGCCAGAGTTTCATCGCCCAGCTTTTCGCCGCTTCGGCTGATCAGCTTGATTCCGTTATCCTGATAGGCATTATGGGAGGCGGAGATCATAATGCCGCAGTCAAATTCATCCTGCTTGGTGACATAGGACACACTGGGGGTGGTAGTGACATGGAGCATATACACATCGCCGCCGGAAGCGGTGATACCGGCCGCAATGGCATATTCCAGCATATAGCTGGAGCGGCGGGTGTCCTTGCCGATGACAAAGCGGGGACGATAGGTCTTGTCATAGCAGCCGGACTTCGGGGAAGCATAGAACCAGCCCAGGAAACGACCCACTTTATAAGCCTGCTCCGCCGTCAGGTCCAGATTTGCCTCACCACGGAAGCCGTCTGTTCCGAAATAATGACCGTTACCGGAGTAACCGGTACGCTTCTGAGGAGCATCCTCCAAAGAGATCTCCGGGCGGAGAAGCTCATCCGTACTGATATGGAACAGATCGCATAACAGCACCATCTTATCAATGCGGGGATAGGCCTGATCCACTTCCCACTTGGAGATCGTCTGTCTGGAAACAGACAGCTTTTCTGCCAGGTCCTCCTGAGAAAGGCCGTCACGGTTTCTCAGCCATGTGATTTTTTCACCAATCGTCATTGTGTACCTCCTGTACAATAAACCTGTTAAAATATCATAGTATTGCAGTGTAATTATTATACGACGATGCCACAGTTACTACAACCAACTTTTCTTGGAATTATCTGCAACCATTAGTTGCGGATAATTTGATAAAAACCCCCGGATTTCCGCAGTTTTTCCGCAACCAATTTTGTCATATTTTTTCCACAGCACCGCATACTAAAGAGGAATCATCACAGAAAGCAGGAAACACTATGTCACAAATACAAAAACGGCAATCCTTCCTTTTCTCGTCGCCGCCGGTGGTGGAGAGCCATGCCTGCGTTGTGGGGAAAAAGGAAAGCGAAGGACCACTCATCGACTATTTTGACGAAACCAGTCAGGACACCTACTTTGGAGAAACCACCTGGGAAAAGGCGGAAAGCAAAATGCAGCAGCTCACCCTGCAGGCCGCACTGAAAAAAGCAAACCTGAACAAAAAGGATATCTCCATGGCCTTTTCCGGCGACCTTCTGAACCAGTGCATTGGCTCCTCCTTCAGCCTGCGGGACACCGGCATTCCCACCTTCGGGCTGTACGGTGCCTGCTCTACCATGGCGGAGAGCCTTCTGCTGGCCGGGATGAGTGTGGCGGGGGGATTTTCCCGGCGAAGCCTTGCCATGACCTCCTCCCATTTTGCCTCCTCCGAGCGGCAGTACCGCTTCCCTCTTGGCTACGGCGGGCAGCGCCCGCCCACATCCCAGTGGACAGTTACCGGGGCAGGTTGTGCCATTTTAGGCTGCGGAGAGGGTGAGATCTATGTCCGCGGAGGTACTGTGGGGCACATCGTGGACTTTGGCATCAAAGATGCCAACAACATGGGGGCCGCCATGGCGCCCGCTGCCATTTCCACCCTGCAGGCACATTTTAAGGAGCTGGGGAAGCGGCCTGCGGATTACGACCGCATTGTCACCGGTGATTTGGGCAGGATCGGGCGAAAGATCGTATACGAGCAGATGGAGCACGACAGCTATCCGCTGGAATGCCGCTACTCTGATTGCGGCGAACTGATTTTTGATTGTGTCCGCCAGGATGTTCACGCAGGCGGCTCCGGCTGCGGCTGCAGCGCGGTGGTGCTGTGCGGCTATCTGATGCAGCTGATGAAAGAGCAAAAAATCAACGATCTTTTGTTCTGCGGCACCGGGGCGCTGCTCTCCCCCGTGTCCACCAATCAGGGAGAATCGGTGCCCGGCATCTGCCATGCGGTGTGGCTCAGTACAAAAAAGGAGTAAAATATGGATTATCTCAAAGCTTTTTTGCTTGGCGGTCTTTTTTGCGTCATCGGCCAGATCCTCATTGACAAAACGAAACTGACCCCGGCACGGATTCTGGTTGCCTATGTGGTGTGCGGTGTGATCCTGAGCGCTGTGGGTATCTATGAACCCCTTGCAGAATGGGGCGGCGCCGGTGCCACGGTACCTCTGACCGGATTCGGCCATCTGCTGGCAAAGGGTGTCAGGAATGCGGTGGATGTGAAAGGACTATTGGGCGCGCTCACCGGCGGCTTGAAAGCTGCTGCAGGCGGCATTGCCGCCGCCATCTTCTTTGGCCTTCTGGCTGCGCTCATTTTCCGTCCCCGGGACAAATGCTGAATGATGCGCCCATTGATGGGTATACTAAGCCTGCGGCACGCCGCAAATACTTTATAAGAGGAGTATATACCATGGAAAATCGTAACCAGAACAACAATCAGAACAACAACCAGAACAGCCAGAACAACAATCAGAACAACAGCTACAACAGCAACAACCAGAGCAACAGCCAGAACCGTAACCAGAAGTAATTCTCTTCAGGTAAAAAATGCCTGCTGTGATCAAACGATCACGGCAGGCATTTGACTTTATTCATAAAAGCTCTGCATGGCCTTGAGGGTTCGGTCCAGCAGTTCGTCGATGCTCCAGCCAAGCCGGTCAGCACCCCGCTGGATAACATCACGGCTGCAGCCAGCGGCAAACTTTTTATCCTTATATTTTTTCTTCAGGCTCTTCAGTTCCATATCCTGCACGCTCTTGCTGGGGCGCATCAGGGCAGCGGCGCCAATGAGGCCGGTAAGCTCGTCCGTAGCAAAGAGGATCTTTTCCATCTCATGTTCCGGCTCCACATCGGCACACAGGCCGTAGCCATGGCTCACCACCGCATGGATGGTGCGCTGGTCCACACCCGCTTCTTCCAGCAGTTCCCGGCACTTTACGCAGTGCTGCTCCGGCCACTGCTCAAAATCAATGTCGTGGAGCAGGCCCACATTGGCCCAGAAATCCGCCTCGTCGCCATAACCCAGCTCTGCGGCGAAATAGCGCATCACACCCTCCACCGTTTCGGCATGCTTCAGGTGGAATGCTTCCTGATTATACTTGGTGAGAAGTTCCCATGCTGCTTGTCTTGTCATGTCCTTTCCTCCCATCAGCCGATGATCTCGCCCTTGGCATTAAACAGGGGCAGTTTTTCAAGATAAATGATGTCCTCACGATCCTGGGCATCGCCCTCAGCAAGAATGGCCATGCGACCTGCGATCACGCCGCCTGCCTTCTCTACCAGCGCCTCAATGGCAAGGAGGGATTCACCTGTGGAAATCACATCGTCCACGATGAGGATCTTTTTGCCACGGATCAGCTCCGCGTCGGCGCTGTCCAGATAAAGATGCTGCTCTTTTTCCGTGGAGATGGAATGGACGGTGGATTCAAACACACCGGTCATATAGAGCTTCACACCCTTTCGGGCAAGGAAATACTTCTGATTGCCGGACTGGCGGGCCATCTCATGGATCAGGGGAATTCCCTTGGCCTCTGCGGTGATCATATAGTCATGCTCCGGTGCCCGCTTCAGAAGCTCTGCCGCTGCCGCTACCGTCAGCTCGGGATCACCAAAAATAACAAAAGCGCCAATGTAAAGGGAATCATTGATGGGACATAGGGGCAGGTTTCGTTCCAGCCCTGCGATCTTCATGGTGTAATACACAGCTATGCTCTCCTTTTCGGTGTTTTTTTCATTATATTCTTTTAGAAAAGGAAAGTCAACGAATCATCATGTGTTTGTCGCCATTTATTTCCATAGACTTTTCCCCTTCTCCGGGGCAAACTAAGAAAAATTCCCACCCCAAGGAGGCTTTTCATGGATCACGATGTGAAGATGCTGCAGGAGCTCTGCCAATGCGCCCAATGGGGGCAAAACGACCTCCGTGCCGCCATGAAAAAGGCAGACGATCCTGCCATGCGGCAGGCCCTTTCCTCCCAGCTTCGGGAATATGAGGCCATCCACCGGCAGGCGCAAAGGCTTCTGGCAGATCGGGGCTGTGATGAGAAAAAGATTTCTCCCCTCCTTCTGACCCTTTCCCGGATGGACGCGGGAAGAAAAATGGCAGGGGATTCTCCTGCCATTGCAAAGTGGATGACGGAGCATCATGCCCGGATACTGCCGCAAAATCGGGACACACTCCCGCTGGACCCCAAGGTATCCACCCTTTCCAACCGCCTGCTGCAGACAGAGCAGGAAACCATAGGGCAGATGCGGCCCTTTTTATCATAATTCCCGTTCCACAGACCGTGGGGCGGGTCTTTTTCGCTTCTCCGCAGCATAAGCTGTCTCATCTATCTATGTAAGGAGGAGTGCTATGGCTTCGGGCACCGTCATCACCCAAACCCGCACATCCAATGCCAGCCTTCCTGTGGAAAATGCCACCGTTGCCTACTTTGAGCCGGGAAACATGGAAAAAATGCGCCTTCTGGCCCTGCAAAAAAGCGATTCCAGCGGAAAAACTCCACCTCTCGTACTGGAAACCCCGGACCCCGCCGCCAGCCGCCAGCCGGAGGACGGCAGTGGGCCGCCGCCCTTCCGCCTTGTGAACATCGTGGCAGACCATCCGGACTATGAGAGGGTCTCCATTGACAATGTACAGGTGTTCGCCGGAGTGGTGACACTTCAGAATATCAATTTCGTTCCCCTGCCCGCGCCCATGATGGGGGCATCGCCCGAAGAGTTCATCGACACACCGGCGCAGAATTTGTAATCCAAGGGAGGTTCGCTATGCTTCAAACCATACCTTCCATCCCGGAAACCATCACCGTCCATCTGGGTGCTCCTTCCGCCGATGCCCCCAATGTGACGGTGCCCTTTATTGACTATGTAAAAAATGTGGCCTCCAGTGAGGTCTATCCCACATGGGAACCCAGTGCCCTGCGGGCCAATATTCTGGCCATTGTTTCTTTTGCGCTGAACCGGGTGTATCTGGAATACTATCGCAGCCGTGGCTATGACTTTGACATCACCTCCTCCACCGCCTATGACCAGAGCTTCGTCAATGGGCGCAGCACCTTTGAAGACATTGACCGCATCGTGGATGAGGTGTTCAACGACTATCTGCGACGGCAGGGCTTTGTAGAGCCGCTGGCAGCCAAATTCTGCAACGGCACCACCGTCACCTGCGCCGGTCTCAGCCAGTGGGGTTCCCAATCTCTCGCCCAGCAGGGATATGATTCCGTGCAGATCCTTCGTACTTATTACGGCGACGATGTGGAGATCGTCCCCAATGCGCCCATTCAGAGTCCCGCCCCCTCCTATCCCGGCACACCCCTCAGGCGGGGTGACACCGGGGCAGATGTTGCAAGGATGCAGTTTATCCTCAACCGTGTTTCTCAAAACTACCCCGCGATTCCGAAGATCAACCCCGTAGACGGCATTTTCGGCCAGCAGACAGAGGACGCAGTGCGGGCCTTCCAGAGCATTTTTAATCTCACTGTAGACGGCATCGTAGGGAAGGCCACCTGGAACGCAATGACCCGGATCTATGTGGCAGTGAACCGTCTGGCGGAGCTGCAATCCCTTGGGGTACAGTTTACCGCCGCCAACTGGGAGTTTCCGGATGTTCTGCAGGAGGGCAACAACGGGGAGTATGTGCGGCAGCTGCAATATATGCTGTCGGTGCTGTCTCAGTTTATTGATGAGATTCCCGCACCTGAAATTACCGGTAATTTCGACAATGCCACCCGGCAGGCAGTGCTGGCCTTCCAGCGTTGGGCAGGGCTGAACCAGACCGGTCTCGTGGGGGATGCCACATGGAACCGGATGTACCGCGAGTTTGAAGCCGTGGAGGGAACCCTGCAGCAGGCAAATGCCTCCCCATCCAACGAAGGGGCGCAGCGAAGCCGGATGATGCAGTTCCCGGGCTATGACCTGTCCCCGGGTGCAAATGATCCGCCACAGGAGGTGTCGCAATGAACGAAGAATCCGCCTACCTCGGAAGACCGGTACGCAGCCTGCAGACCATGCTGCGGCTGATCTCCATAGTCGTTCCCGAAATTTCCCCGGTGATCCCGGATGGGGTCTATGGTATGAGTACCATGCGCTCTGTGACCGCTCTACAGCGCTATCTGCGTCTGCCCGCCACCGGGGTGGTGGATCTTGCCACATGGAATGAGATCATCGCCCTTTACTATGACGCCGTGGAAGAGCTTCTGTCCCCGCAGGCGTTGGAAATCTTCCTCCAGCCCGGGCAACGCATTGTTCCCGGCGAGGAAAATCAGCACATCCATCTGGTGCAGGCAATCTTCCGCTCGATAGGAACGATGGTGGATGAAGTACCTCCGGTGGAGCTGAATGGTCGCAACGACGAAGCCACCACCCGGGCCATCATCTGGCTGCAGCAAAGCGCCGACCTTCCCGCCACCGGAGAACTGGACCGCCGCACATGGCGGTATTTGGTGGGTCTATACCGCCTGATCGCCTTTGACGGAAAATCCTCAAACAACCAATATCCCCGCTGATCTGCTTCGCTGCCTTCATTGGCAGCGAATTTTTTATTTTTCGAAAGATGGCAACTAAACATTGGTTTTAAAATGTGATATAATATCGAAAAACAGACAAAGGAGGAAACGCCATGCTGCACATCATCCACTGCCCGGATTGGCATACCCTGCACTGCCATGCCATTGACGAGATCGTTCTGGCGGCGAAGGAACAGCAGGGAAACCGTGTGCTTATCGTGCCGGAGCAGTTTTCCTTTGAAGCAGAGAAAGCCCTGTGCGAAGCAGGCGGCGTACAGATCAGCCGTTTCGCCGAAGTTCTGAGCTTTTCCCGCCTGGCAGAGCGCTCCCTTGCCCTGTGCGGCGGTATCGCCCACCCGGTGATGGATCAGGGCGGACGGATCATGGCTCTGGCCAGAGCCGTGGATCAGGTACGCTCCCGCCTGCAGTTCTATGCCCGCAGCGCCCAAAGAGGCGATTTCCTGCTGCAGATGCTTTCCATCGTGGATGAGCTGAAAAGCTACCGCATCGACAGCGCCCGACTGCAGGAGGCCGCAGGATATCTTGAGGGAACACTGGCAGTCAAGACCCAGGAGCTTGCCCTGCTGCTGGAAGCTTACGAGGGCGTCTGTAGGCATGGCAAGCAGGATCCCCGGGACCGACTGAGTCTGCTCTGCGAACATATTGAGAAGAAACAATTCGGCAAGGAACTTCACATTTATGTGGAGGGCTTCCTGGGTTTCACCGCCATCGAGCTGGAGATCTTATCTAAATTCCTCTCCATTGGCGTGGAGATCACGATATATCTTTGTTGTGACGGCTTGTTTGAAGGTCAGCAGGTCTTTTCCGCTGTGCGAAAGTCCGCAGGTCAGCTGATCCGTGAGGCAGACCGTCAGGGGGCAAAGATCATCCCCCATGCTCTGCCCGTTTCTCCCGCTCCCCTTCGCGCTGCCGCCCTCTCCGCCTTTACCCGGCAGAGGAGCGAAGAGAGTGAAGCACTCCGGCTCTATACCTGCGCCGGGGCGCAGGAAGAGGTGGCATCCATCTGCGCCGACATTCTCCACCATGTGCGAAGCGGCGGCCGCTTCCGGGATATCGCCATCGCCTGTGCTGATGAGGATGCCCTGCTGCCCCTACTGGAAGCGGAATTTGACCGCTGCAACATTCCCGCCTTCTTTGCTGGCAAGCATCCTGCCCTGCGTACTCCCCTTCTCAGCGCCGTGCTGTGTGCCCTTCGGGCGGCAGTGGGCCAGATGGAGCGGGAGGATGTGCTGGCATGGCTCAAATCTGATTGCGCTCCCCTGAGTGCGACAGAATGCGATATTTTAGAAAACTATGTGCTGCTGTGGGAGTTTTCCGGTAATCAGTGGGAGCGGGAATTCACCCTGCACCCCAGAGGCTTCGGCCTTTCCATGGAGGAAAGCGACCGTGCCCTTCTGGTACGGCTCAACGATTTGCGGCAGCGCTGCATCACCCCCCTGATCGATCTTGGCAAAGCTCTGCAGCGCACCGACACCGTGGGCGGCTATGTGCTGGCGGTTTATGATTTTTTACAGCGTACCGATTTTTCCCGCCGTGTGGCGCAAAAAATTGAGATCCTTGAAAAAGAAAACGATCAAAATGCCCTTCAGGTGACCCGGCAGCTTTATGACCTGCTCATAGATGCCCTGGAACAGCTCTACAGCGTGCAGTTTGATGCCAAGTGCAGCCCGGAAGAATTCCTGCGCCTGATGGAGATCATCCTCTCCCAGTATCAGGTGGGCAGGATCCCTGCCGTCATGGACGCTGTCACCGTAGGATCTCCCGCAGCATTGCAGCATAAAAGCACAAAGCACCTTTATATCTGCGGCTGCAAAGACGGCTGCTTCCCCCAGCTTCCCACGGGCGGGAGCCTGCTGAACGAAGCCGAGCGAAACCGCCTGCGGGAGCTTGGGGTCTGTCTGGCCCCCGACGAAAATGAGCAGATGGATCGCAATCTTATGGGCACCTATGCCCTTTTGTGCGCGCCCCGGGAAAAGCTGTGCCTGAGTGTGGGCACGGAGCAAAGCGCCTATTTGTTCCAGACCCTATGCAGGCTTTACCCCGAAAGCGTCCGCTCCAATTCCGATGCCCTTTCCCCGGAGTTTGCCACCGCCAAGACCTTCGGCTTGTGGCTTGCCCGGAACAAAAGCGAATTTAACGCACCGGAAGAAGCGGAAAACTATCGTAATTTCCTTGCTTCCGCCCAAAAATATTCCTTTGGCGCACTTTCTTCTCCCACGGTACTGGGACTTTACGGCAGTCCCATCCGACTGTCCGCCTCCCGCATTGACCGCTATGCCTCCTGCCGCTTCGCCTTCTTCCTGCACGACGGCCTGAAGGCGGAGGAACGAAAGGCCGCCGCCTTTGATGCCCCAATTTACGGCACCTTTGTCCACTATGTTTTAGAGCATACACTGGGACAAGTGAAGGCAGAAGGGGGCATTGCACAGGTGGACGATGAACGGCTGCAGACCATCGCAAAAAAACACATGGAAGACTTCCTCTGCTCAGAGGTAGACCCGGTTCTGATGGAATCGGAGCGGTTTTCCTACCTGCTGCGTCGAAACTTCGAGGAAGTCGCTGAGGTCGTAGCCGTTTTGGGGCGGGAGCTGCGTGCCAGCCAATTTGTTCCCACAGATTTTGAGCTGGTCTTTGCCAACGGCGGCACTCTTCCCCCGGTGGAAATCAAAACCGACAAGGTCAGTGCCCGGATCTCCGGCGCGGTGGACCGGGTGGACCTCTTCGAGGAGGGCGGTCACACCTTCTTCCGGGTGGTGGACTACAAGACCGGCAAAAAAGACTTTGATTATACCGAGCTTTTAGAGCGCCGTGGGCTGCAGATGCTCATCTACCTCTTTGCGCTGCAGCAAAATGGCGAGAAATATTATGGTAAACCAATTCATCCCGCCGGGGTGCTCTATGTACCTGCCCGGGATGAGGTGCTTTACCTGTCCCAGAAGCCGCAGGAGGAAAATGCGGAGGCTGAACGGTTGAAAAACCATCGCCGTCAGGGACTTTTGCTGAATGATAACATTCTCCTGCAGGCCATGGAGCCTTGTGGAGATACCTCTCCCCTGCTGATGCCCTATAAAATGCGAAAGGACGGCCCCAGTGGAGATCTGATGGATTTAGAGCAGCTCGGGATGCTTCGTCGTTATGTAAACCAAGAACTGTCTGCGCTGACGGATGAGATCTTTGAAGGTACTGTCACTCCCAACCCCTATATCCGGGGCACCTTCGGCTCCTGCAGCTATTGTCCTTATCAAAGTGTCTGCCATCCTGATCTGTGCGGCGCGGAAATGCGCTCTTTGAAGGCAACGGCAGCAAAGGAATTCTGGCAGCGGCTGATCTGGAAGGAGGAACAACATGGCTGAGATCAAACTGACAGCGCAGCAGCAGCTTGCGGTGGATAATGAAGGCGGCGCTCTTTTGGTCAGCGCTGCCGCCGGTTCCGGCAAGACCAAGGTGCTGGTGGATCGCGTGATGCGCCGCCTTTGCGACCCGGACGAACCGAAGGACATTACCTCCTTCCTGATCATCACCTATACCAAGGCCGCCGCCGCGGAGCTGCGGGGCAAGATCGCCTCCGCCATTGGGCAGGAACTCTCTCTGCAGCCGGAAAACCGGCATTTGCAGCGGCAGCTCAGCCACATCTATCTGGCGCAGATCTCCACGGTGCATTCCTTCTGTACCGCAATTTTGCGGGACTATGCCCATGAGCTGGGCATCTACCCGGATTTCCGTGTGGTGGAGGAGCAGGAAAGCGTGCTCTGGCAGCAGCAGGCCATGGAGGAAACTCTGGCGGAAGCCTATGAGCTGCTGGAGCAGCACCCGGAATACCGGGCATTTCTGGATCATTTGGGTGCCGGGCGGGATGACCGCCGTGCCACCGCCATCCTGATGCAGGCCTTCCGCAGTGTGCAGTGCCACCCCGATCCCGAAGGCTGGATCGAAGAATGCCTCAAAGGACTCTCTCCGGAAGATTGCAGCGATATTGCCCAAACCCCCTGGGGCAAGCTTCTGATGGAGGACTTCATGGAGCGGCTGGATGAACAGATCGCCATGATGGAGCGGGGTCTTTCCCTCCTTGCGGAGGACGAAAAATTAGAGGCAAGCTACGGCCCCACCTACCTCCAGAATCTGGAGGATATGCGCCGACTTCGCGCGGCCCAAAGCTGGGACGAGCTTTTGGAACGGAAAATTCTGGACTTCGGCCGCTTGAAGGCTGCCCCAAGGGGCATGGATAAGGAATTTGTGGAGCGGTGCAAGCGTCCCCGGGTCAAATGCCTCGACTGGCTGAAAAAGGCGCAAAGCAGCTTTTCCATGACTTCTGATGAGGCATTGGAAGAGCTGCGGCAAAGCGAACCCGTCATCCGTGGGATGTTTGCCCTGCTGCAGGAGTTCACCGCCCGCTACCGGTCCATCAAGCAGCGCCGCAGATCGCTGGATTTTGGCGATTTGGAGCATGAGGCCCTTCGGCTTCTGCGCTACGGCAAAAGCGGTACGCCCACCCCGGCAGCCCGGGAGATCAGCCGCCGCTACTACGAGATCATGGTGGACGAATATCAGGACAGCAACGCGGTACAGGAAGCCATCTTCACCGCCATCTCCCGGAATGGCGAGAATCTTTTCATGGTGGGCGATGTGAAGCAGTCCATCTACCGCTTCCGTCTGGCAGAGCCGGGGATCTTCCTGAAAAAATATCACAGCTATGCCGACGCACTTCATGCCGCCCCGGGTCAGCCGCGGCGGGTGGTGCTGTCGAAGAATTTCCGCTCCCGTGACCGCATCCTTTCGGCAGTAAATGACATTTTCCGCTTGACCATGACCCCACAGGTGGGTGACCTGCGCTACGGCCCGGATGAGGCCCTCTATCCCGGTCTGCAGCTTCCGGAGGTGGAGCGGCCCTGCGTGGAGCTGCACTGCCTCGACACATCTGACAAGGCGGATGACATTTCCAAGCGGGATTTAGAGGCCGGATTGGTTGCCAAGCGGATCTCTCAGCTGCTGAAGGACGGCACACAGATCACAGGAAAAGAGGGCCTTCGCCTTGTGGAGCCGTCGGATATCGTGATTCTGCTGCGCTCCATGCGCTCGCAGGCTCCGGCTTTTCTTGCTGCCCTGCAGGATATGGGCATTGCTGCCGTCAGCGATCAAAGCGAGGACATTCTGCAAAGTACGGAGGTACAGCTTCTGCTGTCCTGCCTGCAGATCATGGACAATCCCCATCAGGATATCCCTCTGGCAAGTGTTCTGCTGAGTCCTATCTACAGTTATTCCGCAGAGGAACTGGCCCAGCTTCGGGTGGAACGCCGCATTGGCGATCTCTATGACGCACTTCTGGCCTATTCCAAACAGCATGACACCTTCGCCCCCTTCCTCTCTCAGCTTGCCCACCTCCGTTCCGCCGCACGGCAGGAGCACGCAGGTGTCCTTGTGCGCCGGGTGCTGGAGGAGACGGGTTTGCGGGATATCTTCCACGCCATGGAAGACGGCAATCAAAGACTTCAAAACCTGCAGGCCATCTATCTGATGGCCGCCGCCTTCGACCCGGATGGCCCGGGTAGACTCCACGACTTCCTGCAGAAGATCGAACAGCAGAAAGAGCGGGGCATCACCGGCGGCGGTGCGGGGGGAGGAAACGCAGTACACATCATGTCCATCCACAAGTCCAAGGGTTTGGAATTCCCCGTGGTCATCGTGGCGGGACTCTCCACCAAATTTAACACCGCCGACGAGCGTCAGCCGGTACAAATTCACCCGGAGCTTGGCACCGGCTGCGATGTGGTAGACCTTGTAAAGCGGATCAAATACCCCTCCCTTGCCAAGCAGGCCATTTTAGCCAAGCTGCGGCAAGAGCATCTGTCCGAAGAGCTGCGGGTTTTGTATGTTGCCCTGACAAGACCCAAGGATCTTCTGATCATGACCTACGCCTCTGCCCATCTGGCCACACAGCTTCGGGACATAGCGGAGCTTCGCACTCCTGACGGTCCTGTGAGCCTGTCCCGCAGGGCAGGCTGCCTTGGGCACTGGGTGCTGATGGAAGCCATGGGACGAGGGGAAGCCGGGGCACTGTTTGCCTTAGCCGGAAAACCTGAGGAAACCACCCTCAGCGACAACCCGTGGCACATTCGGCTCTGGACCCCGGAGGAACTGCCCAAAGTGCAGATTTCCGAGGTTCCTGCGGAGAAGAATGAGATTTCTGTGGACAGCGAAGAAATCGCAAAGGCGGTAGCTTTCCGCTATCCCCATGACGCTGCCACCACCGCTCCCGCCAAGCTAACCGCCACCCAACTCAAGGGCCGTTTTCTGGACACGGAAAGTGCTGACGGTGCACCGGAACACCGTCCCCGGGAGAAGACCCTCCGTCAGCCTTTATTCCTGCAAGATCAAAAACCTCTGAGCAGTACAGAACAGGGCACAGCGGTGCACCTTGCCATGCAGTACATTCGCTATGAAAGCTGCCTGACGGAGGATGGAGTAGCGCAGGAGCTTCGCCGCCTTGTGGAGGAAGGCTTCCTTCTGCCCCAACAGGCACAGTGCGTCCTTCCTGAAAAGATCTGCGCCCTGTTCCGCTCCGAACTTGGCAGGCGGATCCTTCGCGCACCGGAAATGGTAAGAGAGTTTAAGTTCTCCCTTCTCACGGAAGGCGAAAATTACGATCCTGCCCTTGCGGGGGAGCAGCTTCTTCTGCAGGGCGTGACGGACTGCTGCCTTTTGGAGCCGGACGGACTTTGCGTCATCGACTTCAAGACCGATCGGGTCACTCCGGGTGGGGAAGCATTCCGTGCAGAGCATTACCGCGGACAATTGGATGCCTACAGCGAGGCTTTGTCCAAAATTTTTGACCGCCCGGTGAAGGAAAAGCTGCTTTACTTCTTCGCCACGGATACCGCGTTTCCTCTTTAACCCGAAATCTTTTTTACAAATCGAAAAAAAGAAAAGACTTTTTGCCCATTATGTGGTATAGTAATATATCAGCGGTATCCTTTGCCGCAAGCACTCTAAGAAAGGGGCAGATATTTGCATGAAAATCGTCCGCCGCTTTATATTTACCGCCGCCTTTCTGTTTGCGGCCATTCTGATGATCCGGGCCGCAAAGGAGCACGGGGATTTCCTGTTTATGTTCTATCCCGGCATCATGCGCGAGATCCAGGTCATTCTCTCCGAGCTGACCATTGAACTGGATTATCTTCTCTGGGAGCGCATCGCTTTGGTCGCCCTGATCTGGGCGGGCGTTACCCTGCTTTTGGATATCATCCTGCAGGAAAATATCCTGCGCTGGATCTCCGGCGTCACCGCCGTGCTCGCCTTTGTATTCTGTGTGTATGTGGGGCTTTCGGGTCTGAACCACTATGCTCCTTCCGTAGCGGAGGGAATGCGCATGGAGGTTCGGCAGGATTACACCGTCGCAGAACTGAGCAAGGCCGCCGCCTATTACCGTGATGGTGCCAACCAGTTTGCCCCCTATGTGGAGCGGGATGACAACGGTGTCTTTGAGGCTGATGACGATTTTGAAGCCATGGGCCAGCAGCTTGGCAGCGGCATGAAAAACATGATCAAAACCAGCTATGTGTTCGGCGGCAGCACCGTGGCCCCTAAGGAGCTTGGCTACCTCTCCCGTTATGACATTCCCAGTGTTTACAGCTGCTTCACCGGAGAATGCTGCATCAACCCCAATGTAGAAGACATTGCCATGCCCTTCCTGATGAGCCGGGAAGCCGCCCGACGGATGTCCATCGTGCGGGACAGCGATGCGGAATTCGTCGCCTCCCTCGCCTGCATCGCCTCCGACAGCCGGGACTATCGCTATTCCGGTAACTTCATGGCCTACCGCTTCTGCATGGAAGCCTTGACCGCTCTGGATGCGGATGCCGCGGCAGAGGTGGCCGAAGGCGAATGCGAAGAGCTGAAGGCAGACCTTGCCGCCAGCACCTTTATGCCGGAGGAATCTCTTGGCGCTCAGTGGCTTGGACGGATGGAAGAGCTTGATGAAAAAGAGCAGGCAAAGCTCCCTGTAACCACCGAATATCCGGATGTGGCCTCCCTGCTTGTGGGCTGGCACATCCATCTGACCACACCGAAGGTGGTGGAGGAGGACGCGACTCCCGCCGCTGCATGATACAACGCCAATGCAATGCGGCGTGTCGAGCTGCACTCGACACGCCGCATTTATCGCCCAAAGGAAGGAAGATCAAAATGATAGAGATCCTGTATGAAGACAACGCCCTTCTGGTTTGTCGCAAGCCCGTGGGTGTGCTGTCTGAACCCAGCAACGGCAAGGGAATGCCGGAGCTGCTCAGTGCCCAGTTGAAAGAGGCCGAAAAAAAGGATTTCATCGCCGGGGTACACCGCCTTGACAAAAATGTGGGCGGTCTCATGGTATTCTCCCGCCGGAAGGACATCACCGGTAAGCTGATCGAACAGGTGGCCCAGCGGCAGATGGAAAAGGAATACCTTGCCATCGTTCGTGGCTGCCCCAAAGAAACGGAAGGTATTTTTGAAGATCTCCTGTTCCACGATTCCCGCTGCAACAAGACCTTTGTGGTCAAGCGGCAGCGAAAAGGTGTGCGGGATGCCAAGCTTTCCTACCGGGTTTTAGCGAGCATCCGGCAGGAAGAAACCACTCTGACTCTGGTGCGGGTACGCCTGCACACCGGGCGCACCCATCAGATCCGGGTGCAGTTCGCCTCCCGTGGGATGCCCCTGCTGGGGGACATCCGCTACGGCAGCCGTGACCGCCGCTGTGACGCCGCCCTGTGGTCCTGCAGGCTGTGCTTCACCCACCCCGTCACGAATCAGACGGTAGATATCAGTTGCCTGCCCCCGGAGCAGTACCCCTGGGATCTTTTCAAAAGAGAGGAGCTTTCCTTATGAATAAAACCACATTAGCCCGCTGGCAAATCATCATCTCCATGGTCATGTTCGGCACCATCAGCATTTTCGTCAAGGGCATCGACCTTCCTTCCTCAGAGCTTTCTCTCTACCGGGCGGTCATTGCCTGTCTGGTGCTGTTTTTCTATCTTCTTATCACCGGAAGAATCCGCAAGCTGGCAGCGCTTCGCAGTAAACTCTTTGTTCTGTTTCTTTCCGGCGCTGCCATGGGTTTTAACTGGATCTTGCTCTTTACTGCCTATCAATACACCACCGTGGCGCTTTCTACGCTGGCCTACTATTTTGCTCCCACGCTGATCATTGCAGGAAGTGTTGTTTTCTTCAAAGAAAGGCTGACCCTGAAGCAGATCATCTGTTTCATTGCCTCCTCTGCCGGCCTTGTGCTGATCATCGGTGTCAGCGGCGGCGGCAGCAGCGATGTGATCGGCTTGCTCTTTGGTCTCGGCGCTGCCCTTTTGTATTCCATCGTGGTGCTGCTGAACAAAAAAGCAGGGGATGTGGACGGCATCACCCGCACCTGGGTGCAGTTTGCCTCCGCGGTACTGGTGCTGACCCCCTATGTAGCCCTGACCGGCGGCTTCCATCCCGGCAGCCTCTCGGCAGCAGGGTGGACGAACCTCCTGATCCTCGGCGTGGTACATACCGGCATCATTTATGTGCTGTATTTTTCTTCCCTGTCCCATTTGGATGGCGAAACCTCTGCCATTCTGAGCTACATCGACCCGGCGGTATCGGTTTTGGTGTCGGTGTTCTTCCTGCATGAGCCCATCACGGCACTGCAGCTTTTGGGCGGTGCCATGATCATCGTATTTGCCATGCTCAACGAGATCAGGCTCCCCGGAAAGGGCAAAAAATGACATACTATATGCTCAATAAGCCATCCGGCTGTGTCAGCGCAAGGATCGACCGGGAGCATCCTACGGTGATGGAGCTGTTCCCGGAGGAAGAACGGAAAACCTTATTTCCTCTTGGTCGGTTGGATAAGAATACCGAAGGTCTGCTTCTGGTGACGGATGACGGCAAGCTGAACCGCCGCCTTCTGGATCCGGAATGCCATGTGGAAAAGAAATACCATCTCTGGGCAACAGGCGTTCCCACGGTGGAAATGGAAGCTGCCTTCGCCCGGGGGCTTTGGCTCAAGGGCATCCCACAGCCCACGCGCCCTGCCCGCTTTGAAGTGCTGAAAACAGGGCAGCTGCAGGACATTGCCCCCATCCTTTTCCCAAGCCGCCGGGGACTATTGGAGGATGATCCGGAAATGCCTGTATTCAGCGCCTACCTCTGGCTCACAGAGGGCAAGCGCCATCAGGTGAAGCGAATGTTGGAGGCGGTGGGAAGCTGCGTAGTGGCCCTGCGCCGGGTGGGCTTTGGTCCTCTGACATTGGACGAAACACTCCGTCCCGGCCAATACCGTACCCTTCGGGAGGAGGAAGTGCGGCTTCTCCGTGAGGCTGCGGGGTTATAATCAAAAAAGAGGTTGTCTCAGCTCAGCGAGACAACCTCTTCTGATTATACAGTTTCTTGTTCTTCCGGTGCTTCGGGTCTGGGCAGATAGGGCCAGCATTCCGCTGCCAGATAAAGGGCAATGGCTACCGTGTGCAGGATGCTCTTCACGCCGCCGTCTGCCAGTACAGGGCCTGCGAAGATCAGCGCGCAGGCGGTATAGAAGAGAGCGGTACGGCGCTTACCCTTGCCCGCACGGAAGCCTGCCAGATGATAGGCCGACAGCATGGCTACCACAAGGAACAGGAGCTTGAAGCTGTAGTCCACCACCATGGGGTCCTGGCTCCACGCCCGATAGTCCACGATCAGGGACAGTGCCAGATACACCGGCAGCACACAGCCGCCAAGCAGCGCCCCGGTCTGGCCCTGCATATGGAACACACCTTCGATGGCAATGGCGCAGGCTGCCGCAAAAGCAAGCACCAGCGCAACGAGGGCAATGGTATCGCCGCCAAAATCAGGGGGCATATGAGAACCAAGCAGTCCCAGCGCAGCCAGAACCACCAGAACGCCCCGCACCTTCATCTTTTCGCTTAGGACCGGAACCTCCCGCTTCGGTTCCCGCAGGCACAGAAGCATAACCAGGATCACTGCCACCGCGTACAGGCAATATAGCGCAATGGAGATGCCATCGTTTTTTGCAAGAAGTCCGGCATTGTCAAAGGAATTCGCAAGCTGCAGCCGACGCAGCACAAAGCCGCCAATGGCTGCCGGTGCGGAGATCGCGATCATTGTTTTTTTCATATCTGCTCCTCCGTTTCTAAACCAGGATGAGTTTCAAAATAAGCCACGGTCTGACGGGCATTCCTGAGAATTTCCGCCTTCAGATCCGCCAATGTATCAAATTTTTGCTCCGGACGAAGGAATTCGCACAAAGCAAGGCGAATGGGCTGTCCGTAAAGGTCGCCGGAGTAGTCAAGCAGCCACGGCTCGACGGTAAGCTCTGTCCCGCCCACGGTGGGGCGGCGGCCGATGTTGGTCACCGCCGGGAAGCTGCCCTGGGGCGTATGGGCCAGAGAGATATATACGCCGCTTTTGGGCAGAAGGATCTCCGGCGGGATCTGGAGGTTTGCCGTTGGCGTTCCCAGTGTCCTTCCCAGACCGCTGCCATGGATGACCGTTCCTGAAAGGAAGGGAAAATGCCCCAGAAACTGCCGCGCTTTTGCCACATCGCCATCTGAAATGAGTTGCCGGATGCGGGTGGAGGACACGGTTTCTCCGTTCACCTCCACCTTTTCGATCACTTCGCAGCCAAGGCCACGGTCACGGCAGGCTTTTTGCAGCATTTGCGCGGTTCCTTCTCCACGATAACCGAAGCGGTAATCATAGCCGCACACAAGGCAGGCTGCATGAAGGGTCCCGATGAGATAATCATCCAAAAACCGCTCCCAAGGCATCTGCATCATGTCCCGGTCGAAATGAAGGAACACAACATCATCCATGCCGTGGGCCTTCAGAAGTCGCTGCCGTTCTTCCCGGGGATAGAGCAGAGGAACCGACTTTCCCCGCACCAGTTCGTCCGGGTGAATATCAAAGGTCATTGCTACGGCGGGAATTCCCAAAACATCCGCCTGTGCCCGTGCCTTTCTCAAAAGCGCCGCGTGGCCCAAATGGACACCGTCAAAAAAGCCCAAAGCCACAACAGTAGGCTGTTTCAAATCAGTTCACCTCAAAAAAGCTTTTGATTCCCTGCGCCATACCCTCTTTGATCTGGCCCAGAGCCAAAAAGCTGCCATCCGCACCGTAAAAACGGTAGGTTCCCTCAGAATTGTGGGCGGTAAACCGTCCACCGTTGCGGATGCAGCGGGTCTGATTCTCGCTCAGATGTAAAGCCGGGTACTGCAGGAACATACTGTCCACCGGCAGAAGCAGGGCCTGCCGCTCTTCCGGAGACAGTGAGAGCAGTTCCTCAATGGTATGGGCACCGCTCAGGTCGTAGCGGCCTGCCCGGGTGCGGCGAAGGGAATGCATACACCCGCCGCAGCCAAGGCGCTTACCCAGTTCTGCGCACAGAGTGCGCACATAGGTGCCCTTGGAGCAGTGCACCCGAAACTGCCAGAGTTCGCCGTCCCCCTCCAAAAGTTCGGTTTCGTGAATGACGATCTTTCTGGCAGGACGCTCCACCTGCTTGCCGGCTCTTGCCAGCTCATAGAGCTTTTTGCCGTGGATCTTCACGGCGGAGTACATGGGCGGCACCTGCATCTGCTCTCCGTTCAGGGAGGACAGAGCGACTTCTACCTGAGAACGGGTCACCTGCACCGGTGCTTCCCGCAGCACCTCGCCGGTGATGTCCTCGGTATCCGTCTCCATACCGAGGCGAAGCCCGGCAACATATTCCTTATCGGCGGATTCAAAGAATTCCACCGCCCGGGTAGCTCTGCCAAGGAAAATGGGCAGCACTCCCGTAGCCATGGGATCGAGGGTACCGCCATGACCCACCCGGCGCTCGGAGAAGATGCCCCGCAGCTTTGCGGCCACATCCTGGGAAGTCCAGCCGGGACTTTTGTCAATGATAATAATTCCGCTGGCCATGGTGCCACCTCAATCCTTCAGCTCGGGGTAATAGGTGTAAATGGCCTGCAGAAGGGCACTCGTTGCCTCTTCCGGGGTGCCGCGCACACTGGCACCGGCAGCGCAGACATGGCCGCCGCCGCCAAGGCTTTTGCAGATGGCGCCCGCGTCAAAGCAGCGGTCGGTGCGAAGGGAGATCTTTACCCCCTCATCGGGAAGCTGCCGCAGCATGGCAGCGATCTCTACGCCCTCGATCATCCGGGCAAAGCCGGAAATATCGTCCACATCGTCCTCTGTCAGGCCCAGCTCTTCCCGAAGGGCATGGGGAATGCAGCAGATGCCGATGCGGTTCTCAGAATAGAACGCCATGGATTCGGTGAGATAGGCTTCCAGCTTTAATCTTGCATAGCGCTTGATCTCAAAGAGGCTGCGGTTGATGGGATAGACCTCCACACCGGTGCGCAGCAGCTCTGCCGCCACCCGGAAGGTGTTCTCGGTGACATTGGAATAGCGGAAGCAGCCGGTGTCTGTGGACAGTGCCACATACAAAGCCGCTGCCATGTCCTTTGTGATCTCCACATCCATGCTTTTCAGCACATCGTAGATGATCTCGCCGCAGGCTGCCCGCTCGGGTCGCACAAGACTCTGCTTTGCGTAGCCGGAATTGGTGCCGTGATGGTCAATGGCAAGGACGATTTCCGCATTTTCCGGAAGGCCCTTGAGGAGCATATCCTCCGCTGCCACATCCACGGACACAAGGCTTGCGCCCCGGGGGATCTCGTCGCAGCAAAGGCCCTCCAGCCAGGGACTGTACTTTTCCGTCAGCTGGGGATTCTTGAGCACCCAAGCCTGCTTGCCCTTCTGGCGAAGGCCAAGGCACAGAGCTGCCGCAGACCCTACGGTGTCCCCGTCGGGACGGCGGTGGGTCAGGATCACGATGCGGTCAAGGGCCAGAAGTGCCCCGGCCATGCGTGCTTCATTCATCATCTTCGCCACCCTGAGGGATGTCCAGCTTGGAAAGCAGATCGAGAATATGGGCGCCGTGGGTGATGGAGTCGTCCTCGGCCCAGTGCAGTTCCGGGGTATAGCGAAGCTGCAGGCGGGCGCTCAGTTCACGGCGAAGGAAGCCGCCTGCGGACTTGAGGCCCTGCAGCGCTTCCTTTGCACAGGTCTTGTCGAAAAAGCTGACAAAGATCTTGGCATAGCGAAGATCCGGGGTGGTCTGCACCCGGGTGATGGAGATCATGGTTTTCTGGACGCGGGGATCCTTCAGGCTGCGGATGAGCTCGCTCAGCTCCCGCTGGATCTCTTCGTTGATGCGTCCGATACGATTGGATGCCATGTGATTTCCTCCTTAGGATAATGGTTCGGTTCCGCGATTGCGGATGAAAAAAGGCGCTGGGCAGGGACGGTTTGCGCCGACGCTGCCCTGCGCCCTATTGACATTTTGATTTTGTATCAGGGATCTTATGCCCTCATCAGCGGGGAATTTCCTCCATGATGAAGCATTCAAACACATCGCCTTCCTTGATATCATTGAAGCGGTCGATGCTCATGCCGCATTCGTACTTCTCCTGCACCTCACGGACGGAGTCCTTGAAGCGCTGCAGGGAGCCGATCTTGCCTTCGTGGATGACGATGTTGTCACGCAGGACACGGACCTGACCGTCACGGGTGATGCGGCCGTCCTTGACATAGCAGCCGGCGATGGTGCCGATGGCACTGACACGGTAGGTCTGGCGGACTTCGGCATGGCCGATGACGGCTTCACGGAACTTAGGTGCCAGCATACCCTTCATGGCAGATTCGATCTCGCCGATGGCATCGTAGATGACGCGGTACATACGCAAATCCACATGGTCGCGCTTGGCGGCTGCCTGCGCGGCATCGTTGGGACGGACATTGAAACCGACCACGATGGCATTGGCGGTGGAAGCCAGAACCACATCGGTCTCGTTGATGGCGCCGACACCGGCATGGATGACCTTGACGCGGACTTCTTCGTTGTTCAGCTTCTCCAGAGAAGCCTTGACGGCTTCGGCGGAGCCCTGCACATCGGCCTTGACGATGAGGTTCAGTTCCTTCATCTCGCCTTCCTGCATCTTGGCGAACAGGTTGTCCAGCGTGACCTTCTGGGTCAGCTTGGCAGCGGCGTCCTTGATCTTCTGCTTGCGCTGTTCCACCAGCTGGCGGGCCATGCGCTCGTCTTCTACGGAGTTGAATTCGTCACCGGGGGAGGGAACTTCCGCAAGGCCTGTGATCTCCACGGGAATGGAGGGGCCGGCCTGCTTGACAGTTCTGCCCTTATCGTTGGTCATCACACGGACACGGCCAACGGCGGTACCGGCAATGATGATATCGCTCTGATTCAGGGTGCCGTTCTGCACCAGCAGGGTGGCGATGGGGCCGCGGTTCTTATCCAGACGGGCCTCAATGACGGTACCCTTGGCAGCACGGTTGGGGTTGGCGCGCAGCTCTGCCAGCTCTGCAGTCATGATGACGATCTCCAGCAGGTCGTCGATGCCTTCCCGGGTCTTGGCGGAAATGCGGCAAACCTCGGTGTCTCCGCCCCAATCGGAGGGCACGAGACCATGCTCGGTAAGCTGAGTGAGGATACGGTCGGGGTTTGCGCCGGGCTTATCCATCTTGTTGACCGCCACGATGATGGGGATCTCCGCAGCCTTGGCATGGTTGATGGCCTCAATGGTCTGGGGCATGATGCCGTCGTCTGCTGCCACCACCAAGATGGCGATGTCGGTGCAAAGGGCACCACGGGCACGCATTTCGGTGAATGCGGCATGGCCCGGGGTATCCAGGAAGGTGATAGGCTGGCCGTTAATTTCAACGGTGTAAGCGCCAATGTGCTGGGTAATGCCGCCGGCTTCGCCGGAAGCCACATTGGTCTGACGGACAGCATCCAGAAGGCTGGTCTTGCCGTGGTCAACATGACCCATGACGACCACAACGGGGGGACGGGATACCAGTTCTTCATCCGTATCCACATGATCGTCAAACAGGCGCTCTTCGATGGTGACAACGATCTCCCGCTCTACCTTGCAACCCATTTCCGTGGCCACATATTCTGCGGTATCAAAGTCGATGTTCTGGTTGATGCCTGCCATGACGCCGTTGCGCATGAGGCACTTGATGACCTCGGCGGCGGTCTTCTTCATGCGGGAAGCCAGTTCTCCAACGGTGATCTCATCGGGGATCTTGACAGTGAGGGGGGCCTTTTTGGCAATCTCAAGCTGCAGACGGCGCATCTTTTCCTGCTCTTCGTTGCGGGATTTGTTGCCGCCAACAAATTTGCCCTTCTTTTGCTGCTGCTGTTTTTTCTTGGAACCGCGGCCGCCGATGCGCTGCTTGCCACCGGTGAAGTTCTGCTCACGCTCGGTGACCAGCACATCCACACGGTCGTCAAAACGCTCGGAGTTTACGGTGACGGCAGAGGTATCCACCACGCGGCGCTCACGCTTGCGGGGTGCCTCAGCAGGCTTTTCGGCGTTCTTGGGAGCCTCAGGCTGCTTTTCTGCCGCGGGAGCGGCCTTGGGTGCCTGCTGCTGGGATTGAGGACGGTTTTCGCCGTTCTTCGGACGGTTTGCGCCCTGATTCTGATTTCCCCCGTTTTTGGCGGGGGCACTCTTGGGCGCGGCCGCGGCCTTCTGCTCGGCCTTTTCTTCCTTCTTCGGCGCCATGGCTGCGGCAAAGACCTGCTCAATGGAGCTGATCTGGTGCTTCTGGGTCATATAATCGAACAGCACATTGAGCTGCTCTTCCGTCAGCACCTGCATATTGCTCTTCGGCTTTTCAAAATATTTGGAAACGATCTGAGAGACTTCCTTCGCCTCAATGCCAAAATCATTGGCCACATCTCTGACTCTGTATTTCACAATACTCATATAGCCACCTCCATACGCTACGATTTCTTTTTCCCGTGCCGGATATTGTCTCTGTGTGCTTTTTCTTCAGCCTGTCGCTGACGAATGCGGCGTGCTTTTTGCTCCAAAAGGGCCAAAAGCTCCGCGTGCTCCTCCGGCATACCCAAGGCCTTTACAAAGGCCAGCGCCAACTGCCCATCGGTCAGGGCGGCAATGGCGCAGGCTGTGCGCCCTACCGACCGACCTAACGCATCCTTATCAAAGGGGATCTGCAGATAGGGCTGCCCGGTGCCTGCCACAAAGCTCTGCACCCGCCGCACCGTATGCCCGGAGGCATCTGACGCGATCACGATCAGCCGTGCCTTTCCGGCTCTGGCGGCTGCGCCCACCGGCTCTTCTCCCACTTCGATTCTTCTGCCCTTGCGGGCCAAAGATAACAGATTCAGTGCCTTATTCTGCTCCATCCGGCACCTCCATCTGCGCGATCAGCGCGTCATATATTTCCTGGGGGATGGGGGTATCCAGGTTGCGCTCAATGGCCTTGCTGCGCAGTGCCTGCTTGAGGCATGCCGTATCCCGGCATACATAGGCACCCCTACCGGAGGCCTTGCCCCGAAGGTCTACAGCAATCTCTCCCTGGGGCGAACGGACGACCCGCACCAGCTCGCGCTTTGGCTTCATTTCACGACAGCCCAGGCATTGCCGCATAGGTATTTTCTTTGCCATGGTACTCCCTCCCTGCTTTCCGGCACTGCTGCGCCGGGTAAAACTCTGATTTGAGCGGTCCTTATTCCTCCGCGGCCGATTCTTCCTGCGCCTGAGAGGCAGGCTTGATATCGATCTTATAGCCGGTCAGATGGGCGGCCAGACGAGCATTCTGACCCACCTTGCCAATGGCAAGGGAAAGCTGATCGTCAGGAACCACCACACGGCAGGCCTTGACGCCGGGCTGCAGAGTGACGGAGATCACATCTGCCGGAGAAAGCGCAGAAGCAACAAACTCCTCAGGATCTTCGGACCAGACAACGATGTCCATCTTTTCGCCCCGCAGCTCATCGACCACCGCGCCCACACGACCGCCTCTGGGTCCGACACAGGCACCCACGGGATCAATGTTTTCCTGTGTGGCATGTACCGCCAGCTTGGTGCGGGAACCGGCCTCACGGGCAATGGACTTGACTTCCACCAGCCCCTGCTCAATTTCAGGGACATTCATTTCAAACAGGCGCTTGACCAGACCGGGATGCGTGCGGGACACAAGGATCTGCGGGCCACGGTTGCTGCGGCGCACATCTGCCACATAAACGCGGATCAGATCGCCTTCGCGATAATGCTCGCCACGCACCTGCTCATTGGCATTCAAGTAAGCATCGGTCTTGTCGCTGCCCTGGCCGATGCGGACGGTGATATCGCCGGTATCGGGGGTGATGCGAAGGACGGTACCGGTGAGGATCTCGTGCTGCTTGGAGGAGAAGCTGTCATAGATCATGCCATGCTCTGCCTCGCGAATGCCCTGAATGATGACCTGCTTTGCAGTCTGGGCAGCAATGCGGCCAAAGCCCTTGGGCTGAATGTCCACATTCACAAGGTCGCCAATCTGGGCGGTGGGTTCCAGTTCCCGGGCCGCTTCCAGAGAGATCTCGGTGAGAGGTGACAGAACTTCGTCCACGACCTCCCGCTGGGCATACATGGAAATGCCATCCTCAGTGAGCGCAACATGGATATTTTCCTTATAGCCCTCGCAGTTCTTTTTATAGGCTGCGGTCAGGGCCTGGGTGATCTTTTCAACCATATAGTCGGTGGGAATGCCGCGTTCGCGTTCCAGCTGCTTGAGAGCTGCAAAAATTTCAGCGTTCATGATAATCCTCCTGTCAGAAGTCCACACGAAGCCGGACCTGTGCGACTTCGGCTTTCGTAAAACTCATAATTGTATCGCCGATGGTGATGGTGACATCGCCATTACAGTAACCGGTCAGAACGCCGGCAAACTCTTTGGAACCATTATGGGGCCGGTACAGCCGTACCAGCACATCCGCGCCCATAAAGCGCTCAAAATCGCCGGGGCGCTTGAGGGTGCGCTCCAGACCCGCAGAGCAAACCTCAAAGGTATAGCTGTCCGGGATGGGATCGGCCTCATCCAAAATGGGATCCATTGCCCGGGAGACCGCTTCGCAGTCATTGATATCCACGCCGCCTTCCTTGTCAAGATAAAGGCGCAGGTACCATGTGCTGCCCTCACGGACATATTCCACATCCCACAGCTCGCAGTTCTTTTCCGCCACCACCGGTTCGGCAAGCTGACGGACCTGATCTGTAATTTTCATAATATTCTGCCTTTCTCAATCAAAAAGAGAGGGGGGAGCCCCCTCTCTCTGGTAAAACATACTCTAAGATCATAGAGATTATAGCATCTTCCTCTTAAAAATGCAAGTGTTTTTCTCAGAAAATCTTCGACTTTTTTCCGCTTTTTGAAATCTTCCCCGGGTTTTCCGCGCCATATGGATGACCCGCAGACATCAAATGGGAGACAGCCTTCCAAAATCGTATTTTCCCATTAGAAAACCTCATATTCCTGTTGCTTTTTTCTCAGGCGGTCAGTATAATAAAATAAAAGAAATATTTGAATATTATACATGTTTTCCAGAAAGGGAGGGTATTATGGACACAAAGAAATACGAAGCCATGGTTGTTTCCATCCAGCAGGGAAGCTTCACCCGTGCCTCCGATCTTTTAGGCTATACCCAATCCGGCCTGACCCATATGATGAACGCACTGGAAACCGAAGTGGGATTTCAGCTTCTGCAGCGGGGCCATTTTGGCATCCGTCTGACACCGGACGGTGAGCGGATCCTGCCCATGATCACAGAGTTCCTCCAGGCTGCGGAGCGCCTGCGGGAGGAGATCCGCGCCATTAATGACCGAGCCAGCGAGACCATAACCATCGGCTCCTATTCCAGCATTGCCAGCCATTGGCTGCCCGCCATCCTTGATGCCTTCAAAAAGGATTATCCCAATGTGCAGGTCAACATTCACGATGAATCCCGACCGCAGCTTTTTCAGGATGTGCAGAACGGGCGCTTTGACATGGCTTTTACCAGCGCACCAACAGAGGAAAATGTGGATTGGCATCCCCTGCATGACGACCCGCTGCTGGCGCTCCTGCCCAAGAGTTCTCTCATGCCGCAGGAGTCGGCATTTGCGCCGGAAAAATATGCTGGAATGCAGTTTTTGATGCCCGCAGACGGCTATGATACCGATATTCTGAAGGTCCTGAAGGCCCACAACATCCGGCCTGAGATCCTCACTTCATCCGTCAGCGATCAGGCCATCATTTCAATGGTGGCGCATGGTCTTGGCGTGAGCATGCTCTCAGAGCTGTCGATCCGTGGATACGAGGAGGCCGTATGCGCTCTGCCGCTGAAACCCGGGTATTCCCGAAGTCTTGGCATCATTATGAGGAAAAATGCGATCATGAAACCAGCAATCGTAAAGCTGATCGAATGCGCCCGCACCACAGTCAATGCGCTGTATCAGACTGCAGACGCACAGAAGTAAGAGATAATCGAACCCGCCCCGGCTGTGCCGGGGCGGGCCATTTTATTCTGTATCAGCAGCCACAACCGTTGTCGCAGTTGTTACAGCCGCAACCACAATTGCAGCCACTGTTCCAGCCGCAGCCATTGCCGCAGCCATTGCCGCAGCCGCCAAGCAGTACCACTGCCACAATCAGGATGATGATCCACCACCAGTTGCTGCCGTAAGCAAAGATACCGCTGCCGCAGTTATTGCAGGAATTACAAGACATAGAATTGACCTCCTGTTTGAATAGTCAGCGTTGCCGCTCATTCCATGTTATGCATTCTCCACCGGTTGGTGCAAAGAGAAACCGCAAGAAAGTCAAAACGGTTATTGATTCTGTTGCTTTTTTTCAGTATACTATATTCAAATCAAACCGCTGCCCGCGCCGACCCGACCATCGGCAACGGCATCCCGCAAGGAGGATGAAATATGAGAAAAATGACCCGACTTGTTGCCCTGCTTCTTGCAATGATTCTGATGCTGCAATGTACCGTGGCAGCATCTTACATCACAGACAGCACCGACAACCAAGCCGAGCTTTCGCCCCTGCCCCTGTCGGATACCTCCGAAACAATTAGCCAGGCGGAGTCTGTCACACCTGCTGAGGAATCTGCTCCGTCAGAGCCTTCGGACCCTCCTGCAGCACCTGATACGGACGATCCCATCGATCCCCCTGCGGACCCCGACACAGATGAGCCTGTGCCGCCCGTTGTTGAGATCACCATTTCCGCCGATCTGGAGGATGGTCAGATCGTACATAATCCAATGCAGCTCCTGCACATCACCGCAGTGGAAGGTGAAACCGCGCTGGAGTCCGAAGCCATCACCGTCAAGCTGAACGGCGAAGCTGTGTCCGCAGCAGAAGGTGCCTACTCCCTGAGCCTTCTGAAGGGCGACAATACCGTTGAGATCACCGCTGCCGGCAGCGAGGAATCCAAAACCCTCACCTTGACTGTGCGTTTTGAGATCCTGATCCCGGAAGGCTGGGCGCACGATGCTTTGGCGTTCTGTGTGCAATATGACATTCTGAACGGCAATGCCTCCGGTGACCTTCTTCCCACTGCCCACGCCTCCCGTGCCCAGCTTGCCGCAATGCTGGTTCGCCTGTTTGCAGCCGAAAACGCCGCAGACCTTTCCGGCTATACTGATATGTCTGCGGATGCCTGGTATTACAATGAAATGGCCCGTGCGGTTGCCATGGGTATCTTTGAAGGCAGCGGCGGTAAGCTGACCCCTGAGCAGTTCATTACCCGTGAGCAGGCCTTCACGGTGCTGGCCCGTGCCTTCGGCGTATCTGCCGCAACACTTGATTCGCTGAATAAGTTCTCTGACGGACAGAATGTCAGCTCCTGGGCCGCAGCCGGTGTTGCCGGTATGCTGGAGGCAGGCTATGTCAACGGCACCAACGCAGGCACGCTGAACCCCAAAGGCTTGATCACCCGCCAAGAACTGGCGCAGGTGCTCTACAACGCGCTTGACTGCATCACTGACGACCCCGAAGCTTTGGACGGCAATCGTATGCTCTATACCGGTTCGGTCGAAGCCCTTGCCGGAAAACGCATCTCCGGTGACCTGATCCTGAGCTGTGAAACAGAAAACGAGGTCACTGTGAAGGATTTCATTGTGGATGGCCGGCTGGTGCTGCATCTGCACAATGCGAAGGACATTATTTTAGAAGAAGTCTGTAAGGATGTAAGCATCTGCACACCTGCCACTGTAGACTTGGAAGCCCCTGTAGACACGCTTTTGTGCCTTCGTGACAATGCCTTTGTCCGTGGTAATGCAGGCAAGGTCATCATGCTGGCGGATGCCGCCATCAGCGGTGAATTTGGTTCCGTCTACTGTCAGGGCGGTAACCCCACCATCTCCAGCATCTCCACCGCTGAGAATCTTTACCTTTCTGACACGATGTCAGGAAGCACCGTGCACCTGTACGGCAATGCTGAAAATGTTTATGCAGAAAGCCGAAATCTGACCATCAGCGAAAACGGTCGGATCGAAACGCTGTATCAGTATCACCTTGACCTGAAGAACTCCTGTACCGTCATCAACACGGTGGACCGCATTGATGCAGGTCTGCATGGTGTCAGCGTTGTTCCCGGCAGCAAGCCCATCGCGTACTACGACAAGCTGGATCTTGTTGTCACCGGTACCATCACCGGCGTTAACACCGAAAAAGTCTATGGCGTACCGGACGGTGTGCGCAAATGCACCGTCACCTACACCTATAACGGCAAGGTCCTCAAGACTGAGAACGACTTCCTTCTGACGGAGGGTGCCAAGCTGACCTGCCCTGTCACCGCTGCCCTGCGTTATAATATTGAGGAGACGCAGAATGTGGTGGTCACCATCCGCTACGGTGATGAAACTATGACAGCAAATCTGCCCTTTACCTCCACCGGCCGCTATTCTGATTACCATATCGCCAAGAATTCAGTAAGAACCATTCATGTCATCGCCGTGGTGAATTATTCCACCTCCATTTACTCCTCCAGTTCTCTGAGCGGCTATCTCACCTCTGTTCCCGCAGGCTCCCATGTCTATTTCCTGAAATATGTCACGGACAGCGGCAGTATCGCACTGGTAGAAACCCAGAGCGGTGTGCGGGGCTATATCTCCGGTTACGCCATCCGCATCTCCTGGCAGAATTACCACAATAACGATGTGGTCTACTCCGACGGCGTCAAGGAAGCCTTTGTCAACGAGGTCAACAACTATTCCAGTAAGACCAAATATCTGATCTGGTGCAACCTCTACACCACCACCGTCAACATCTTTGAAGGCAGCCAGGGCAACTGGAAGCTCATCAAGTCCTGCGAATGCGTCATCGGCGCACCCAACTCCCCTACCCGTCCCGGCGTTTATTCCATCTACTCCCACGCCTACTACTGGAGCTTTGACAGCGGCGCCCATCTGGATCAATCCCGCTGCTATTACGCATCTTTGTTTGACGGCGGCATCGCTTTCCACACCAGACTTTATTACACCGGCACCAACACCTATGTCAATTCTTCCCTCAGCGCCGCCATCAGCCACGGTTGTGTCCGCTGCCCGGATGAGATCGCAAAGTTCATCTACAACGAATGTCCCAACGGCACAACTGTCGTGGTTTACTAATCTTCCAATAGCAAAAAGACGCCGCTGCATTTTGCATCGGCGTCTTTATATTGGTTGACCAAAGTTGATGGTACTGCTGCAAAACTTGCGTTTTACAGCAGTACCATCTGTTTAGGGGTTATTCCTCGGGTGTATGCTTCAGGCGGGCCTTTGCTTCCTCCGGAGTTTCGTTTTCGCGGGTGAGGAAGCGGGCAATGAAGCGGTCTTCGACTTTTTCATAGCCTTCTACCACACCTTCTTCTACCTTTTTGTAGCCGGTGACGACGCCTTTTTCAATTTTTTTATAACCATCCACCACAGCTTCCGCGATTTTTTCGTTTGCTTTTACAAATTTGGATTCTGCCATAATGATACTTTTACCTCCGATCAGATGAAGTCCCATCAGGAACACCAGAAGATATACTCCGGTGCCGGTGAGAATATTGAAGATCCGGATCTCGTCGACAGTCAGATCTCCGAAGGAGACCAGCATAGACCGCTGCAGAGAGAAGATGGATGCCAGCGCTTCTGCAAAGGAGATACTTCTCAAGGTGTTCAGGAGGGGAGAGTGGGTTTTGCGAACTTTTACAAGATTTATGATGGCAAGGGTGATTTTCGTGAAAGCATACAGCGCCATCGTGATCATGACGATCTCATGATGCGGCACACCCTCTTCCACTTCCACTGCAAGATAGGCGGTTCCTGCCAGTACGATGGAGAGGAACAGGAACATAACGCCGGTAAAGCGCCTGATAAAGCTGCCATCTGCGGCACCCTCCGCCGGTTTTCTTCCGGAAAGTAAAATGGCAAAACGCATCATGCTCAATACCATGTAATAGGCTGCAAGAGTGACAAACCACCAGGAGTGGCTTGAGATACCGACAATGCCGGTGTAAAGGCCGTAGGCAAAGTTGATCACAAGACTGCTCAGGGCAGTCTTTGCCATCTTGTCCGGTTTCATTTCAGGCCCTTTGTAATGGGGATCAGACCAAGCAGCAGGAGAATGCCCACAAGACCGATCAGAATGCCGATGATGTAACTTTCCCACACCAGACAGAAGCACATTCCGATCCCAAGTGCCAGAGCGCCCATCAGGGAGAAGATGAGGACCATGAATCCTTTGGGACTCAGCTTGAGGGGGGCTTTGTTCTCCATTTTGCGCCAGACAAAAATGGTGATCAGGCCCAGCACCAGACCTACCGCACCAAAGATAATTCCTTCCGTGAAGGCATTCCACTCAGGAAGCAGAGCCATACACATGCCCAGAGCGAACAGCACACCGCTGACGGTGCCCAGCATCATTGCCACAAAACTGCTTTTTTTCATAGTGTCTCCTTTCATTAAAACAACAGTTGTATTCTTAATACGATTGCAGTATAATACTTTTTGAAAAAAGAAACAATCATCAATTTCGCAACAAGTGTTGGAATAATGGAGATGCTATGAATACCAAGAATAACAAACGACGCAGAGAGTCCATTGAGAGAATCGAAAAAGCCTTTGTCGCGCTGCTGCAGACCCGGGAACTGAAGGACATCACCGTTTCCGATATCTGTAAGCAGACGGGACTGAACCGCAGCACCTTCTATGCCAATTTTCTGGATATCTATGACCTTGCGGATCAGGTGCGGGCGACTCTGGAGCGGGATTTTGCTTCCGTTTTTCGGGATGACCACAGCACAAGGGAGCAAAACGGCGCCCTCAAGATGTTTACCCACATCAAGGAAAATCAGTTGTTTTATAAAACCTATTTCAAGCTGGCTTACGATGAATCTCATCAGGTCTTGATTTATGATACGGCAAGAGCGGAAAAGGATTTTGAAAACAAGCACATCAAGTATCATATCGAATTCTTCCGCAATGGCATCAATGCCATCATAAAAATGTGGCTGGCAGGAGGCTGCGTAGAATCTCCTGAGGAAATGGCCGAGATCCTGAAGCAGGAATACAAAGGAAGATAGCATAAGCAATGCCGCAATCCGGAGCATTCCGGATTGCGGCAAAATGCATGATAAAGAGAGAAAATGTTATGCTTTGTCTACCAGATTGGTGCAGTAGCGGGTCAGAACGGTGGCGACTTCTGCGCGGGAGGCATCGGCGGTAGGTGCCAGCAGACCGCCGGTCTTGCCGGAGAGCAGGCCCTCTGCCACGGCCCAGCGGACATTTTCCACGGCCCAGGAGCCTGTCTGACCGCCGTCGGGGAAGGAATCCAGGCTCTGTCTTGCGGTGACATCGTAACCCTTATACTCAGAATAGCGGTAGATGATGGCGGACAGCTCCTGACGGGTGATGGCCTGATTGGGGCGGAAGGTGCCGTCGGTGAAGCCTTTGACGATGCCCTCTTCCGCTGCCCAGTTCACCGCGTCGGTATACCACTGGCCGGAGTAGACATCCTTGAAATCGCAGCGGCTGGCGGCAGGCTCACCCTCCTGACGGAACAAAATGGTGACCACCATGCCGCGGCTGGTCTCTAAGTTGGGGCCGAAGGTATCGTTGGTGGTGCCGTTCATCAGGCCGTTGTCATAGACATACTTGACCTCGTCATAGTACCAGTCCTCCGGCTTCACATCCTCGAAGGTTTCCTCGGTGAGCACCAAAATGGAGGGGATCAGATCCAGTTCCAGATAGGGCAGGCCGTCATGCTGATACCAGTCCTGATAGGCGATATTGTCGGTACGGCCGGTCTGCCATGCGTTGAGGGCCTGACGGGCGGTGGTGCATTCTCTGCCGTTCACCATGACCGGGGTATCCAGCACCGCGTCCACATCCGAGAAGGTGGAGCAGCCTTCCACGCGGGAGCTGGAAATATTGATGTTGGGATTATGATTCTCGTTTTTCAGGGCATAGCAGTTATCGATGTCCCGGTCACCGGCGCCGCCGGCGATGAGATAGCGGTCAGAGCCGCGAAGCTCACCGGCATTGAGGCAGTTTTCGATGTCCGCGCTGGTGGTACCGCCGGAAATGCCGCCCACAAGGCTCCTGCCCTCCACGATGCCGTAGTTGGCGCAGTTGTAGATCTTGCCGTTGCGGTAATTGTCGCCGCAGATGCCGCCGGTGCAGCGGGAGCCTGCCTTGATATAGCCGTAGTTGGAGCAGTTGAAGACATTGCTGTAATGCACCTGCCCCACAACGCCGCCGGCCCGCTGATATTCGGCGTATACCGTGGTGTTGTAGTTATGGCAGTTGGTAATCATGGAGTCATCCTTGGCATAGCCCATGACCGCACCCACCTCACTGTAGCCGGAAACATAGCTGTCCTTCACAATGATATTGTAGATGGTGGTCTTGGACACCACACCGAACAGTGCCTTGTTGGATTCCTTGGTACCGCTGATGTAAAGGCCGGATACGGTATGACCCTTGCCGTCAAACACGCCCACAAAGGGATGCTCGCTGGTTCCGATGGGGATCCACTCCTCCGCATCGGTGCGGAGCAGATTACCCTCGCTGTCCACTAAATTTTCATTCAGAATGATATCCTCGGTCAGGACCACCTTGTACTGGGTGAAATCCTTACCCGCATTCACATCCAGAGCAAACTGTTTGAGTTCCTCCGCGTTGGTGATGTAATAGTTGGAAGCCGCCGAAACTGTGAATGCGCCGCCCAGCATGGACAGCACCAGCACAAAGACCAGCAGCATGGAGATCAAACGCTTTTTCATGAAAATTCCTCCTTGCATTGTTTGTTGAAAGTATACCATTCCTTGCGCTGTTTTTCAACCATTCTCAATCGAAAACGGGGAACAATTCCTGTCCCCCGTTAGCATGGTTATTCAGAAAGCCTTGCCGGAATCAATCCTCTATCCAAGGGCAGCGGCGCTTTTCGTCTGCACACTGTTGATCCAGCAAAGTGATATCTTCGTCACGATAACCGTTATTTCTCAGATATTCTACCACATTCGGTATTTTCTCGCCATAATACAGATTCTGGAATGTTACAACATTTTCCAAGCAATGGTACACTGTATTTGCGGAATATTCCGGGTCATTCGGGTCATTTGCCAGCACTTTGTCGAGAAGAATAAATGTTTCCGAGCAATAACGCCCTACAATTCTTTCGATGCACTCGCACAGTTCAGGATTGTTCCATTTGTTATCCGGCATACTGTCGCACCTCATTGCTGTGTATTTATAACGCTTTCTCTGAAATCAGCTTGAGCGCATCTTCCCGGGAAATCTCACCCATACACAAAAATACTGGATTGTTCGGGTCAAAGCTGCCGGTGCGGGTATCTTCCGTTTCCACATAGTCGTTGTACAATACCATGACGAGACTTTGGGTATCTGGATTCCGCAAAACAGAATGGATCTGAGGCGTATACTGGTAGCCTAAGTCCGTTTTCGCCGTGGGGATGGCGATATCGCCATCAAACCGCAGCTCCATGGTGACATCATCCGGCTTCGTGAGGGTTGAATTCCGGATCACGATCTGTCCCTGATAGGAATCTGCAGAGAAAATCGATTCATGATAAATCCCGCAGAAGGAAACCTCACACGCCTCCTGAAAGGCCGCATCCTCCGCTTTATAGGCAGTTGCGCTTACCGTCACATCTACAGCCTGTTGCCCGCAACCGGAGAGAAACAGCACAAGCAGCATAATCGATAGAAACAGCCATAAGGGTGTAGTTTTTCTTTTCAAAAACATATTTTCCCTCCCAACCGCAGAGCGCAAAAACTAAGAGTGCCGTCCTCCTGTTTTTGCTGATTTATTTGGTTTCTTCATTGAGCTTCGAGATCAGAACCTGGCATTTTTTGCACAAATGCGCCTTAAATCCAAGGGCATCCACAAGAGAAATTTTCTTTGTCAGAGCCATTCCTTCGCTGGAAGGTATAATGAGACCGGACAGGATTTCCTTATCCCACATCACTGCTCTGGAACTCTGCACATAGCCCAAAACCATTTCTTCTCCACAATACGGGCATTTCATGGATGATCACCCTTCCTATCACACGAATATAACAGACGAATATAACGGAACGACGAGGACGGGACGGCGCTCTTGTTAAAAATGCAATTACAGATTCGAACCCAACTGCCAGAATGCCACCGCACTGGCAGCAGCCACATTCAGGGAGTCTACACCATGGGACATAGGGATGCGGACGGTATAGTCGCAGGCGCAGATGGTGCCGTCGGACAGGCCGTCCCCTTCGGTGCCTAAAATGATGGCCAGCTTTTCCTCCGCCATCAGAGAAGGCTCCCGGATGGACACGGAATCGTCACTCAAAGCCATGGCAGCGGTGGCGAAGCCCATTTCTTTTAATTTGTCTATGCCGGGATGGGGCCAGTCGGCAAGCTCCGACCCAATGTAAGTCCACGGCACTTGAAACACCGTACCCATGCTCACCCGAATGGCTCTGCGGTACAGGGGATTGCTGCAGGCGGGGGTCAGCAGCACCGCGTCAATGCCCAAGGCGGCAGCCGAGCGGAAAATGGCACCCACATTGGTGGGATTCATCACATCCTCCAGCACCGCAATGCGCTTTGCTCCTTTGCAGACCTCCTCCACCGTGGGAAGGGGCGGGCGGCGCATGGCGCAGAGCATACCCCGGGTCAGCTTATAGCCGATCATGTTGGCAAGCACATCCAGCTCCGCCGTATACACCGGGATATCCCCGCAGCGGTCGATGACCTCCGCGGCTTCCCCACGCACAAGGCGGGTTTCTGCCAGAAAGGAGATAGGCTCATAGCCTGCGTCCAGCGCCCGATTGATCACCTTGGGACTTTCCGCAATGAAGCGGCCTTCCGACAGATCCTGCCGGTTCAGAAGCTGCACCTCCGTGAGCCTTGCATATACATCCAGCTCCGGGGCGGCAAAATCTGTGATTTCGATGAGATTTGCCATATTCCTTTATCGCTCCCAGAGCTTTTCGGGATAGGCACCCGCTGCGCGAAGGTCGGCAATGGCCTGCTTCACTTCCGCAAGGTCTTCCTTATAGGTCATGCCGTGCCACACGGAATCCGTGGACAGCACCCGGATGGTGCCGATGCCCTCCTGAATCTGGGCATTTGCCACAGCAGGCAGGAAGTATTCCCCCTTCAGGGGATTGGTTTTCAGTGCTTTGTCCAAAAATGCAGGGAAACGATCCCAAAGCTCCCGCATGATCTTTTGGCTGAAACCCCAGAGATTCATGGAGACGATGGTATCGCCGGAAAGATCATAGAAGGTCTCGCCATCCTCGGTATAGGCGGCATCGTTGCCCCGCTTTTCAATGTGGGTATGCTCCACCACATCCGTCAGGAAGCCATCGACCATGCGGCAGACGCCTCTGGCCACATGTCCGTATTCCGTGACGGTGTTGCGAAGGTGATAGCCAACCATGGCGTGTTCACTTTCCGGGCGATCCTGGGCTAAGAATTCATAGATCTTCCGGAAGGCGTCTGTGCCATAGTAATCGTCCGCGTTGATGACCGCAAAGGGGCCATCCACCTCGGATGCGGCACAGGCCACCGCATGACCGGTGCCCCAAGGCTTTACACGGCCTTCCGGCACACTGTAGCCTTCGGGCAGGGCATCCAATGTCTGATAGGCATAGCGCACATCAAAAAACGGTGCGATCTTATTGCCAATGCGTTCCCGGAAATCCGCTTCCATCTCCTGCTTGATGACGAAGACCACCTTGCGGAAGCCCGCCTGCCATGCGTCAAACAGGGAAAAATCGATGATAATATGTCCCATGTCGTCCACGGGAATGATCTGCTTGGGGCCGCCGAACCGGCTGCCCATGCCTGCGGCCATAATGACCAATGCCGGATTACTCATATTCTTCTCCATCCTACCTGCTCTTGGCAGGTTGTGTTATTTTTGATTGGGTTTTCCAAGCTCCATTCCCCGCTTGCAGGCAGCTTCCACTGCCTCCATGGCGGCGGCACGGAAGCCGCCCTGCTCCAAGGCCCGGACACCTGCGATGGTGCTGCCGCCGGGGCTGCACACCGCATCCTTCATGGCGCCGGGATGAGTTCTTGTTTCAAGATAAAGCTGCGCGGTGCCCGCAATGGCCTGCGCCGCGTATTCCAGCGCCTTCTGCCGGGGCAGACCGCAGGCAACGCCGCCGTCCGCCAATGCCTCTAAAAACAGGCACACAAAGGCGGGGGTGCAGCCTGTCAGGGCGCAGCCTGCATCCATCTGCGCCTCTGAAATTTCATCAAAGCGTCCCGCAGCGGCGCAGGCATCCAAGAACGCATCCAACTCCTGCTTCGTCAGTTCCGGGCTGGTGCTGTAGATGCTCATGCCCGCCCCGATGGACACCGGGGTATTGGGCAGAATGCGAAGTACAGGATAATTATTGCCCGCCATTTCCTGTAGGGTCTGGATGGTCAATCCCGCCGCCACGGATACCAGCACGAACCGGTCCTGCCGTGCCTTCAGCACCGGGCGAAGGGAGGAAAGCAGCTCACCCATCATCTGCGGCTTCACCGCCAGCACCACATAGGTGCAGCGGGCAGCGGTCTCGTTGTCAGCGGGAGTTGCCCCCAATTCCCGGGCAAGGGTCTCAGCTTTCGCCGGTGTGCGGTTGGCAAGGAAGACATCCTTCCCATCCACCCGGACGCACAGGGCCTTTGCAATGGCACTGCCCATATTGCCGGTACCGATGATTCCAAAGGTCATACCGCAGCCTCCCTTGCCAAAGCTTCTTCCATCATGGCATGGATGCGGTCGCCCACTTCCTGTGTCATAACGCCTTTCAGTTCCTCCACCGGTACCACACCAAGGAACTCGATGCTCACATCGGTGCGGCGGCGGAACATGTTATCCATGAGCTTTCGGTCGCCTCGGATCACTGCCACCACAATGGGTACCTCTGCCCGCTGGGCGATTTTGAATACACCGTTGCGGAAGGGCAGCAGCTTGCCTTCCTTATTCTCATAGCCTTCGGGGAATACTGCCATGCTGTGCTCGCCGGTTTTGAGGATCTGAGCGGTCCGGATGATGGTCTTGAGGGCGGCGCGGTCGTTCTCACGGTCCACCGGCAGGCAGTGCAGCGCATGCATGGCCCGGTTCACCAGGAACATATCATAGGCTTCCTTCTTTGCAATGAATCCCAGCTTTGCCCAGGGCATCACACTCATAAACATGACCGGGTCCAGTGCGAAAATATGATTGCTGACCAGAAGGAAGTTCCGGTCACGGGGTACCATCTCCAGACCCTCGGTATGGATACGCACCCGGAGCATACGAATTACAATGGCAAGGAACTGATCCACAAGGAAGGTAAGCCAGGGACTTCTGTGCTTTTGCTCCTTCTTGAGGTCCACCAGCATGATGGAAACGAACAGCACCACAGCAAACAGCAGAAGCAGTGCCAGAAGAATGCCGAAATACAGACCGACGGTCAGAAGGCCCGCATTCAGAGGGCTGCTGCCAAACTGAATGCCCAGGGTGACCGAACAGGCAGTACTGATAAAAAGAAAAATATAAAACAGCAGCATAGGTTATGCAGCCTCCTTATGCTTAGTGATCGAAGGGAAAAGCCCGCAGCTTTTCCATGAGTTTGCGGTAAACCACCTGCATATCCGGTTCAGAAGAACGCTCAATTACTTCCGCTGCCGGGATCCAGGCCACCGCGCTGTTTTCGTCCGGCTTTACCCGCAAAGGCTGCGCCGGGTCTGCCTCCAGCAGGAAGGTGGCATTCAGATGAAGGTGGGTGGAGACATGGTGTCCCCGCTTCACATGGGCATTCACACCCAGAATTTCAAGGGAAAAAATATCAGAAAACAGAGGGCGAACATCCAAAAGGCCTGTCTCCTCCCGCACCTCCCGCAGGGCAACGGACAAAAGGTCTTCCTCTCCGTCCGCATGGCCGCCGGTCCAGGACCAGGAACGGTAAATATTATGGTAAACCATTAACACCTGTTCCCGATCAGGAGCTACCACCCAGGCGGAGGCGGTAAAGTGCATCACGGGATTCTCCCGGGTCAGAAGATCATCATACCGGGCCAGATGCTGCAGCATCAGTTCCTGGTCTGCTGCTTCCTGGGCATTTGATGGGGAAAATGCCCGAATTTTCTCAGGAAGTCGCATAAAACCCTCCGTTCATAGGTCTGCCCCAAGGCGCAAAGCGCCCGGGGCAGCATGGATGTATCAGAAATACTTGCGCAGCCGTTCGTCCGCGCTGTCAGGGTCATCAGAAATTGCGATGGTGAATTTCAGGTTGTTCTGCTCGCCGAACACCTCACACCACTGGCAGAAATCCACAGCCTGAGAAGCATCATTTCCCAGAAGCTTGCAAAGATTGTCAATAAAAATGTGTGTAATGTCAAAATTTCCTGCATGCAGACCGCTGATAAAGCCGATCATCTGGTCATATGTTTTGATTCCATATTCCTTCGCATCCACAAGACGGACACGATAGCTGATATCATAACGCAGGCTATTGCCCTTTTCGATGCAGACAATGCTGCCACTTTCCTGCTCCACCGCAAGTTGAATGGACTCGATCAGTTCCTTGGTTTTGCCGGAACCTTTCTGGCCCACGATGACCTTAACCATAGCAAATTCCTCCTTTTAGGTCAAATTGCATCTTCATTTTAACAGGCATCTGCCATGGATGCAAGCTTTTTCACGAATTGTTCAATAAATTAATAGCCCGGCTTGCCCAGCAGCTTGAACATATTACGCTTATAGAACTCCACACCCGGCTGATTGAAGGGGTTGACGCCCAGCATATAGGCGGAAATACCGCAGGAAAGCTGGAAGAAATAGAACAATTCGCCAATGGTTTCCTCGCAGATCTCGCCAAAGCTGATGGGGATGACGGGAACACCGCCGTCTACATGGGCACTGAGGGTGCCAAGGAAAGCCTTCTCTTCCACAAAGTCGAGGGTTCTGCCTTCGAGGTAGTTGAGGCCGTCCAGGTCCTTCCAGTCTACTTCGATGGTGGTCTTGTTCTTGGGAGGCGCGAAGCGCAGCACGGTCTCAAAGATGTTGCGCTGACCCTGCTGGATCATCTGGCCCAAAGAGTGAAGGTCTGCAGTGAATTCCGCAGTGACGGGGAACAGACCCTTGCCGTCCTTGCCTTCGGATTCGCCGAAGAGCTGCTGCCACCAGCCGCCCAGCATTCTGGCGTCCGGTTCATAGAAGCAGAGCAGTTCCATTGCCTTGCCTGCACGGTACTGCAGATTGCGCAGGGCAGCATACTGCCATGCGGGATTCTCAAAGGAACGCACATCCAGTTCCTTTGCAGCCTTGGCGGCGCCGCGCATCATGGCGGTGATATCGATGCCGGCCACTGCCATGGGCAGCAGACCAACGGCAGTCAGCACGCTGAAGCGGCCGCCCACATTGGGGGGGATGATGAAGGATTCCCACCCCTCTTCATTGGCCATCTGACGCAGAGCGCCGTTTGCCGGGTCAGTGGTGACATAGGTGCGCTTTCTTGCCTTCTCGGTGCCGTATCTGCGCTCAAGAAGCCAGCGAAGGGCACGGGTGGCAATGGCAGGTTCGGTGGTGGTGCCGGATTTGGAGATGATGTTCAGGGAGAAATCCTTGCCCTCCAGCAGCTCACACAGTTCCTGATATGCGCGGGTGGAGAGGTTATTGCCCGCAAAGAAGATCTGGGGATCGGAATTTTTCAGATTGTGGTTCTGACCGCGGAGCAGTTCGATGGCTGCGCGGGGGCCAAGATAGCTGCCGCCAATGCCAATGACCACCAGAACATCAGAGTCCTGACGGATGCGCTCTGCAGCCTGCTTGATGCGGATCATTTCGGCGGTATCCTCCATCACGGGAAGATCCAGCCAGCCAATGAAATCATTGCCGGGACCTTTGCCCTCTGCAAGGAGCTGATGGGCAGCAAAAACTTCCTTTTCCGTCTCAAGAAGCTGGGGGAGGGACAGTTCGCCCCATACATTTGACATATCGAGTTCTATCATAAAATCACATTTCCTTTCAAAGTGTGTAGTTGCCTGACTATATGTTACCGCATATTGAGCAAAAACTCAATAAGTCTTTTGAAAAAATTGTAGCATTTTTCACGGAAATCCTTTATAATGTATCCGTACAATCATTCTTCCGGAATTTTGAGCGCTTCCGGAGCAGAAAGAAAAGGTGAAATATATGAAATACGGTTTTGGTATTGATGTTGGCGGCACCAGTGTCAAGCTTGGTTTTTTTAATGAAGAAGGTGTGCTCCTGGAAAAATGGGAGATCCCTACCCGCACCCAGAACGGCGGCGTTCTGATCCTGCCGGATATTTCCGAAGCCATTGACGCCTGTCTTGCCCGGCATAATGTGGCAAAGTCTCAGGTGATGGGCATCGGCATCGGCGTTCCCGGCCCCGTGGCCAACAACGGCGTGGTCAACCGCTGCGTCAACCTGGGTTGGGGCGTGTTCAATCTCCATGAGGCCCTGTCCGCACTGACAGGTCTGCCGGTCAAGGCTGGCAATGATGCCAATGTGGCAGCCCTGGGTGAATATTGGCGCGGCGGCGGCGCAGGCTGCAGCAGCATCGTTATGGCCACCCTCGGCACCGGCATCGGCGGCGGCATTATCATTAACGGCCAGATCCTCAGCGGCGCCCACGGCGTTGGCGGCGAGATCGGCCACATCGTGCTGGACAAGGAAGAGACGGAGCAGTGCGGCTGCGGCAAGTACGGCTGTGCCGAGCAGTACGGCAGTGCCACCGGCATCGTCCGCACCGCAAAGCGGTACCTCAAGAAGTCTCAGCTTCCCTCCACCCTGCGGAATCTGGAAACCATCACCTGCAAGGATGTGTTCGACCATGCCGCACAGGGCGACTATCTGGCAAAGGACATCCTGGAATTCGTCTACGATCGGCTGGGAGAGTTCCTTGCGGATGTTTGCTGCGTGTGTGACCCGGAATTGGTGGTCATCGGCGGCGGCGTATCCAAGGCAGGTCAGGTTCTGCTGGACGGCATCGGCCGCTACTTCCCCCACTATATGTTCCACGCCTGCAAGGAAACCCGTTTCGCCCTCGCCCAGCTGGGCAACGATGCCGGCATGTACGGCTGCTTCCGCCTGGTGCTGGATCACCTGACGGCTTCTTATGCGTAAACAATAATTTATTTATGTAAACTTAGAAAGGATACATAAGGGGACAGGAGAAGATTCTCGCTGTCCCCTTTGCGTTAAACTGACCTCCGTACAGGGAGTATTGCGTTTATATCGAATATACCGGCAAATTCGCAGCCTTTTCATGGACAGCCGGGGACGGCTGTCCCTACGGCAAGACCTGACGATTTATGCACAAAGCTACATCCGCAGATGTAGGGGACGGGTTTCCCGTCCCGGCAGGATCGCTTTGTTTTTGATGAGGTTGCGGCGAATTCGTAACATTTTGGGACAGAAAATCCGTCCCCTACAGTGTGGACTGTTGGTTTTTGCGCAAAATTCGTCCTCGCGTAGGGAACGGCCTGCGTGCCGTTCCGGCAGAAATGGCTGCAGTTATATCTGCGCCATGGCGAATTCGCAGCCTTTCCACAGACAGCCGGGGACGGCTGTCCCTACATTTATGCGGCGGTACCCGGCAAGTGCGCAGGGCCGCCGCATTCGCACGATTCTCTTACCGTATATTCCTGCTTTCCGGAAATACGAAACACTTACTCACAGCCATCGTCCACATACTCCGCAATCTCCGTAAGAGAGCATTTCAGCACAGAGCAAAGCTTATTCAGTGTCTTTGTTTCTATATTTTCGTTGGCCCGAAGACGGCGGATCGTTTTACTGTCTATACCACACTTCTCCCGTAATGTATATGTGGTAATGCCCTTTTCTTCCATGGTCTTCCAAAGTTTATCAAATCGGATCATAGGATCACACCCCCATATTGACTTTTATCATTATGGGGGTTATAATCTTTAATATTAAGGGGATATAACCCCCATATCCATAAGGAGTACCGATATGCCGGATTACAAAGAGATGTACCTGAAGCTTTTTCGTGCGACAGAATCTGCAATATCCTGTCTCATAGCTGCGCAACAAGAATGCGAGGAACTGTATATCCGCTCGTCAGAGGCTGAGAACCAGCCTTCGGAGCAACAAGGCAACGATTCTCTCGGTGCCTTCTGATCTATGTAAGATCTATGTAAGACTGCTTCCGCCTGGTGCCGGATCACCTGACAGGCTTCTTATGCGTAAACAATAATTTATTTATGTAAACTTAGAAGGGATACATAAGGGGACAGGAGAAGATTCTCGCTGTCTCCTTTGCGTTAAACTGACCTCCGCACAGGGAGTATTGCGTTTATATCGAATATACCGGCAAATTCGCAGCCTTTCCACGGACAGCCGGGGACGGCTGTCCCTACGGCAAGACCTGACGATTATTGCACAAAGCCATATCCGCAGATGTAGGGGACGGGTTTCCCGTCCCGGCAGGATCGCTTTGTTTTTGATGAGGTTGCGGCGAATTCGTAACATTTTGGGACGGGTTTCCCGTCCCCTACGGTGTGGACTGTTGGTTTTTGCGCAAAATTCGTCCTCGCGTAGGGAACGGCCTGCGTGCCGTTCCGGCAGAAATGGCTGCATCAACATCTGAGCCACAGAAAATTTGCGACCATTCCATGGACAGCCGGGGACGGCTGTTTCTGTATCAGGACAAATGTACCAATTGAAGCGCTTTTAAAATGTGCATCATTGACAAATGTTTGCCGGAAACCAACTTATTATTCAACAGGGTGAATAAAAATACTTTACATTTGATTGAAGTGTTGTTATAATGTGCATGGTGGCGAAATTTGTCACCATGGATGAGGTTTCCCGACCCAGCGTCCGGACGGCCGCGTTCATAAACATATTATAGGAGGAGAAAACATGCAAACTTTACCCCTGATTATTGTTGTTGTGTACATGGTCGCCATGCTGATCGTTGGTTTGATCGTTGGCAAGAAGCAGATCAACGACAGTAAGGACTACATGATCGCAGGCCGCAGAATGGGCCTGTTCATGGTCGCATTTTCCCTGTCCGCCAATAACGTTGGCGGCGGTTCCACCACCGGTCTGGCCCAGAAGGCCTTCGGCGAGTGGGGCATGAGTGCCTGCTGGTATGTTCTGGCAGCCGCAATCGCAATGATCCCCCTGGCTTATTTCGCACCCAAGATCCGCAAGACCATGGCTGTCACCATCCCCGAGGTTGTCGGCCGCCGCTTCGGCAAGCTGTCCTGCAACTTCACTGCCATTCTGAACGCCGTGTCTCTGTTCTGCCTGACCGCTTCTCAGATCGCAGCTTCCGGCGTGGTCATCGCCACCCTGACCGGTATGCAGCAGAATGTTGCTCTGCTCATTGCCGGCCTCGTCGTGATCCTGTACACCACCTTCGGCGGCATGATCGCTGACCAGATCTCCGATATGGTTCAGTTCGTCATCATTCTGGTTGGCCTGGCAATCGCCACTCCCTTTGTTATCAACGGTGTCGGCGGCTGGAATGCCATTGCCGAGGCACTTCCCCCCGTGCAGCTGAGCTTCACCAAGATCGGCTGGGTCACCATCATCGGCTACATCTTCAATTATTTCTGCACCTTCCTGTCCGGTCCTGAAATGGTCTCCCGTTTCTCCACCGCCAAGGACGAGAAGACCGCCCAGCGTGCTTCCCTGCTGTCCGGCGTTCTGATGGCTGCCATGTCCCTGTTCCCCACCCTTCTGGGTCTGGCCGCTCTGTCCGTGCAGGATATGCTGCCCGGTCTGGCTGAGAACGGCTCCAACGCCATGATGGCAGTTACCTCTGCCTACTCTCCCCAGTTCATTGTCGGTATGGTTTCCGCTGCTATCATCTGCGCAACCATGTCCTCTGCTGACTCCAACCTGCTGTGCATGTCCACCATCGTCATGAACGACCTGTTCTTTGCCAACGGACTGTTCAAGGGCATGAGCGAGAAGAAGATCATCCTCGTTACCCGTATCCTAAACATCGTTTTCGCCATCATCGCTATGCTGATCTCTCTGTTCGGCATCGATATCGTTTCTATGAATACCTTCGCCTTCGGCATCCGCTGTGCAGGTCCGTTTGCTGCTTACGGTCTGGGCATGATGATCGAGAAGGTCACCAAGAATGCCGGTATCTGGTCCATCATCACCGGTACCATCGGCTTCATTGTATGGCAGATCCTTTCCAAGGGCGGCTTCCTGTATGGCATCCTGCCCGTCGTCTTCGGCTGCGCCGTTGGCGTCGTCACCTTCTTCGTGATCAATGCCATCGAACTGAAGATGGGCGTTGCCCCCGCTCCCTCTGCCTACCTTGAGAAGTAATATCAAAGCTTAGGCAGCCAAGTAAACAAATCCCACAAAAGAACCACCCTCCGACTTCCTCGGAGGGTGATTTTTTTGTAGGAAAGGACGAAAGTGTTTTGATCTGCCCATTTTTCTTTCCATTATGTTATAATTAAAAATATAGAGACAGCCGTCCCCGGCTGCCCGCAGAGCATCCACTTGATAAAGGAGATGATCCCTATGAACAACAAAAAATGGCTCGTTCTCGTTGTACCGATCGTTATGCTTGCGGCCTTATGGTTTACGGGCATCATTCCGAAGCAGATCGCAAGGATCGCGGGAACAAGCTATGTTGAAAAGCATTTCCCCGAAATGCAGCTGGAGTGCGTTGGCGTAGAGTACGCGGAGGCCTTCGGGGATTATTTGATTTCTTTCAAAGATAAGAATGGGAATGCCTACAGCTGCGTCATCGGCCCGGAACTTTTCCCGGTCTCTCTGGGGCAAGGGCTGTTTGCCATAGAATGTGATTATGCGGAATACAAGCTGATTTACGGCGCTGTTCCTGACGCGGAACGCAGCGAGCAGGCAATCAACGGCAGAGGCGGACCACTTATCCTCGCGGAATAAAGAACGATCGATCAGGAGGGCGGACATATGAAATTTGTGTTTGACATAAACCCGGCCGCAGCAACATCTTCGACCATTCTTGCAATCATTATTGCAATTATTATGTTCATTGTTGTGCCTGTTGTGCTGGCGGTCACTGAATACCGATTGACAAAAAAGAACAAAAACTTCGGTCTCTACCTTTTGGCCGGGATATTTGCCGGCGCAGTCCTGTTTGGGCTGTATGCACTGTTTCTTGGCCTTGTATTGCTGATCGTGTATTTTTCAGCATTGCGCCACGGGCAAATAAAGGACAAGCCCATGTAGCATCAGATTTCCTGGCTGATTTTGTATAAAGTCGTAGTTCCAAATATAGGAGCATCATCCCCCGTCCCGGCCGGCTTGGTTCATTTTGTCTCATAGATTCTAAAGAAGATTGCGCCAGATGGGGCGTTCCATTTCGGTCAGGTGTTCCACCATAGCAAGGAGCTTGGCGCAGCTGGATAGAAATTCTTCCCGCTTGCCGGTTTCGGCATAAACCATCAGGTCAGAAAACTCCCGGTGGATGTCATCCGTTTCCTCGTGGCTCATGACTATATCGATGAAGCCCTCGTTTTCCTCCCATGCGCGCTGCGCTTCGGCGCTGCGGCGAAGTGCAGAAGCGCGGTCCTCCCTTTCAGCTGCAGCCTGTGCCTGTTCTAAAAAAAGGAGTGTCTGCTGGGTTTTTGCCTGCAGGAGATAGAAGGATCCAATGCAAACCGCAAACAATAATATCATGATACCAAGCGCAAACCAAAGGTGCTTCATTCCACCACTCCCCATAATTTAAAGTGTTATGTCAACCGTCATCCCGTTTGCAAAAATATATACTGTCCGCCTTGTCCACCGTCAGGAGAAGCACCTCTTTTTGCCGGCACTTGTGCCGGTGCAGTAATTGCTCCAGCCATACCCGGTCTTTTCCGGATTTTTGAAGATTATCTGTCAGAAGCCGTCCATCGCTGATGATGGTGTAGGGAAGATCGTCGTCCTTTGCCGAAATGCCCGCCTCCATCGCCTTGGGCGGCTGATACTTTGCGTAGGGAAAGGCGGAGATCTGTCCGTTTGTTTCTAAAATGGCATATTTCACCGTAGAAAGATCCATGATGCCCTGCTCCCGAAGCTGCCCTGTCAGCTCATCCAGATGGATGCGGGTTCGGCGCAGATTGTTCTGGATCAGCGTTCCGTTTTCAATCAGGATCACCGGCTTGCCGCAAAGCAGCCGACGCACGGCAATGCTCTTCATACTCGCCACCGCTAAGATCAGCTCCAGCGCTAAAATGGCCAAAATGGGTACAAGGCCGGAAAACAGCGGAATGGCATTGTCCTGCATGGGAATGGAGGCAAGGTCGGCAATGATCATCGCCACCACAAATTCCGAAGGCTCCATCTCCCCAAGCTCCCGTTTCCCCATCAGGCGGATGACCACGATGAGGATCAGATACAGTATGATGGTACGGATCAGCGAAATCAGCATTTTCCCACCTCCCAAAGCAGTATTTGCCCGTTCTGTCCGGATTATGCTTTGCGGGAAATTTCAGTTTACCTCGGGACAATTCTGCGCTATAATGAAAGAAATCCATGGAAAGGAAGGCTGCGGCATGAAGGCTTGGGGACATTTTAAGACCGTCAATCACCACCGTTTTCTTGTAATGAAGCACTGCTTTCAGGTGGGGCTTTATTGGCAGGGCCTGACCCATGACCTGTCCAAGTATTCTCCCACAGAATTTGTAGTGGGCATCCGCTATTACACCGGTACCCGCAGCCCCAATGCGGTGGAGCGGAGCATCAAGGGCTACTCTGAGGCATGGATGCACCACAAGGGCCGCAACCGCCACCACTATGAATACTGGACCGACCTTGATCTGAAAACCGGGCAGTACCGGGCCTACCCCATGCCCCGACGCTACCTTGTGGAAATGGTGATGGACCGCATCGCCGCCTGCAAGACCTACCACGGGAAGGACTATACCGATGCCGATGCCCTGAACTATTACCTCAGGGCAAGGGAAACCCCGCTTCTTCACCCCGAAACCTCCCTGCAGCTTCGCCATATCCTGAAGATGCTTGCGGATTACGGCGAAAAGACAACCTTCCGCTTCCTTCGGGATGTGGTGCTGGCGGGCAAGCCTTTTCCCTTTGAGGATACCTCTGCTAAATTTTAAGATAATTTACAATTATTCTTGCATATTCAGAGGTTCTGTGGTATATTTATCAGGATTTCCCACCACTGATGAAAGGGGATTTCCTATGGAAATGATCCTCCATGCCCTGCTTCATGCCCTGAAGGATGGCCTTCTCAGCATTCCGGTGCTGTTCATCGCCTATGTGCTGATGGAGCTGCTGGAACGAAGCGAGCGGCTGAATGAAACAAAAATTCTGAATTCCACCCGGAAGACCGGCCCCTTGCTGGGCGGTATTTTAGGCATCGTGCCCCAGTGCGGCATCTCCGGCGCTGCCGCCAGCCTGTTCTCCACCGGTTCCATCACCGTTGGCACCATGCTGGCCGTATTCTTCGCCACCTCCGATGAGATGCTCCCCATCCTGCTGACCTCTCTGACCGACAGCTCTTCCACGGTGACCCTGCCCAAGATCGTGCTGATCGTTCTGTCCAAGGCTGCCTGTGCCATCGTGCTGGGTTATCTGGCAGACCTGATCCTGCGCCGTGCGGTCAAGGCTGACCGGGATATTCACAGCTTCTGCGAGCGGGAACACTGCTCCTGTGAGGAGGAAGAGGGCAATGTATTCCTCTCCGCCCTGAAGCACACCCTGAAGATCGCAGGTATGCTGATCGGCGTAGGCTTTGCGCTGAGCTTGTTCTTTGAACTGGTGGGTACGGAGGCCATCTCCCGCCTGTTCATTCAGCTTCCTGTGGTGGGTGAGTTGGTGATCGGTGCCTTCGGTCTGATCCCCAACTGTGCGGTGTCTGTGATCCTGACGGAGTTTTATCTGGAAGGCGTTCTGTCCATCGGCTGCCTGTTCTCGGGCCTTCTGGCCAATGCGGGCATCGGCCTTTTGGTGCTGCTGCGGAACAACAAAAAGCCGAAAGAAAATCTGGCCATCATTGCGGTGCTCTATTCCCTCTCTGTGGTGACCGGTATTCTTATCACCTTCGGCCAAATGCTTCTGTAAATTATCATGCCCTGATCGCTACAAACGATCAGGGCATTGTTTTATTCAAATAAGGAACACTGTGCAGATTGAAGCGCTGACAGGGAGCGCAGGTCCTCCTCTCTCAGCAGGTTTGCGCCCCGGTCACACAGGGCATGCATGGCCTCTGAGCCATCATCACACACATAGACCTCCGACCAGCCACGGCGGAGATTCTCCGTGGTGCCGCTCCATGTGCCGCCTTGGTTTGCGGCACACTGGGCAACGAAGGTCTTTTCCCCCAGCGCATGGATAAGGTGATTGCGGTGCAGTGCACGGGCGGGAGAGAAGGGAAGATCATATCCTGACTCCGAGAGTATCAGCTGATGGCTTTCGTCCCGGGGCACATGGCGGGATAGCTCATCTGCCACAAAAGCAATGATGCTGCCTCCGGCCTGCAGGCAGGCCGTTTGTCCTTCCCGGTCCGCACCCGCTGCGTTGCCGGACACCAGCACAAAGCCTTCTCTTGCCGCAAGGCTGCCCACCCTGCGGGCAAAGCGCTTGCCCGCCTCTTTTAGTGCCCTTGACCCCACCAAGCTGATGGCAGGACGGTTCAAAAGCTCTAAATTCCCGGCGGCGAACAGCAGCGGCGGTGCATTGGTTCCAAGCAGGTGGTGGAGCCGTTCCGGGTATTCCGGCGAAAGTCGGGTCAGCAGGGTGATGTTTCTGGCTCTTGCGCCATCAAGGTAATGCTCTAATCTGAGCTCCCGGTCAAGCAGGGCGCAGATGCGCCATGCCTCTTCCTCAGTATAGCCCATGGCGGCCAGATCTGTCTCCCGAAGGATCGCACTTGGCTGCGCAGGCATTCCCATGGCCCTGACCCGCTGCCCAAGGGTGCGAAGCTGCGCTGTGGTGAGAGGGCGCAGGTCATCACCCGGAATCACGCAGCACAGCAGGGCAATGCCCCACTCCCGGGCGTTCATCTGTAACGGCGGCGCGGTGTCTGAGGCGCTTTGCGGACTTCCGCCTGCACCAGAGTATCATCCGGGCCGAAGGCAATGGGCTGCACGGTGAAATGGGAATATTTTGCGATCTCATCCAGCTTGGCCTGCTCCGGGAAGGAGCCGATGACGGAAATGGCGATGCCCTTGCGGCGGGCACGCCCGGTGCGGCCAATGCGGTGGATGTAATACTCGTTTTCCGCGGGAATGTCGTAGTTGATGACCAGTTCCACATCGTCCACATCGATGCCCCGGGAGGCCACATCCGTGGCGATGAGCACAGGAATTTCGCCCTTGCGGAAGGCGTTCATGTTCTTTTCGCGGGTCTGCTGGCGGATATCGCCGTGGATGCATTCCACACGGATGCCGCTGCGGCGCAGATCATCGCAAAGCCGCTGGCACATATGCTTGGTATTGCAGAATACCAGGGCCTTTTCATAACCCAGCATGGTCAAAAGCTTCCGGGCGGCCATCTCCTTTTCCAGCGCGGGCACTGCGATGGAATACTGGTCGATGTCCGGCTTGTTCTCCTCGTCGGCGGGCACGGTAATCTCCACCTCGTCCCGCTGGTACATCCAGGAGACAGTCATGACCTCCTGGGAAATGGTGGCGGAGAACAGACCCAACTGGCGGCGGTTTTTGATCATGTTCAGGATCTTCGTCACATCGTTGAAGAAGCCCATGTCCAGCATTCGGTCGGCTTCGTCCAGAATGACGGTGTGGATCTTATTGAGCTTCAGGTTTCCACGGTTATAGTGATCCATCAGGCGGCCGGGCGTGGCCACCACGATCTGAGGGTGTTTCTTTAACTGGCGGATCTGCCCGTCCATTTTCGCACCGCCGTACACCACGGCAACACGGATGCCCTCCCAGCAGGAAAGCAGTCCCCGCAGCTCGTCACCGATCTGGATGGCAAGCTCACGTGTAGGAGCGAGGATCAGCCCCTGCAGGTCTTCGCTTTTTGCGTCCACATGGACCAGCATGGGAATGCCAAAGGCGAAGGTCTTGCCTGTGCCGGTGGGTGCCTTGGCGATCACATCCCGCCACGCCAGCAGCGGGGGGATGGCTTCCGCCTGTATCCGGGTGGGATAACCGTAACCTTTCTTTTCCAGCGCCTTCAGGATCGGCTCCGGCAGGCCAAGTGCCTGAAATGTGAGATTCGTATCTTGCATTGCAGTTTCCTTTTCTTTCTGACCAAATTTTTCAATTTTATTATAGCAGTTTTTTTGCTATTTTCAACCGGTGAAAAATATGGTATGATAATATAAATACTATGTGAAGGAGAATCGCCATGAGCAAAGCTGACCTGATCTATCGGGAAAACTGCCGCGCCATTTTAGAGCACGGTGTGTGGGATACCGACCGGGAAGTGCGTCCCCGCTGGGATGACGGAACCCCTGCCCATACCGTGAAGGCCTTCGGCATCGTCAACCGCTATGACCTGCGGGAGGAATTCCCCATCATGACCCTGCGGCGCACCTTCTACCGCTCCTGCGTGGATGAGCTGCTGTGGATCTGGCAGAAGAAGTCTAACAATGTCCGGGATCTTTCCAGCCATATCTGGGACAGCTGGGCAGACGAGAACGGCTCCATCGGCAAGGCCTACGGCTATCAGCTTGGTGTCAAGCATCAATACCGCGAGGGCGCGTTCGATCAGGTGGACCGGGTGCTGTACGACCTGAAGCATAACCCCGCCAGCCGCCGCATCCTCACGAATCTTTACAATTTCTCCGACCTTCATGAGATGGCCCTGTACCCCTGTGCCTACTCCATGACCTTCAATGTCTCCGGCAACACCCTGAACGCCATTTTGAATCAGCGCTCGCAGGATATGCTCACCGCCAACAACTGGAATGTGGTGCAGTATGCGGTGCTGGTGCATATGCTGGCGCAGGTCTCCGGTCTTGAGGCAGGCGAGCTTGTCCATGTGATCGCCGACTGCCATATTTATGACCGCCATGTACCTTTAGTGGAAAAAATGCTGGAGAATGAGCCGCTGCCCGCACCGAAGTTCTGCCTTGACCCCAATGTGACGAGCTTCTACGATTTCACCCGGGACAGTGTGAAGTTTGAAAACTACCAGTATCACAATTTTGACGCGAAAATTCCGGTGGCTGTATGATGGAACTGATTGTAAATGTATCGGAAAACTGGGGCATCGGCATGGGCGACCGGCTGTTGGTGAGCATCCGGGCAGACCTGCTGCGCTTCCGTGAACTGACCATGGGCGGCACCGTGATCTTAGGCCGCAAGACCCTGCAGACCTTCCCGGGCGGCCGTCCCCTGAAGGGAAGAAGAAACATCATCCTCTCCACCAGTGCAGATTATCAGGTGGAAAATGCCGAAGTGGCGCACAATTTGGAAGAGCTGCTCAGCCTCCTGCGCCCGGAGGAAAACACCTTCGTCATCGGCGGCGAAAGCATCTACCGCCTGCTGCTGCCCTACTGTGAGCGGGCAAGGGTGACAAAATCTTATGTCAACCTACCCGCCGACCGTTTCTTCCCAAAATTGGATGAGATGCCCAACTGGAAGGTTGAAAACACGGAAGAACTGCTGGAAGAAAACGGCGTGTCCTTCCAATATATAGATTATGTCAACTCCAACCTCCTGCCCCTTCCCGCTGCACAGTTGAATGCTTGATTTCCACGCCCGGTTCGCTCTACAGCGAACCGGGCACGGTTTTTTATCAAGAACATGGAATCTTTTCTTCCATTTTACAAAAACAGATGCTATCATAAAGAAAAATGCAAAGGGTGATGGTCATGAGGATCTATATTCATCTGAAAAAGCTGGGGAAGAGGCTGCGGCAGGTGGAAGCCTGCGCCTATGAGCTGCAGCGCTGCCCCGATACCCTGCGGGAGCTGATCTGCGAACTGGTGCAAAAAAGTGTGGAGGACTATCACAGCCGGATGGACAAGCAATCCGCTGCTGTGCTGACGGGTGAGGCCCTTGCGGGCATGGCGCAGGTGGGCAAGATCGGCTTTGGCATCAGCTATGGCACAAAGCGGGCAAACCTGGATGACGCGATCGAAACCGCCCTCACCGGCTTTGCCGATGGCCTGTACCGTTTTTTCCTCAATGACTGCGAAGTGACGGCGCTAAATGCACCATTGAAGCTTCAGGAGAACGACACCGTTACCATCCTCCGTCTGGTCATGCTGACCGGCGGGATGCTCTAAGAAAGGAGGATCACCATGCCTCAGATGAATGCGCAGCTTCGCCACGAGCTGGATCTGGCCAGCAGTTATCGGCAGAAAATGAAGGAGCGGGACGGCATCATCAACCGCCGCCTCATGCAGGCTTCTGAGTTCGGAAAGACCCGGGGCGCACAACTCTATGCCGCCTTTACCGGCGGCATGATCGATGCCTTTTCCTCCGGAAAGTACGAAAAACCCTCGGAATTCTGCAAAAAGGAAAAGCCGTGGCTCTTTGAGCAGGTGGTCTATCCCCGGTTCCGCACCGCCTTTCTCACCATGGCAGATCAGATGCTGGAATACCCCTATGCCGTTTCCTACGGCCGAAGGAGTTACCGCGCCAAAAGCTATCTGTCCTATGTGGGCAGGCTGCAGCACATGGCCCTCGCCTTCTGGCATCAGGCCAACATTGACGCGGACATCCGCGATATCCTTACTGGGAATCTGCCGGAGGAGGTGCTGTGCTATCTTCGCCATCACCAGTGGCGGCCCGCAGGCTTTGCCGCGGAGGTTCTGGCCTACGAGCTGGATCAGAACGATCCCAGGTTAGAGGCCATTGTGACCGATATCATCAACGGAGAGGGCAGCTTCGCCACCGTATCCCATGAACTGATCCGGGGCATCGTCATGAGCCACAATCCCCGGATGCATCAGCTTCTGTGCAGGCTTCTGCTGGCGGCAAGGCTGCAGGAGGGTCTTCGCCAATCCATCTGCGAGAATGCCGATCAGGGCACGAAGGAAGCCTTCTTTGCCATCCTTAGCACCATTGCGGAAAACGGCCTGATCCGCTATTCCTCCGTGAAGCGGGCGGTGGGCACTTGGCTGGGATTGATCGCGGATGAAATGGGTGATCTGAATCGGGTCAGTGAAAAAAGCGCGGAGCTGATCTGCCGCTGCCTTTCAGACCATGCCTTCCGGGATGAATGCATCCGCTCTGAGGATGCCATGAAGATCTACATTGCCCTTTGGAGCCATGCCTTTGACAACGTGGAGGAAGCGGTGGAGATCCTGAAGGAGATCATCGTCTCCGGCACCCACCATCAGCTCCTGACCGCAAGCTATCTTGTACACAATCTGGACAGCGACCTTCTGAAGCACAAGACTGCAAAAGCAGTGCTGCACCACCATCGGGACAAAGAGGACATTCTGGCGGTCTATCTGCCCGAATTCATCCCGTACCATGCCGGTATTGTCCATTCGATCGTTACAAAGCAGCCCTATGAGTCGGCAAAATATTTATTTGAAACCAATGAGGAAGCCACAGAATTCTGCGATTGGCTGATCGCGGCCCACCGCTCCATGAAAAAGCGGGAGCACATATTTGAACCCTGCATCTTCCCGTGGCATAAGGCAGTGCTGAAAAAGTCGGATTTTGTGGAGAAGGCCATTGTAATCGCCGTCGCCATGCAGGATCAATCCCGTATCGATGCCCTTTGCCCCATGCTATCCGATTGCGAGGCATGGGGCAGAGAGACCTTCTTCAAGGCGCTCACCATGGGGAAGAAGACACCTGCTGTCCGCGCTGCCGTGATCAAGGGCTTGTCGGACAAGGCTGAGAATACCCGTCTGGCGGCCTGTCAGTGCTGCGAGGGAATGGCGCTGACAGGAGAAGAATATCTGCAGCTTGAGGATCTGCTGCGGCTTCGCTATGATGATCTTCGAAAGAATGTGATCGCGCTGCTGCTGAAGCAGCCGGAGGCTGCGGTGGAGGCTGCCATCGGGCGGCTGCTTGGCGCATCCAAAACGGAAAAGCGAACTGCAGCCTTGGATATGCTGATCCAGCTTCAGAAGGAAAAGTCGGCGCTGGTGCAGCGGTGTATGCCCCTTGTCCACGCCATCCCCAAGCCCACCACACAGGAGAAGGTGCTGATGGAGGCACTGCTTCCCAAGGAAAAAGCCGCCGAAGCGCAGCCTCTCTTCACCGAGGCGGATCGCTATCAGCCTGTGGTGGAGATCGATGAGGAACTGGCAAACTGCCTGCGTGAATTTACCACCTTCTTCCCGGATTCCAAGTTAGAACAGCAGGTGCTTGCAGGCATCCCCATGGCACCCCGCAAGACTCTTTTCCGGGGCAAAGCCTGCGTACAGGTGAAGGAAGCCGGAAAAAGGCTGCAGGATCTGTCCGATTTCTTCGTGCAGCATGAGACGGAGCAATTTGATACCGGTACAGGCTATGGAGAGACCAGACCCATCAGTGTGAACGCAATGAATTTTCTCACAAGGGATATGCAAACCGATCAGATCGTGGTGCCCCGCATGGATCTCTGGAACCAATGGTATCAGGATCGGAAGGTGACGGTGCAGGAACTGATGGGAATGTTCGTGCTGCTTTCGGCACAAAAAGTGGATGTTTTATATCTGAAGCAATGTGCGAACTATATTGTGGATCTTTTCGGCCCCGGCTTTGAGACCCCGGTGGCTTACCGCTACATGGATCATATGCACCGGGTGGTGCAATCGCTGCTGCAGCAAGAGCTTTCTGAGGAAGCATTGGCCCGGATTGCCTTGGCCATTGGAGCATGGATTTCCCGATGCCTTCCCGATGAAATGCTCTTGGGTGACCGGGGACTTCCTCTCGTGCAGCCGACAAAGGCATCGGTCGGCGCTCCTATGGTACAATATGCAGACCCAGTGCAGCAGAGGAATTATGATCTCCGACGGGAACTGAAGCAGAATTCGGCGGGCCACTTTATCGCACACCCCCAGATCATCTATTTCCTGTTCTGGCTGAAGCCGTTGCCCGGAGCGGTACGAAAGCTTTTTGTACCCATTGCTGTGAATATCTATGAGCGAACCTTTGCTTCTACCAAAGAATATATTGGACTACAGCTGGGAAAGACGATCAAAAATCGGCAGACTCTGATTATGCACGATCTTTACTCCCTTGTAGATATGCGCTTCCAGAGATATACCTTCCCGGATGCGACTACCTATCTTTTTGCTTACCATTACGGTCTGATTTCAGAACAAACCCTTTATTATCATCTGATGCAGCCCACCGAAATGCGAGATTCCCTTCGTCTGGTTACTGCTGCATATGTTCTGTACCCTGAAGCGGGAATGTGCGTTTCTACCCGAAATCTTTCCGGTTATCGGGCAAGCTGGGCCAGGAGTGCCCTTGAGCGATTCCTTGGGAAAGGACCGGAAGCGGAGAAGGAAAAGCCGCAGCTCATTGCCCTGTGCGGCGCGGTAGCGGAGCGTCTGACGGGACTTGCCGTGGAGGCAGAGCTTCGTCGGGGCAATTACCCTGCCGCTTATTCTGACCACATCAGCGGCATCGAGTGCCTGTTTGGCGCAAAGACCTTTGTACGCATCCTCTGCGCGCTGGGAAAAGATACCCTTGACCGCAGCGTCTATTATTTCTGGCATTCCGACAGCAGCCGCCGGAGCAATCTGAGCCACCTGCTGAACCGCTGCATTCCCGCACCGGGGGATAATGCCGAAACCCTGCGTACTTTGCTGCAGGGGACGGACATTACGGAAAAGCGCCTCATCGAGGCGGCCATGTTCAGCCCGGAATGGATCGATATCATTGGGGAGTACCTGCATCTGCCCGGCTTCAAATCCGCCTGCTACTATTTCATGGCCCACATGAACGAGGAATTTGACGAGCAGAAAAAGGCGGTCATTGCCCGCTATTCGCCCCTCGATTCGGAGGAGCTGAATCAGGGTGCCTTCGATGTGCAGTGGTTCCGCAGCGCGTTCAGCCGGTTGGGTGAAAAGAAATTCATTCTTCTCTATGACGCCGCCAAATATATCTCTAATAGCAACCGCCATACCCGGGCCAGAAAATACGCGGACGCCGCCTTGGGTCGGCTGGAGATCGAAGCCACCGAAGCCGCCATCCGGGAGAAGCGGAACAAGGATCTTCTGATGGCCTATGCCATCATCCCCCTGACGGATGAAGAGGATCTGACCCGCAGATACCTGTTCCTGCAGCAATTTCTGAAGGAAAGCCGCCAATTCGGCGCACAGCGCATTGCCGGCGAGAAGCTGGCGGTGGAAATGGCCCTGCGAAATCTTGCCACCAATGCGGGCATTTCCGACACCATGCGCCTGACCCTCCGAATGGAGGCTCGCCTGATGGAGGACAACCGGGAGCTGTTCACGGAGCAGCCTGTGGAGGATTGGCACTTCTGCCTGCAGGTGGATGAAAAAGGTACGACAGAGCTGCGCTGCCGCAAGGGAGAAAAGGCCCTCAAATCCATCCCGCCGAAGGTGAAGAAGCATCCCTATGTCCAGCGCCTGCAGGAAATGAAAAAGCAGTTTACCGAGCAGTACCGCCGCACCCGCCGGATGCTGGAGCAGGCCATGGAGGATGGCACCCGGTTTACCCTGCAGGAGCTTTGCCAGCTTTGCAAAAATCCTGTGGTGCAGCCCATGATCTCCAAGCTGGTGTTCCGCTGCGAGGAGGCCCTTGGCCTGTTTGATGGGAAAGCGCTTCTTGATCTTGATGGCACAGTGCTGCGGGCCGATGAAACCGCGCAGGTGACGGTGGCCCACCCGGTCCATCTTTACCAAAGCGGCACATGGCTGCGCTTCCAGCAGTATGTTTTCGAGCATCAGATCGTGCAGCCTTTCAAGCAGGTGTTCCGTGAGCTGTATGTCAAGACCGCGGACGAGCTTGGCTGTGAGCGCTCCCGCCGCTATGACGGCAATCAGATCCAGCCGAAAAAAGCCGCCGCCTGCCTGAAGCAGCGGCGCTGGGTGGCGGATATTGAAGCGGGTCTGCAGAAGGTCTACTATCAGGAGGACATCGTTGCGACAATGTTCGCCATGGCGGATTGGTTCACCCCCGCCGATATCGAGGCACCCACGCTGGAATATGTGGCGTTCTATCACAGAAAGACCGGCGAACCCATCAAGATCGATGATGTTCCCGATGTGATCTTCTCCGAGGTCATGCGGGATGTGGACTTGGCGGTATCCGTGGCCCATGCCGGCGGCGTGGACCCCGAAACCAGCCATTCCACCGTGGAAATGCGTGCAGCCATCCTCTCCTTCACCCTGCCGCTGCTGCGGCTTAAAAATGTGGAGCTGCAGGGCAGCCATGCCCTCATTCAGGGCAAGCTGGCAAAATACTCCGTCCATCTTGGCAGCGGCATCGTCCACCAGATCGGCGGCGCGATGCTCAGTGTGCTGCCGGTGCATTCCCAGCACCGTGGCAGGATCTTCCTTCCCTTCGTGGATGAGGACCCCAAGACCGCGGAGATCATCTCCAAGGTCATCCTCTTCAGCGAGGATCATAAGCTCAAGGACCCCACCATTCTGAGTCAGATCCACAGATAAGTGCAAAAGGCCCCGGTTTTGCGTTTCGCAAAACCGGGGCTTGTGCTTAGGGATGGATCATGTCGATGCCCTTTTGCAGGGTCTGCGCGTCGATGGCGCCGTTGGCGCGGGCAATGGCATTGCCCTCCGCATCGATAAAGTAAGTGGCGGGTATGGAAGAGACACCATAGGCTGCCGCGGCATCCACATCGGTATCATAGAGCACCGGGAAGGTATAACCCTGCTCAGCCACAAAGCCGGAGGCACTTTCCACCGTTTCGCCGGAGCCGTCGGTCAGGTTCACCATCAGGAACTGCACTTCTTCCCCAAGCTCCAAAAACTTGTCCTGAAAGTCCGGCATCTCCATCTGGCAGGGGCCGCACCAACTTGCCCAGAAATTGAGCACCACCGGCTTGCCCGCGTAATCGGAAAGCTGCACCGTGTTTCCGTCAATGTCGTAAACCGTAAAATCCGGCGCTTTGTTTTCCTCCGGTGGGGCAGCTTCTTCCTGCTCTGCAGATTCTTCCTGCTCTGCAGATTCTTCCTGCTCTGCGGGTTCTTCCTGCTCTGCGGGTTCTTCCTGCTCCGCAGGTTCTTCCGCAGGCTTTTCTTCCGGGGGTTGGGGCGTTTGTACGGATAGCTGCTCCGGGGCAGCCTGGGCGCTTAGACGGGCGTACAGCACGGAAGCGCCGCCGATCAGCAGGACAAACACCAAAAGGATGAGTAAAAGTCGTTTGTTCTTCATAATTCCTCCTTATCCGAGCAGGGTCAGCACCCGCCCAAGGGTTCCGGTGGCCATCAGAACGCCGATCAGCACCAGCAAAATGCCGCTGACGGTATTGATGACACCGTAATGCTTCTTGATCCAATCAAAGGCCGACTTCAGATAGTCGATCAGCACCGCGCTGAGAATAAAGGGGATGCCAAGACCCAGAGAATAGGCCAGCAGCATCAGCATTCCCTCCACCACATGGCCCTGCTGGGAGGCCAGCATCAGCGCCGAGCCTAAGAATGCACCCACACAGGGTGTCCAGCCAAGGGAGAAGATCACGCCGAAGAGCAGTGCTGCCCAGAAGCCCATGCCCCGGCTGCCAACGGCCTTGCCGCCGCCCCGGAAGAGATTCAGCTTGAATACGCCGAGGAAGTTCAGGCCAAAGAATACCACGATCAGGCCGGATACGATATTTACAGCGGTCTGGTACTCCCGAAGGAAGCTGCCCAGTGTGCCCGCCAGAGCGCCCATTGCCACAAATACGGCAGTGAAGCCAACCACAAAGCCAAAGGCACCCTTCAGTGTCCTTCCAATGTTTCGTTCTCCGCCGCCTGCAAAATAGGAAATATAGATGGGCAACATAGGCAGCAGACAGGGCGAAATAAAAGTAATGATGCCCTCAAGAAAAGAAATTACATATTGCATCCGTTTTTACACTCCTTTCCGAACAAACCTGACAGCAGCCATCCGATCAGTGCCATATACACAGCGGAGAGAAGGGGCGAAGAGGTAATGGGACAGCTCCCTGTAGAGCAGCCTATGAGATAATAGTAGCCAAGTCCTGCCAAAGCGCCGCCCAGCGTGAAGCACAGTGGACGGAGCATGGCTTTCCAATGGATTTTCATTGCAGACACCTCGCGTTTCTTTGATTATTTTTATGTAGTATACCCTATTGGCAGATTCCCTTCCGTGATGAAGTCACACTGCCCAGAAGGTATCGCCATTTCCGCAATGGCAGCAATCGGTATGGCACCAAGAATAGCAGCGGCGGACAGTAGCTAAGACTGCCTGCCGCTGTTATGCTATCTGACTATTACTATTGGTATCAATACTGAATCTCGGTCAAAGGCATCAGGAATTCCTGACGGCGTCTTTCCTGCTCCTCCAGATAGGGCTGGTCGTTGGAATTGTGAAGCTGTTCCAGATAATGATGGTGGCTCTTCATGATCTCCTCGTTATTCGTGCTGAGGAACAGCATTGCAATACTGGAGCACTGATCCGCTGCGCGTTCCAGATGGGTCAGCAGATCCAGGAAGACCAGACCGGAACTGATAGAGCAGACACCCTGCCGCAGACGGGCAGTGTGGCGGTTACGGAGCATGACCACCATGTCATCGATGACTTCTTCCAACGGCTCGATGCGGTAAGCGATGGATTCGCTCTCCTGTCCCAGCATCTCTACGGTCAGATGGATGATCTCCTGCACCGCACCGGTCAGGATCTCCAGTTCCTTCTGAGCATTGTCAGAGAAGCTCTTACCGGATTCATGAAGGCCTGCTGCCATTTCATCGAAATTGGTGGCATAGTCGCCAAGGCGCTCAATGTTGGGGATACACTGCATCAGCACGGTGAGCTGGCGTTCTTCCCGCTCTGCCTGCACCTTGCCGGAGAGTTCGATCAGATAGTTGTCTGCCTTGTCCGCAAACTGGTCGAGGTGTTCTTCTGCCACATTGATCTCTTCAGCGCGTTTAGCCTGATAATCCTTGAACTGCTCAATACTGCGGGCAACATTTAACTCTGCCACACGGGCCATAGCTGCCACAGAATGGGCAACTTCGCCGATGGCAACCGCGGGAGAGATCATCAGGTTTCTGTCGAGGGTATCCAGTTCGGGATAAGGGTTGTCCTTGGCAGGATCGTCCTTCACAAACTTGCAAGAGATCTTCACAAGAAGGCCCGTAAAGGGCAACAGAACAATGGCAGTGATCAGATTGAACAGGGTCTGGAAGTTTGCAATGGCACCGCTGTCCACAATGCTGTCCCACAGGCCACCAAAGGCACCAAAGTGCATCAGCAAGGACATGACGATCATAAACAGGATAGTACCAACCGTGTTGAACACAATATGTACGATGCCGGTACGCTTTGCATCCTTGGAAGAACCAATAGAGCAGACCATAGCGGTGGTCACGCAGGTACCCAGATTGATACCCATAATAATGGGATATACGACCTGGAAGGTCAGCTCACCGGTGGAGGACAGAGCCTGCAAAATACCTACCATGGCAGAAGAACTCTGGACAATAACCGTAAGGATCAGGCCGGTGAAAATACCCAGAACAGGCATATCCTTAAAATAAGCCAGAGTATTGATAAACGCATCGGAGTCCGCCAGAGGCTCGACCGCATCCGTCATCAGCATCAGACCTGTAAACAGAATACCAAAGCCAAGGCAGATCATGCCAACATTCTTGCTGGCAGCCTTTTTCAGGAACATGAACAGAATAATGCCGATGATCAGCGCAATGGGAGCCAGCGTATCCGGCTTAAAGAAGTTGAGCAGTGATCCACCGCTGGCTTCAATGTCCATCAGGCGGATGATCTGGGCCGTAACCGTAGTACCGATGTTGGCACCAAGCACAATGCTGACACCCTGCTTCAGGTTCAGAATGCCTGCACCGATCAGGCCAACGGTAAGAACAATGGTAGCTGTGGAACTCTGAATGACGGCAGTGACCAGCGTACCGGTCAACAGACCAAGAAAAGTATTCTGGGTCAGCTTGCCAAGGACATTTTTCAGCGCCGCACCGGAGCCCTGCTTCAGGCCATCGCCCATAACCTCCATACCGTAAAGGAACATAGCGAGGCCGCCTAAAAGCGAGATCAAAGTCAGAACTGTAGTCATCATGGTCTCTCCTATTCTATCATGTTAAAACAAAAGGAAGCCAGGCCGCAAAGCGCCCCTCTTTCCATTATATATGATAATGGAAAATGAGAATATTGGCAAGAAGAATTTTCCTTCCAGGTTCAGCGGCTTCGTGGGATAACATGGAACATTTTTCGCAGAAAAACCCGTCTTTATCCTAAATCATCCCAAAAAAAGCCATCCCGGTGACATTTTAGCTAAATGCCGCCGGGATAAATTTGTGCTTATTTTACAATACTCAGCATATCCGGCCCCACCAAGCAGGGCAAATGCAGCACCTGTACACCGGCCGCTATCGCCTTCTTCATAGCTTCACCAAATTCCGGATGGGTCTGAACATTGGGCCGAACCTCTGTAACACCCGGCATGGCGATCACAAAAGCAATGCAGCACTCAAAACCCTCCCCTGCCGCCTTTGTAAGCTCCTGCAGATGTTTAATGCCCCGTTGTGTGGGAGCATCAGGAAAATAGCCGATGCCATCCATTTCAAGGGTGCAGCCCTTGACCTCCATCAAAACACGCTGCTGTCCCCTTTCCAGATAAAAATCCACACGAGAGCTTCCATAAGTGAACTCCGGCTTCAAAACATCGACCGTTCCAAACGGAGACTGCCCGGATTTTAGCCATTCCCGTACTACATGATTGGGTGCTTGTGAATCAATGTTGACCCATCCTAATCCGTCTTTATAGACGCTGATCAGATCATATCGGGTCTTTCGCACAGGATTCTGTGCTCTTTGCAACACAATGCGCACGCCTTTCAGAAGCAGTTCCCTGCATCGGCCTGTATTTTTCACATGAACCGTTTCAACCAAGCCGTTGATTTCCACCAATGCCGAAAAACGGTTCAGCCGTTCAATGAATTTCCCATAAACTGTATTTTCATATTTCATAATGTTGATCGCTCATCAATTCTTTTACTTGCCAGAGTTTTCTCCGTCAATCTGCCGTTTATTATAAAAGAAAGTAAAATTCAAGTCAAGCACCGCAGTTTTCCCTGACCTGCCGGAAACCTCCGTGTAAACGCAGCATTTCCCGTCGGGCGGATGTTGGCATCCGCCCCTACGATTGCGTTGGAAGCTGTTGCAGCGGTTGCAGGTCTAACCGTAGGGGACGATGCCCACATCATCCCATGGGCAGCCGGTGGTCAATCGCGGGGACGGTTCGCTGATCGGCTTGCCGATCGGGGGACTGTCCCCTGATTGACTTTGAAACGAAAAAACTGCCCCCCGGGATTCCGGGGGGCAGAACTGCTTATTCAGCTGTTTTTATGCGTTATTTCGGGGTGAATCCTTCTTTTTAAGAATTATTCGCCTTCGAGGTAGCGCATGATGATGGTTGCAATCT
>SVMC01000006.1 GCA_015067585.1 Oscillospiraceae bacterium
GATTCCCATCATTGAGGTCATTTCAGTGGTCATATTTTCAAGGTCTTCGTCGGAGATACCCATCTGCTTGACGATATCATCCACCTGCTTGATGCCCAGTTCCTTGGCGCATTTCAGGCAAAGACCTTCATTGTTGGTATTGCCGTTTTCAATCCTGGTAATGAAGATCACGGCAACATTCTTTTTACACTTGGAACAAAGTGTCGGTTTCATATGGAAACCTCCCTTCCGGAAAACGCTGAATCAAAGTATAACAGAAAGTAGATAAAAAAGATAGAAAAACAGGGCAGTTAACTGACCCGGTATGCGCCGCTGCCGTCAATGAGCAGGGCGGCACCGTCCTTTTGTGCGCAGACCTGTGTGGCAAAGCCCACATTTTTCTCCGTCAGGCACTGGCGAAGGCGGCTGTCATAGACGGTAAGACCGTCGGTGCTCAGCACGGCGAGATAGCGGCCGTTGGCACTGATATCGAGGATCTCGGCATCCACCGCAATGCTTGCAAGCTCTGTGCCATCGTGACCCACGGTGGTGATCTGATAGCGGCTGCCTGCCTGATTCATGTTGCGCACGATGGCAGCAAAGGAATCGGCCTGCAGGTCATAGAACAGAAGTTCACCGCCGTCATAGGAGTATTCTCCGTGACCGCTGCCATCGCTGCGGAAGAAGTGCAGGGCTGTTTCGCCAACGGCGCACAGACGATCCTCCGAAACGAAGTCCAATTCATAGACGAGATCGCTGCCAAGGGAAAGCTCCGCCACAGGTTCTTCCCGGTCTGTGGCAAAGAGCATGCAGGCAGTCTCAAAGCTGGTACCGGTCTGCCCTAAGGCAATGGCGGCCAGAAGGTCTGCGTCTTTTGATACGGCGCACTGGCTGAGAAAGCGGGTGGAGGAGTACCAGGTGTAGATCTCCGCGCCTGCACTGTTCAGTGCGGTCAGGACGGTCTTATAGCCGGGGCGGACAGAGGAATAGGCGATGCAGGAACTGTCAGACAAATGGGCATCCAGCAGAGTACCGGGGACGGAGATCTGCATCTGCACGCCATTTCTGTAATGAAGGGTGGATATGGTGCTGTCACCGATCCCATAGCCCATGGCAACGGTGTCATTTGCCAGCAGAACAGGCAGCTGCATCGGATTCTGAACGGCAGCGGTCTCTTCGCCGTGTTTGTCAAAGCTCATCATACCGCTGACGGAGGCAATGACCAGACCGTTGTGGAGGCTCAGATATTTGTTGTCATTGTGGGCATCGAAGGAGAACGCGGTGTTGTCTCCAGAGTAGCGCACGATTCGTACTGCCTGATCCGCAAGCCGCCTGCCGCCAAAGACCACAAGGCAGACGATTGCCACGACCAGAGCAGACGCAGCAAAGAAGCTCCAGAACTTTTTGCTCTGCAGGAGTTCAGGATAACGGGAAGTCTTTTTTTCCTCCGGGTAAGATGCTTCTTCGGCTGCAGCTTGAGAAGTTCCATTCCGGTCATCGAAAAGCTGTTTCAAAAATGCGTCATCAGCTTGATCCACCGATGCGGCATCTTCTGTCACGGCGGTATCTTCCGAAGTTTCCTGCACAGCATCTATTACGGCAGGCTTCGGTTCCTCCGGAGTGTCCTCAGGTGCCATAGGCAGGGGAGAGGAAGCCGGAGATTCTTCCGTCTGAAGTTCTTCGATTTCAGGTGCCGGATGCTCAGTTTTATTCCACATGGAAGCTTACCTCCGGTGTTTCATACCAAAGCTGGGTCATGTACAGGCCGCCCGGGGGAACGGTGGGGCCTGCGGCGGTGCGGTCGCCGCTTTCCAGGATGGCGCCCAGTTCTTCCGGACGGATCTTGCCTTCCGCCGCCCAGACGAGGGTTCCCGCCATGGCACGGGCCATGTTGTAAAGGAAGCCGTTGGCGCATACCTTCAGGCGGATGAGCTCATTTTCCCGCTCCACCGTGTAATAATGCACCGTGCGGATGGTGGATTTTACCTCTGTACCAACGGAACGGACGGCTGCAAAATCATGAGTGCCAACAAACTGGTCAGCCGCTGCCTGCATAATGGTCTCATCCAGATGCTTGGGGTAGAACCATGCCCGGTTCACATAGAAGGGGTCACGGATGCGGGAATTGTAGATCAGATAGGTGTATTCCTTTTTAACACAGGAGCCGATGGCATTAAAGCTGTCGGGCATTTCTCTTGCGTCGGTGATCACGATGTCCTGAGGCAGATGGGTGTTCAGGGCGTAGGGAATGCGGTCCACGGGGATGCTGGATTCGGTGCGGAAGTTTGCCACATACCGCAGGGCATGGACACCTGCGTCGGTGCGTCCGCAGCCGGTGACATGGACACGGTGGCCCACCACCCGGGCGCAGGCTTTTTCCAGGGTTTCGCCCACGGTGATATTATTTTTCTGTACCTGCCAGCCATGGTACGCGGTGCCGACATAGGTTAAAAACAGGGCAATATTTCGCAATGGATACCTCCCGGCCTACAGGCCAAAGCTGCGAAGGACGATCACACCTGCCAGAAGAACGATGCCAACGGCAAGTGCCACATAGTCACGGCTGTGCATATGGAGCTGCTTCATACGGGTGCGGCCCTTACCGCCGTGATAGCAACGGGACTCCATGGCCACGGCAAGCTCGTCCGCACGGCGGAAGGCACTGATGAACAAGGGTACCAGAATGGGGATCAGTGCCTTTGCACGGCGCATCAGATTGCCGGATTCAAAATCCGCGCCTCTGGCTTTCTGGGCGGAAATGATCTTGTCCGTCTCGGAAATGAGGGTGGGGATAAAGCGAAGAGCGATGCACATCATCATGGAAAGCTCGTGCACGGGTACTTTGATCTTCTTCAGGGGGTTCAGCAGCAGCTCCATGGCATCGGTCAGAGCAATAGGAGAGGTGGTATAGGTGAGAAGGAAGGTGCCGAAGATCAGCATAATAATGCGGGAGATCATAAAGAACGCATTGCGGATGCCTTCTCTTGTGATGGTGAAGATCCAGAAGGACCAGATCGGTGTGCCTTCGGTGTAAAAAAGGTTCAGAAGACCTGTCAGGACGATGATGATCAGCAGCGGCTTCAGACCCTTGACGATTACACTGAGGCGAATGGTGGAAAGCCACATGGACAGCACCAAGAAAGCTGCTACCACGGCATAGGATACATAGGATTTTGCGCAGAACAGGGCAACGATATAGACGCAGACCAGGATCAGCTTCGTTCTGGGGTCCAGCCTGTGAACGATGGTATCCCCGGGGAAATACTGGCCAAGCGTGATGTCTTTAAGCATGGCGGCCTCCTTTCAGCGAGAGGAGGGCCTGCAGAGCGGCATCCACAGTGTAAACCCCTTCTTCCACCGGAAGACCCAGCTGCTTCAGACGGGCGAATACCTGCGCCACCTGGGGCACATCGAGGCCAATGTCCATCAGCTCACGGCTGCGGGAGAACACCTGCGCCGTGGGGGCATCCATGAAGACACTGCCGTGATTCATGACGATAATCCGGTCAACGGATGCGGCGATCTCTTCCATGGAATGGCTGACCATCACGATGGCGGCGCCGCAGCGGCTGCGGTAATTGCGCAGCTGCGCAAGAATCTTTTCACGGCCTGCCGGGTCAAGACCCGCGGTGGGTTCATCAAGAATCAGGATCTTGGGACGCATGGCGATCACACCCGCAATGGCCACACGGCGTTTCTGGCCGCCGGAAAGCTCAAAGGGGGAGACCTCCAACAGATGCTCCGGAATGCCCACGAAGCCGGCAGCCTCCAGCACCCGCTCCCGGATCTCTTCCTCCTTCAGGTCCATGTTTTTGGGGCCAAAGGCAATATCCTTGTACACCGTTTCCTCAAAAAGCTGATATTCCGGGTACTGGAACACCAGACCCACCTGAAAACGGAGCTGACGGGTAAACTGGGCATCCTTCCAGATGTTTTCCCCTCCAAAGAGGATCTCGCCGGAGGTGGGCTTGATCAGGCCGTTCAGATGCTGGATCAGAGTGGATTTTCCGGAACCGGTATGACCGATGATGCCGACAAATTCTCCCTGCTCCAGACAAAGGGAGATATTCTCGATGGCGGTACGCTCAAAGGGCGTGCCTGCGCTGTAGATATGGCTTAGATTTTTTGTTTCAAGTAGTGGTGCCAAGGTTGGAACCTCCGGAGGATGAATTCGAGAAATAGTGGTACAGGGCATCGGCACATTCCTCAACGGAAAGAGCTTCTAAAGGAAGCTTGCAGCCGGCCTGATTGAGTGCATACAAAAGCTGGGTGGTCTGGGGCACACTGAGGCCAACACTCTGCAGCAGTTCCGGCTGAGAGAAGACCTGGCGGGGTGTGCCGTCCGCGATCACGGTGCCCTTGACCATAACGAGGATGCGGTCAGCCTGTGCCGCCTCCATCATATGATGGGTGATGAGTACCACGGTAATGCCGCTTTCCCTGCAGAGCCGTTTTACAGTGGAGAGCACTTCCTGGCGACCCTGCGGGTCCAGCATGGCTGTGGGCTCGTCCAGCACGATGCACTTGGGGCGCATGGCGATGACACCTGCAATGGCGATGCGCTGCTTCTGACCGCCGGAGAGAAGATGAGGGGCATGTTCCCGGAATTCGTACATACCCACCTGCTTCAGGGCATCATCCACCCGCTGACGGATCTCAGGGGGCAGTATGCCAAGGTTTTCCGGAGCGAAGGCGACATCCTCTTCCACCACATTGGCAACGATCTGGTTGTCGGGATTCTGGAATACCATGCCCACGGTGCGGCGGATATCTATGAGTTTTTCTTCATCGGCGGTATCCATGCCATAGACGCAGATGCTGCCCCCCTGGGGCAGCAGAATTGCGTTAAAATGCTTGGCAAGGGTGGATTTTCCGCAGCCGTTGTGACCCAAAACCGCCACAAAGCTGCCTTCTTCGATGGAAAGGCTCAAATCTTCCAGCACAGGAACGGCAACCTTACCTTCCTGGGGCTCATATTGAAATGTAATACGGTTTGCCTGAATTGCTTGTTTCATATAGGACTATCCTTAATCTTTTGACCAGCGGCCGGTGGCACCGCAGGGGAGCACCAGACCGGAACCGGTGACCGGCAGGCCCAGCTCATCACATTCGGAGTGACCGCCGAACTTGGGACGGAACACACTGTCCATAATGCAGCCCAGCACACTGGGTGCCAGTCCCGTGGTATAGGAATTGATGATGACGAACAGGGGATCGTCGGAAAGAACACCGGCTACCAGCTCCACAAAGGGATAGAGATTCTGCTCTAATTTCCAGATCTCGCCGGAAGGGCCACGACCATAGGAGGGAGGATCCATGATGATAGCGTCATATTTTCGTCCGCGGCGGATCTCCCGCTCCACGAATTTTCCGCAGTCATCCACGATCCAGCGGATGGGGGCATTTTCCAGGCCGGAGGCCCGCGCATTTTCCTTGGCCCATGCCACCATACCCTTGGCCGCATCCACATGACACACACTGGCTCCTGCGGCGGCGGCGGCTAAGGTAGCACCGCCGGTGTAGGCGAAGAGGTTCAGCACATTGATGGGCCGTCCCGCGCCTCGGATGCGCTCCATGATATAGTCCCAATTGGCGGCCTGCTCGGGGAAAACGCCGGTATGCTTGAAATTCATGGGCTTGACATTGAAGGTCAGAGGGCCGTAATGGATCTGCCAGTGCTCCGGCAGCTTGTGCTCCGTCCATTTGCCGCCGCCGGCATTGGAGCGGATATAGCGGGCATCATATTTTCGCCACCGGGGATCGGTGCGCTTGGTGCGCCAGATCACCTGAGGGTCCGGACGAACCAGGAAATAACGGTCCCAGCGCTCTAATTTTTCACCGTCAGAGGTGTCCAGCACCTCATAATCCTTCCATTTGTCAGCTTTCCACATGATTTGATATTTCTCCTGTTACTTAAAAGTATGAGTTATTCTTCCGGTGTGGGATCGGAGGTGCCGACAGAACCCGGTCCGTGGACGGTACAGGTGCCTGCCTCACCGTTCCAGATACCCATGGAGGATACGGTGTTGCCGGGAACAGAACCACAGTAGCTGTTGGCGATGCCGTTGCCGCCGTGACACCACTGCACACTGGTATGGCCGGTGCAGCTTTCCTCCGGCGCGTCGATCACAACGAGGCTTTGCGTTTCAGCGCAGCTTCCGTTTACATCGTTGCGGCAGGCATCCGTTGCCAGCAGTTCACTCTTGGTACAGATCTCAAATTCCTTTTCTTCCAGTTCGGGCACATAGAACGAACCCTGATAGAGCTTGCGGTTTTCCTTGCCTTCCACCAGCTTGGACATGACCTTGCGCCACATGACCACGGCGGGATTGGTATAGCTGCCGGAGAGGACGACTTCCTCCGGTTCATCAAAGCCGCACCAGACGGAAGCGGTGTAATGGCCGGTATAGCCGGAGAACCAGCGGTCATTGTTGTCGGAAGAGGTACCGGTCTTGCCGGCGACGGTCATGCCGCCGATGGCAGCGGGAGCACCGGTACCCACATTGACGGCATTTTCCAGCATGAAGGTCATGGCCCATGCGGTGTTTTCACTCATGGCCACATGGCTTTCCTGGGTGTTGTCCAGAATGACATTGCCTTCGCTGTCCACAACCTTGGTATAGGTACGGGCCTGACGGAAGACACCGTCGTTGGGGAAGGTGGCAAAGCCGGTGGCCATTTCACGCACGGTAATGCCGTAGGTCAATGCGCCGAGCGCCAGAGGTGCCAGTGCCTTATCCGTATATTCCTGATCGCCTACCTGCTCGTGTTCCACAAGGGAGTAGAGGTTGAGCTTGTTCTTTGCAAATTCAAAGGAGGCTTCCGGGGTCAGGTCTGCCAGAACATGGACTGCAATGGTATTGAGGGACTTGGCAACACCGGTGGCAACGGTCATGCTCTTGCCGGAAGTACCACCGCCTTCATTATGGGGCCAACCGTCCTTGTAGGGCTCGTCTTTATAAACGGAGCCGGGGGTGATAATACCGTATTCCAGCGCGGGTGCATAGACTGTCAGGGGCTTGATGGAGGAGCCGGGCTGACGCTGGGAGATGGTGGCACGATTGAGGGTGAGATAACCTTCCTTTTTGCCAACACCGCCTGCCATGGCTACAATATCGCCGCTTTCGTTATCTACTACGACGATGGCGGATTGGAGCTGCTGGGCACTGGTGGTATTGGGAACATTGGAAATATCTTCATAGACCTCGTCTACGATGGCCTGAGCTTCCAGATCAATGGTGGAATATACGATATAGCCGCCGGTCTTCAGCTGGGTCATGCAGGCATCGGCGTCCATGCCGGTCTTGGCCTGCAGATCGGCAACCACATCACGGATGACGGTATCCACAAAGTAGGAATAGTCCCAGACCTTTTCCACCAGGCTTTCCTCTGTCAGAACCGCATCGCAGTTGGGGCAGTGGAGGACTTCATAGGTGGTGGGAAGGGGGTCTTCTTCGCCTTTGTCTTCCGCGGCTTCTTCGCCTTCTTCTGCAGCGGCGGCTTCACGGTCAGCTTTCATCTGATCCAGCTCTTCCTGTGTATACTCCAGAGTCTCTACCCGCAGGGAGTATTCGCCCACCTGTTCGCCGCACTCATAGCAGTTATAGCTGTCCTCGGCACTGCCGTTGCGGAAGATGAGCTCCTGCGCAAGTGCTTCTTCATATTCACTTTCTGTGATGAAGCCCTGATCCAGCATCTCCGACAGCACGATGCCGCGGCGCTCTTTGTTATTCTCCGGGCGGATATAGGGATCATAAAGGGAGGGATTGTTTGTGATACTGATGAGGCTGGCGCATTCCGCTACCGTGAGCTGGTCCAGCGATTTGGCAAAATAGACATTGGCGGCACTCTTGATGCCGTAAGCGCCTTCGCCAAGGTAAATGGTGTTGAGATACCATTCAATGATCTCGTCTTTGGTGTATTTCTTCTCGAACTGCAGTGCCCTGAAGATCTCCTGCAGCTTTCTGCGCACGGTCACCTCATCATCACCGGTGAGGTTTTTGATGAGCTGCTGGGTGATGGTGGAGCCGCCGAAGGTATCGCCGGAGCCGAAGAACATGGCGCCGCAGGCACTGATGGTGCGCCGCCAGTCCACACCCTGATGCTCATAGAAGCGCTTGTCCTCAATGGCAATGGTGGCGTCAATCATTTTCTGCGGAATCTCTTCAAAGTCCACCCAGATGCGGTTTTCCGTGGCATAGATCTGCTGCAGCTCTTCATATTCGCCGGTTTCCTTGTTCATAGCATAGATGAAGGAGGTCTGACTCAGAGAATAATCGTCCAGAGACATATCCGAGGAGACCAGAACATCATCCTTCATATATTCTGCCAGATCCACGGAAAAGATGATACCGGCGATGACGGCGATGAGCAGCACGGTCGCAGCGGCACCGATGGTAAATTTGATCAGGAACCACAGCACCCGGAGAATGATCACAGGAATACTGTCCTGGTCATTGTCCTTGCGCTTGCGCCGTTTGAGCTCCCGCAGTTTTTTCTTGTTGTCGTCCATTGAGGCATCCTCCAAGGCTGCCGTGCAGCCGGTCATTAAAAACATCGAAAACGATGAATGCGTATACGAATTCATAATATAGTTATTATATCATATTTGTCAATCGATTGGAATCCAAAATACAAGTTCTTTTACTTAGTTTTTCCGGAATCAAAGCAACATAACAGCATAAACTAAGGGATAGGAAAAACATTTCGCTCAGAGATACGAAAAAGAATAAAATTGCGATTCCTGCGGAAACATGTGGAAGCAGTTGTTAAAATTAGACAATAATGGTAAGCCGGACGAATGCTTTTTGATGAAATTGTATTCCCAGACAGATTTCCTCTTGATTTTTTACGCTTCTGTGGTAAAATAAAGCCATCAATTCACAGGAGGCACCCAATGGATACTGAATTTGGTCAGGATCTGATCACCATCACCGATGAAGACGGCAAGGAATATGAACTGGAGATTCTCTCTACGGTAGAGTATAATGGTTCTTTGTATTATGCACTGGCACCGGCCGAGACGGATGATGAGGAAGAAGAACTGGAAGTCAGCATCCTCAAGGCGGTGCAGGAAAACGGTGAAGAGATCCTCTGTGCCGTGGAGGACGAGGAGGAGCTTGAACAGGTTTATGAGCTTCTTATCGATCAGCTTTACGATGAAGAGGACGAAGAAGAGCTTTAAGAGTCCCGGCTCCCTGCCGGGTGCGTGAAGGGCCCACTTAAACCCACATTTTATTCACGGGATGCTGTACTTCTTATTCGGATTGCAGGCCTCCCGCCTGTACTTTGATACAGCGCGGACGTTGGAAGCAGCGAAGAATGAGAGAGGCGACCCACCTGCCATTTTGTGCAGGTTATAACTGGGTTCTCACGGCCATGGTGGGGGCTCTCAAAAAGCCGGATGGCAGCATGTCAGCATATGATGTGCTGCCATTTTTCTGCCCATGACGGTAAATTGGCGGTTCGGACGGGGATCCAAACAAGATATTGTGTCTGCATGAAAAAAATATTGTATTTTTTTGAAATTTACTATTGATTTTTTCTGCATGAGCAGATATAATGTTTTACTGCATGAGGAAAAAATGTGCGTCATACAAACGCTATTGGAGGAGGTGTAATCCGTGCCCAACATTAAATCTGCAAAGAAAAGAGTTCTGATTTCCAAGGTCGAGAACGAGCGTAACAAGGCTGCAAAGTCTGCCCTCAAGACGACCGTGAAGAAATTTGACGCCGCCGTCGAAGCCGGTAACAAAGAGCAGGCCGATAGCGCTTACAAGGCAGCCGTTAAGGTCGTTGATCAGGCTGTGAAAAAGGGTATTCTTCACAAGAACACTGCAGCGCGCAAGAAGAGCAGCATGACCGTCAAGATGAACAAGCTCGCTTAATTTGCCGTAGCATGAAAATATCTCCTTCCCGGATCCGGGAAGGAGTTTTTCATTTTATTGGGCTGAATCCTCAATCAGCTGCTGCACCACGAAGCCTGAGAGCATGAGGCCCGCGCAGGAGGGTACCCAAGACACGGAGGCAGGTACCGATCTGCGGCCCTCAGGGGGCGCCTCAAGGGGCAGGGGAGTGATGGGAAGCTCCTGACTATACAGTACCTTGTGATGGTTGATGCCCCGGGCACGCAGTTCCTTACGCACCACACGGGCGAGGGGACAGCCGGTGGTTTTGGAAATGTCAGTGATGCAAAACTGCATGGGGTCCAGCTTATTTCCGGTGCCCATGGCACTGATGATGGGGATATCCCTGTTTATGGCATTTTCGATCAGGCTCAGCTTGCAGGACACGGTATCAATGGCATCGATGATATAGTCGTAGTGCTCTGTGAAGAAGAGCTCCTTATCTGCCTCGGTATAGCTGCGGACAAGGGAGCGGACCCGGCATTCCGGGTTGATGTCAAGGATGCGCTGTGCCATCACATCGGACTTGTTCTGCCCGACGGTGGAATGGAGCGCGCAAAGCTGGCGGTTGATGTTGGTGACGCTGACCGTATCGTTGTCCACAAGGGTCAGGCGGCCTACACCGGCTCTTGCCAGTGCCTCCGCGCTGTAGCTGCCCACGCCGCCGATGCCGAACACCGCCACATGGCTTTGCCGCAGCTTCTTTAAAGCATCCTCGCCAAACATCATTTCTTCTCTCAGAAATTCCTTACCCATAGGATCGACCTCAAATCATGGAAAATTTCAGCCTGCCGGATATGCTCCGGCAGGCTGTTACTTATCAAGCGGGAATTAGTTCTCGATGGTGATTTCGGGAGTGGTGGAATCGGAGGAGCCGAGAATCATATCGGTGCGCAGATATCCGATGCCTTCATCCAGAATGGTAGCTTCGTAGTCTGCAATCAGCTCTTCGGACCATACAGTGTAGTCGTCTTCCTTCAGATGGCTGACGATCATAGACTCGCGGTATTCTTCGCCTTCGCCAACGAAATACAGGACATGATAACCGTACTGGCTGTAAACGATACCGGTATCGCCGGGCTGACGGCTTTCATCGTAGCACCAGTCTTCAAATTCTTCCACCATCATGCCACGGTAGACACCTTCGTACAGACCGCCTTCAGCGGTGTCAAAGGACTTCTCGTCTGCCAGCGCAGCAAAGCTTTCTTCGGTGGCATCGCCTGCCTGCCAGTCAGCCAGGATCTGCTCAGCTTCAGCCTTGGCAGCTTCCAGAGCGGCTTCGGAATTGGTATCGGCAGTGCCGTCACCGTCCAGGTCTTCATCCACTTCGGGACTGATCAGGATGTGGCGGACATTCATAGTGTTGTACTTGTTATCGTTGATACCGATGAAGTATACAGCATAGTAGCCGGTGCTACCATCGGAGAGATAAGTGGTATCGCCCATCTCACGGGCTTCATCAAAGAGCCACTCCTGGATGGTGGTGTTCACATTTTCGTAGGGAGCGTTTTCATACAGGGTTGCGTTGGGATCTTCATAGCTTGCCTTGGAAGCTTCGCTGGCCAGATTGTAGGCACCTTCGATGAAGTTGGCTTCGTTGCCCTTGGAATCTTCTGCCAGCTTCTTGGCATCGGCTTCAGCGGCTTCGAGAGCGGCAGCATCCTCTTCTTCAGTGGTTTCTTCAGCATCTGCATTCTTATAGTTGTTGGCGCTGATGTAGAAGGAACGGTAGGAAACACTGCTGAAGATTGCGGGATTTTCTGCGTCCAGAGCGGAGATCTGCTCATCGGTATAAGTACGGTCTGCGTCTACCTTCTGTGCGTATTCAGCGGCGGTCATGTGGATGCGCTGATATTCACGATAGGACTTTTCGGAGCTGCCCTGGCCGTAGATCTGAGTGAAGTACTGCTTGAGGGAGGTAAAGCCATTGGCCTTTGCGGTTTCCTTCAGTTCCTTCAGACCTTCGTCAATGGTCTTTTCGCTTTCAGCGGAAAGGGTATAGCCGGCTTCCTTTGCTGCGTCATATGCGGCGTAGTCATACTTTGCGCTCTGAGCAGCTGTTGCGATGAAGTAATCGGCCCAGGTTTCACCGGTTTCTTCGTTATAAACCTGCTCATCCAGGGGGAGGGAGGGATCAGTCATAACATAGCTCAGATAAGAGCCATAGTTCTGATAGAAGTTGTTGATGGCATCGTAATAGTAGTAGCTGAATTCAGTAGAAGAAAGCTCATGGTTGCCAACTTTCAGGGCAGCGGTCTGACGGGGTGCCAGTTTGGGCTGGATCAGAAGGCCGTAAACACAGCCTGCCAGGATGGCGACAGCCACAACGGCAGCGATAATGCCGACCAGAACATTCTTAGTCTTTTTCTTTTTGGCCTCTGCAGCCTTTGCCTGCTTGTCGGTCTGGCCGGAATTGGCAAGCTCCAAGCGCTTTTTTCTTTCGCGTGATGCACTCATGGTGATTCATCCTCTCAGTTTCTTTGGAATTCGATGGGGTCGCGTAATGCGAGCAATCTTTTGTCATTATATCGAATGTCATGTCAGGATGCAAGTTCTTTTTTTACGAACTGCACAAGTTGTTTTAAGAAAATGAAAACCGTTCGCCGTTTTGCATATTTCGTGGTATTGGGAGAAAACTGTAGGGGAGGAGATTCTGATGATTTATGTGTGAAAGGGAGTGTGATGAGGCAAATGAAGAGAACAGACCTTGCAGTGGAGGCCCATCAGCTGTGGCGCCGGGCGGAGAAACGAGCATCCATGCCAGGTGTTCAGGTAGAAACAAAATCCCGTGGCCCCCTGCAGACTACAATTGTGAAGATTCTGGATGAAGAAGGGGCGCAGGCTCTGGGTAAACCCAAGGGTACCTATCTTTCCATGGAGCTTGGCAGCCGATACGGCTGCGTACGGGCAGAGGCGGCACGGCAGCTTGCGGGGCATCTGAAAAAATTACTGCCCAAAGATACACAAAAGCATATCATGGTGGTGGGCTTGGGAAACCGATCTGTCACCCCGGATGCCTTAGGGCCGAGGACCGTGGATCAGCTTCTCATCTCACGCCATGTGGCGGACGCCTATCAGGGACTTCGTCCCGTTTCAGCCATCTGTCCCGGGGTCAAAGGGCAGACAGGCCTGGAGAGTCTTGAAATCGTTCAAAGCGTGCTGCGCAGCACAGAGCCTTCCTGCGTCATTGTGATCGATGCTCTTGCTGCCGCAGAGATCTCTCATATCGGAAGCGTTGTCCAGATCGCGGATACCGGGATCCAGCCCGGTTCCGGAGTGGGAAATCGCCGGTCAGCCTTTGACCGCAAAACCCTGGGAATTCCCGTGTATGCCATAGGCGTTCCAACGGTAACGGATATGGATCGAGCAGAATCCGGCATGATCGTAACCAGTGCGGAGATCGATGAGTGCATCGAGGGAATGGCGAAAATGCTGTCCATGGCGCTTAATGAGGCATTGCAGCCGGAACTTTCCACAGAGGAAATTGCGGAATTTGTTATGTAGTTGTATTTTGCTTTATGTTAACGGATTATTCATAAAGATATGGGCGCAAGCCTGTGGATAAACCTGTGGAGAATGTGAAAAAGTTTGTGCCTGCCGAGCTTTCCCAGGACAGACGGAAGAATTCAAATGGGATTTTCTTGTATATCCTGTCGAATAATACGAATGATTATGTCAAAGAGAGGGCATTACGTCTACGGTTTGATTTCATTATTGAACTGCGTTCCCCTGCAAAAAGTTGCGATTTTACTTTTTTGAAGGAAAATGACAGAAAAGAAAAATTAGTATTGACAAATTATGCTTCAGTCATTATAATAAATGAGCGCTGTAAAGTGCGCCATGCGGAAGTGCTGGAATAGGTAGACAGGCACGTTTGAGGTGCGTGTGTCAACCGACGTGAGAGTTCAAGTCTCTTCTTCCGCACCAAAAAGAAACGACAATTTCCGTCAGGGAATTGTCGTTTCTTTTTGGTGTTCTCTTCTCTTTTTGTTCTTCACTATTCTCTCTTCTCAAGAAGAAATTGTCGTTTCCAGAGAATAATGAAAAGTGAAGAGAGAAAAGAAAATGTGCTTTGCTTCACAAAGATATATAAATGAATGCCGGACACCACAATTCTGTGGTGTCCGATTATTTGAAATATTTAAGATCAGTAATCAAAGGTGGAGGAGCTTACCAGCATATAGAGGTAGCCGTCTTCGCCTTCGATGAAGATGGAGCCGCTCTCGTTTACCAGAGGTACGGTGGCGCCGTCCAAGGAGATGGTGCCCTTCATACCGTTCCAGGTGTAGCTGCCCAGCTTGTTGGCGCTGCCGTTGCTGGCTTCCAGAGTGCCGTCGGCAAAGAAATGGTAGGTAATGCCCTCGGTTTCCCAGGTGGAGTCCCGCAGATCAATGGCGTTGGGATCCTCGGAGGTAACATCCACGCCGGATACAGCGCCGGCTGCTTTGGCTTCGGCTTCTGCCAGAGCTTCCTCAGTGGGAGTGGGAACCGCTTCTGCCCGGTCAAAGCGGAAGGTCATATTGTCCTCACTGGTGGCGACCAGCTTCTCTTCTTCGTAGGTCACGGTGTAGTTTGCGCTGCCATAGACCATCTTGCAAACGCCGTCTTCGATGGCATATCCGCCGGCGTAGTCTTCGTACTCGATACCGTCGGCATTATAAGTCTTGATGGTGCCGTCTGCGTTGAATACATAGTAGTCGCCGGTATAGTTCCAGACGGTATCGGAAAGATCGATGGGGAATTCCTTCTCCTTCGCGCAGCCGCTCAGCAGGCTGAGGCTAAGTACAAGGCAGAGGGTAAGGATCAGCGTGATTTTGTATGTTTTTTTCATAATGATGCTCCTTGCGATGGTAAGACCAATGGCCTGATATGTTTGTGGTGCTATTGTAGCATAGGGGAGGATAATTTTCAATTACGGTTTTAATTATTTATCCAATTGTCGTAATCTGGGGAAGAATCTACGGATGCTCTGAAAAGCAATTTGCCGCTATCATCGTAACCGGAATAAACCGTTTCTGTGTAGTACCATATGCTGCTGACGGCAGGTGGAGTATTTTCATAGACTCCGGTATTGTTCTCAGAGACGATCAGGAAAAAATCACCGTAATCAATAAAGGCTGTGGGTGTTCCTGCATCAAAATCATTCAGAAGGGGAGTGCTTTTATACACGGGAGCGCCGTCTTTTTCTCCGAGCTGTGTGTCAGAGAAATCTCTGCCGGGTGAGCGTTTCTTTTTAATAATCTCAAGGTCATCGTCTACCGTAAAAACCCACTTCACAGGGTATCCACCAGAGTTGGAGCCGGTAAAGTCTCCATCGTCAGATTGGGCGCTGATCGATAGCACAAAATGGTCACCGGATCGCTCTGCAAAATGTAGGTCATCAAAATCAGAACCGGCAATGCATTGGGTATTCGATAGTTCCCCGTTTTCGTTGAGCCTTGCCATATAAATGTCTGTTTGAGGATTTATGCCCCTGTTTTTCGTTTTGTATTTCTGAATCGTTCCGAAGAAGTAAAACTGTCCGTTTTTCTCGAAACAATATTCCAATGCCCGGCCTTCCATATCTTCTAAAGCTGTGTCAAACTGAACATTTCCGTCTTTATCGCATTTTATCACCCGGGAGGCAAAGCCTTTGTCGCTTGCCCAAGTATTTTGACCGTAAGCATAGTCCTGAAAACCAAACACGAACAGGAAGCCACCCTCCGCTGTGGCTGTCAGGGTGGTGACATGGTATGCATCATCGGAGCTGCAGGTATATGCCGCAAGCTCTTTTCCGTAGAGATCCATCATCCGGATCTGATGGGTGACGGTTCTGTTTTCTTGATCGGAAGAGAGGATATCTGATTTTAAAACTCTTCCATCAAAGGCAGTGACATCTTTCCAAAGGTTGTTCTCAACGATCTCAATGAGTTCGTCCGGGATCTGTCCAACTTGCTCGACGGGTTTAAGTACCTCCTGCTGCATTGGAGGTTGAGGATCGGAGCATCCGGACAGAAGGAGAAGAAAGAGAAAGAGGAAGGCAATGTATTGCTTTTTCATGGTGCGATCAACTACTTTCTATATCACAGAACAATGCGTTTACAATGGTCAATTATCGTTAGTTTAGCAAATTATTTTTAGAAAAACAAGTTTTTATCGATCGCGAAGGGGAGAGAACTCGATTATTTTTTCGCAATTCTCTTGGCTAATTTTTTCTGAGTCCTGTCATTAGTAGGATACTTTTGTAAACAAAGTGATCACCTTTCAACTCTTTAAGTACAAATCTACAGTAGAGTGAGCCTTTTATACGATGTTTCTTTTAATGGTTTCTAAAATATCTTTTTCTTCATCTTTGCCATAGGAAAAAAGTGTGAAAGTTACTTTTCTGCCATCTTTTAAGCCTAATGTGTGAAAGAAACAATCCTCAGAAATAATCTTATCGCCCGGTAAAAAATTGCTTTTGACAGAACCTATTTCGCTCCACTTAACAACAGTTTTTTGAAAAACCATTTTCCCATTGATTGATACACCCCTTGGTAAAATGATTTTTTCATTGTCTATGCTCAATACACGTGTCCTTTCGGCAAGATAACAAATAAGAAAAAGCATACCAAGCAATCCACCCAATAATGTAAATCCGATGGAAAACGAAACATTTGATATTTTAGCAAATATAAGAATGATACCAGAAAGAAACACTATTCCGCAGACCAAAGTAACTGCAGCCAACCATTTAAGTGCAGTTGGTGCGTATATTTTCATTTTGCATTCTCCTTTGCAAATTAAAAGATAAGACGAGCAATTTGTTTTCGGCCATAAATGCACCTTCTTTCAATGGTACTGTAACATAAGATGTTGCGTTTTTCAATGATATATCGCTTGCGCAATATGATATACGGCGATGCCGTATGATATATTTGCGAAGCAAATATGATATAATATCCGTTCCCTTCATATGCTGAAGGCATATATCATCCACGATAGTGGATATCATATCGAAGATATATCACCCGGTCCGAGAGGAACGGATATCATTGTAAAAAGCCTGATTTGTCGGTCGACAAATCAGGCTTTTTACATGGCGGAGAAGAAGGGATTTGAACCCTTGCGCGCTTTTTAGACGCCTACTCCCTTAGCAGGGGAGCCCCTTCGGCCTCTTGGGTACTTCTCCGAATCTGTTCTCATTATTCAGTTAGAAGAGATTGGCGGAGAGAGTGGGATTCGAACCCACGGCACATTGCTGTGTCACTGGTTTTCAAGACCAGCTCCTTAAACCGCTCGGACATCTCTCCGTGCATCTTTGAGACGCTAACTATATTACCATGTCCTTGCACATTTGTCAACAAATTCTTTTCAGGACATTGTAATTTGTTTTCAAATGCTGTATGATATATAAAATGCCATAGTATGGGCCATTTTATGCAGGCTCTGTTTGAAGATTTTTGAGGAGGTGACCGGATGATCTGTCATGTTCGTTCCCTTGGATTGAGCGGTATCAGCGGCTATGAGGTTTTGGTGGAATGCTATATTACCAACGGCCTTCCGGCCTTTGAGATCGTTGGCCTTCCGGATGCTGCCGTCAAGGAGGCCCGGGAACGGGTGCGGGCGGCTGTGAAAAACTCCGGCTTTAAATTCCCGGTCAGCCGCATCACCTGCAACCTTGCCCCGGCGGGCACCAAAAAATCCGGCACAGTGTATGATCTTCCTATCCTTCTGGGCATCCTTGCTGCCACGGGGCTTTGCAAGCTGCCGAAAGAGCGCAGTGCTTTCCTTGGCGAATTAAGTCTGGAGGGCTATGTGCGTCCGTTGCCCGGTGTGCTGCCCATGGCACTGGCGGCGAAGGAGCAGGGGATCGAGGCCCTCTATGTCCCGGCAGAAAATGCCCCAGAGGCCACCTTGGCACAGGGTCTTCGTGTCTACCCGGTGCGGGATGTGGCGCAGCTTGTGGCCCATCTGCGGGGAGAAGCACCCATTGAGCCTCAGACACCATGGGAGCCCAAGGAAAAGCAGAAATCGATCCTTGACTACTGCGATGTCAAGGGGCAGGAGAATGCCAAAAGGGCATTGGAGGTGGCGGCGGCAGGCAGCCATAATATTCTTTTGGTTGGCCCTCCGGGCTCCGGTAAGAGTATGCTTTCCAAGCGGCTTCCCTCCATTTTGCCGGATATGACAAGGGAGGAATCTCTGGAAGCCACAAAGATCCGGTCCGTGTTGGGGTTGCTTCCTTCTGACGATCCTCTGGTGCGGGAGCGGCCCTTCCGTGCGCCCCACCATACCATTTCCACGGCAGGACTTGCCGGCGGCGGCAGCAATCCAAAGCCCGGCGAAGTATCCCTTGCCCATAAAGGCGTTTTGTTTTTAGACGAGCTACCGGAATTCCGCAAGGAGACCTTGGAGGTGTTGCGACAGCCTTTGGAGGATGGTGTTGTGACCATCTCCAGAGTCAATGGCGCGGTGAGCTATCCCAGTGACTTGATGCTGGTCTGCGCCATGAATCCCTGCAAGTGCGGCTGGTACGGCGATCCCAGCGGACGGTGTACCTGTTCCAAAGCCTCAGTGGATGCCTATCTGAGCCGCATTTCCGGCCCGCTGCTGGACCGCATCGATATGATCGTGGAGGTAGCAGCGGTGGATTTTGAGAATCTGCGCCGCAGAACTCCGGCAGAACCCTCGGAAGAGATCAAAAAGAGGGTAGATAAAGCCAGAGCAAGGCAAATTGCCCGCTTTGGCGAAAGCACCACCCAGTGCAACGCCCGCATGACCCCGGCGCAGATGAGAACCATCTGCACTTTAGACGAAAACTGCACCCAGCTGATGAAGGAAGCCTTTGACGCCCTCAGGCTCACCGCCCGAAGCTATGACCGCATCCTCCGTGTTGCCCGTACCATTGCGGACTTAGACGGCAGCGAGGAGATCGAAATGCAGCATTTAGCGGAGGCGATCCGCTACCGTACCTTCCAGCTGGGAGATCAATAAATAAATCATAACAGGAGTTACTATATAATATGAAAGAACACTTTTTGCTGAAACTGGGCGAGATCGTCCTGAAGGGACAGAATCGCTGGCAGTTTGAAAACAAGCTCAAGCAGAATGTCAACCGCAGAATGCGCCCCTTTGGTGAGTTCAATGTCAATATCATCCAGTCCACCGTGTTTGTGGAACCCCAGAACGAGGACTGTGATCTGGACGGCGCATGGGATGCCTGCCATTATATCTTTGGTGTGGTGGCCCTGTGCCGCTGCAGACCCTGCGAGAAGGACTTAGATGCCATTTACGCGGCAGTGAGAGAATATCTGGACGATGACCTGCTGAGCGCAAAGAGCTTCAAGGTGGAGTCCAAGCGGGCAGACAAGCGCTTCCCCCTGAATTCCATCCAGATCTCTCAGGACATCGGCGGTCGTATCGCGGAAGCCTATCCCCATCTTTTGGTGGATGTGCATCATCCGGAATATACGGTCCATGTGGAGATCCGTGATCAGTTTGCCTATGTCCACGGCCCAGCGGAACCCGGTGCCGGCGGCCTTCCCACCGGTGTGGGCGGCAGAGCGGCTGTTCTGCTCTCCGGCGGCATCGATTCCCCGGTGGCAGGCTATATGATCGCGAAGCGGGGCGTGGAGCTGGAGTGCATCCATTTCTTCTCCTATCCCTATACCTCTGAGCTTGCCAAGGATAAGGTGCTGGAGCTGGCCCGTCTGATGACCCGCTACTGCGGCCGTATGACCGTGAACATTGTTAGCTTCACCGAAATTCAGGAAGCCATCCGCGACAACTGCCCCGAAGAATACTTCACCCTCATCATGCGCAGATTCATGATGGAAATTTCCGAGCGCATCGCCAGAGATCATGGCTGCGGCTGTCTCGTCACCGGTGAGAACCTCGGTCAGGTGGCAAGCCAGACCATGGAGGCCATGGGCGTGACGGCTGCTGCGGTCAATCTTCCCATCTTTACCCCGCTCATCGGCATGGATAAGGAAGAGATCGTCACCATTGCCCGCCGCATCGGCACCATGGAAACTTCCATCCTTCCCTATGAGGATTGCTGCACCGTCTTTACCCCCAAGCATCCCCGCACCAAGCCCAGCCTTGAGCATGTCATCAAGGCAGAGCGGAAGCTGGACAGAGAAGCGCTCATTCAGCGGGCGCTGGAAAATACAGAGCTGAAGAAAGTTCGCTATCATGGATGAGGCGATCCGTGTTATCTCTTATCTTCGTCAGGCAGGGAAGACCCTTGCCACGGCGGAATCCTGCACCGGCGGCCTGCTGGGAAAGCTCCTGACGGATGTACCCGGCAGTTCTGCGGTCTATCCCGGCGGTGTGATATCCTACTGCAATGAGGTGAAGCACGCGGTTTTAGGCGTAGATGCTGAGCTTTTGGAAAGGGAAGGGGCAGTTTGTGCCCCGGTTGCGGCGCAGATGGCGGAATCGGTCCGCCGTTTGCTGAATGCAGACTACGGTATCTCCACCACAGGCGTGGCAGGTCCCGGCGGTGATGAGCGCGGAAACCCCGAGGGCCTTGTGTATGCCGCCATTGCAGAAAAGGAAGGGACAAAGGTACTGGAGCTGCACCTTAGTGGGACTCGTGAAGAGATCCGTGAAGCTGCGGCGAAGGCATTGTTTTCAGAATCGCTTCGTGTTATGGGGGTAAGACCATGAAAATGAAGTATCTTCGCCTGCTTATGGTGTTTCTTACCATGCTTGTGTGCTTTGTCCTTTTTTCAGGACAGGCATCTGCCTTTGATCTTCGGGATGTGCAGCCTCCTGCTTCCGCGGATAAGGTCGTATATGGCCACAGTGGAGCAGGCCGGGAGCTTGTGGCCTACCGTTTTGGCAGCGGTAAAAATGTAATGGTTGCAGGTTTTGCCATCCATGGTTACGAGGATAATTTTAATAAGGATGGCGGCGCACTGGTCTATACCGCCAACGAGCTGATGAAGCGGCTGGATGAAAACAGGGAGCTGATCACGGACTACGGCTGGACCGTATATGTTTTGCCCTGTATGAATCCTGATGGCCTGATGGACGGCTATACCTCCAATGGCCCGGGCCGCTGCACCACCACCTACTTAGATGCCAACGGGCAGCTTGTTCAGGGGAAAGGTGTGGATCTGAACCGCAGCTTTCCGCATAACTGGACTAAGTATTCCACTGATCGAAATTTTAACGGATCTAAGCCTTTGGCGGCCTTAGAGGCGGTGGCACTTGCGGATTTTATTCGCAGCGTCAAGGGAACAGGTGCCAATGTCTGCATCGATGCCCACGGCTGGTTCCAGCAGATCAAAACCTCTGACGGTAAGAACGGCCATCTGAATCAGGTGTTTTCCTCCCGTTTTCCCCGCAATGCCTATTCCAGCTGCACCAATTCTCTGGGTTTCTTTACATCCTATGCCGCATCCATCGGCTATGCCTCCTGCCTGTTTGAGTTTCCCTATGATATCTACAGTATGTCGGCTTTCCTTCGAAGCGGTTACTGCGAATCCTTCAACCTCTGCATCCTTGATCTTCTGAAGGCTTACGGCAGCTACAATGGACATAGCCATAGCTGCCCAAGTGCAAATTTCACGGATGTGATCCCATGGCGATGGTATCATGAGGCTGTGGATTACGCGATTGGACAAGGAATCTTTCAGGGTGTGGCCGCGAACAGATTTGCACCGGAGCAGGGTATGACCCGTGCCATGTTCGTGACAACGCTCTACCGCATGGCAAATCCAAATGTTGAACCATTTCTTGAGACTATGAAGGAACCCAAAAGGGGAGAGGCCGATTCGACTTTACCCATAGCGCCGGAAGGATTGGAATTTATAGATGTTCCCTCAGGCGCATGGTATGAGGTGGCGGTTTGCTGGGCGGTGGAAAACGGCATTGTGACAGGCTATCCGGATGGGCGCTTTGCCCCGGATGATCTTCTGACACGGGAACAGCTTGCTGTGATTCTCCATCGCTACGCCTGCTATGCGGGCAGAAGTACCGAAACGAATGCTTCCGTGTCATCCTTTACGGATGCATCTGCCGTTTCCGACTATGCGAAGGATGCCCTTTGCTGGGCATACGGTATTGGATTGATCCAGGGTGCGGCTGACGGCAAGGGTCTGTCCCTTCAGCCAAAGGGTACTGCGACCCGGGCGCAGACGGCAGCCATACTCATGCGCTACCGTTTGAGCGAAAATAAGGCAGATACATTGAAAGAATTTGATATTGCGTAAACGAACAGGCTGTTGGCATGATGTGCGCCAACAGCCTGTGTATCATTCTTCACTACGAAGGGACTCTTCGTAAAGGATATTCTTTTTCAGACCCGTTTGCTCTGCGGCCTTTTTTGCCGCGTCCTTTCGGGATAATCCGCTTTGCATCAAATCGGAAACAAGTTGGATGGCAGCATCTAAATCAGGAGCTTCCTGCGTAATGCTTGCACCCTCCACCACCAGCACAAACTCGCCTCTGGGCGGGTTTTCTTTGTAGTATTCCACAGCCTCTGCTAAAGTGGTGCGGAAATATTCCTCATGGAGCTTTGTCAGCTCGCGGCAGAGGCTGATGCGCCGCTCCGGGCCAAAGGAATCAAGCAGAGCCTCCAGTGTGGTGCTCAGACGGTGGGGCGCTTCATAGAAGATCATGGTGCGTGTTTCCTGCTTCAGGCTTTCCAGATGGGCCTTCTGCACCTTTTTGGTGGTGGAAAGGAAACCCTCAAAGCAGAAGCGCCCGGTGGGCAGACCGGAGGCCGAAAGGGCAGTCACCAAAGCGCAGGGGCCGGGAATGGCGCACACCGTCACACCGGCATCGGAACAAAGTCTGACCAGATCCTCGCCGGGATCGGAGATGGCGGGGGAGCCGGCATCCGTGACCAGAGCGCAGCTTTCGCCGTTTTGCAGCCGCTCTAAAATTCTGGGGCCGCTTTTGACTTTGTTGTGCTCATGATAGCTGACCAGCTCTTTTTTGATATCAAGATGATTCAAAAGACGCACAGAGACCCGGGTGTCTTCCGCGGCGATGAAGTCCGCCTGCGTCAGTGTGGCGCGGCAGCGATCAGATATATCGTTCAGGTTGCCAATTGGGGTTGGCACAAGATACAGAGTTCCGGACATGGCTTCCTCCTGTCAGTTTATGGCATATGGTAAATTTCCCGGTATTCCCGGGTCTGCGCTCCGTTTTCATCGAAAAGAATGAGGTCATTTTCAATTTGCAGGCCGCTCTTTCCGCCGGAACGGCTCTCGATCAAAGCAAGGGACACCGCTGCGGTGGGATGATGCCGCACAAAGCGCAGCCGTTTTGGCTCAAGATGATGCGTTTTTAAGAGGTATATGATCTCTGCAAGCCGCTCCGGTCGATGCACAAGGTAGAAGCTGCCGCCATAGCGTAAAAGCCATGCAGCGGCGCTGCAAAGCTCGTTTAATGTGCAGCAGGTTTCTGTTCGGGCGATGGCAAAAGCAGGCTCCTCGGGCTGTGCGCCGCTTCCCACGGGGAAATAGGGGGGATTCGAGATGACCGTATCAAAGCTGTTGGCCGGAAGTAAGGTTCTGATTTCCCGCAGGTCTCCCTGCATAATATGAAGCCGAGCATGAAGACCGTTGATCTCAATGTTTTTCCTTGAAATATCGCAGGCTTTCTCCTGGATCTCGATCCCGGTGACTTCGCATTTTTCGTTCGCTGCACATAAAAGCACACCAAGTGCACTTCCGCCTGCCCCGAGATCAGCGATCCTCCGACCACGCAGGGGAGAGGCGAAATTGGAAAGCAGAATGGAATCTGTACCCAACCGGAACAGATCATCCGTCTGCAGCACCCGCATACCGCAGGAAAGAACTTCAAAATCTTCCATGAAAATACCTCTCAAGAATAACACCCCTGTGCGGTGCACAGGGGTGTTATTAAGTACGAATCAAGCCTGCTCGATTGCTTCAACGGGGCAGGAGCCAGCGCAAGCGCCGCACTCGATGCACTGATCAGCGTCGATAACATACTTGCCGTCGCCTTCAGCGATGATGCCGAGGGGGCAGGAGTCTGCACAGGAACCGCAGCTCAGGCAAGCGTCAGTGATGAAATATGCCATTGTGAGTACCTCCATATTGTATTTGCTTATCGCTTTTTTATTGTAGCATGGTTTTAGAAAAAAGCAAATACAAAAATGAAAAAATGAAAAAATATTCTGTTAAAAATATGGTGGTAAATTAGTATAGTTTTTCCTTCGGTGGGAGAAAATCCCTCTGAAATTGGGGGGGAGAAGAAATGAGAAAGGTTAGCTTTGATCGGGATTGCGAGGAAATCTTACGAAAGGCAGGTCAGTTTGCAAGGCGTTTGGGACACAGCTTTGTGGGAAGTGAGCATATTTTGCTTTCCATTTGTGCGCACGGTCAGAGCAGCATGTCCCAGATACTTGCAAAAAATGAGATCACCTATACTAAGATGTATTCCCTTTTAGAGCGGATACGGGGGCAGGGTGGAAGGGATTTACTTTTGCCCCAGGGCTTGTCGCCGGGGGCACAGGATGTGATCCGAACAGCGATTTGCAGCGCGGAAAAGAATTATATTGTGCACCCGGAGCAGCTTCTGTGGGCCATTGCCGCCAACAGCGGTTCCACTGCCTCACTGCTTTTGGTAAGCTGCGGCGTGTGTCCTGAGCAGATCTGTGCGGAGGCAGGCATGAATCGGAAACTATCTCAGGATAAAAAAGGAGGAACCATGCGCTTATTGGAGCAATTTGGTGTGGATATGGTGGCAAAGGCCGGGGCTTCCGGTCCTGTCATTGGCAGGGCGGAGGAGATCGATACCGTGATCGAGGTTCTTTGCCGCAAGAACAAGAACAATCCCGCACTGGTAGGCGATCCCGGAGTGGGGAAGACCGCCATTGTGGAGGGGCTTGCCCAGCGGATGGCAGCCGGTCAGGTACCGCCACAGCTTCGGGCGAAGACCTTGATTTCATTGGACATGGCAAGTATCGTTGCGGGTACAAAGTACCGCGGCGAATTTGAAGAGCGGATGCGTGATCTTCTGGCAGAGATCCAGCGCAGCGGGGATGTGATCGTCTTTGTGGATGAAATGCACACCCTTGTGGGTGCGGGGGCAGCGGAAGGTGCCATCGATGCATCCAATCTTTTAAAACCCGCGCTGAGCCGTGGCGGCATCCAGATGATCGGTGCCACTACGATGGAGGAATATCGAAAATTTATCGAAAAAGATGCGGCATTGGAGCGGCGTTTTCGCCGAATTCAGGTGAAAGAACCGGCAGCGCATGAAACGATGGAGATCCTTCGGGGACTTCGCCCGGGATTGGAGCGGCATCATGGCCTGCAAATTGGAGATGACGCATTGCATGCTGCGGTGAAACTGTCGCAGCGCTATTTATGCGATTATTATCTGCCGGATAAGGCGCTGGACCTTTTAGATGAAGGGGCGGCTCATGCCTGCCTGTGCGCGCTAAGGAATGAAAGCACCAAAGAGCGCACAAAGCGGAAGCAGCTCGATGATGCTTTGCGTACCGCAATTGCCCAGGAGGATTTTTCCAAAGCTTTGCAGCTTCAGGGAAAGCTACGGAGCCTTCATGATAATAAAAGCGCGGAGGCCCTTCGGGTCAGCGAAGCGGATATTGCCTATGCTGTGAGTGCCCGCACCGGCATTCCGGTGGGGGAACTGGACGCAAGCCAGCGGCAGACCTTGCAGGAGCTTGAAAAGCGGCTCAAAGAGCGGGTAGTGGGACAAAATGAGGCAGTGCGCCTTGTGGCGCAGGCGGTACAGCGGGGCAGAACCGGACTGAGCGGCCAAAACCGACCCACAGCATCCATTCTGCTCACCGGCCCCACCGGTGTTGGCAAAACAGAGCTTTGCAAGGCGGCGGCCCAATGTGTATTCGGAAGCGAAAAGGCGATGGTTCGTCTCGATATGACGGAATATATGGAAAAGCACAGCGTTTCCCGCCTTGTGGGTGCGCCTCCCGGCTATGTGGGCCATGAAGAGGGAGGAACGCTGACAGAGAAGGTGCGGCGCAATCCCTATAGTCTGGTGCTGTTTGACGAGATCGACAAGGCCCACCCGGATGTAACAGGCATTCTTCTGCAGATCATGGATGACGGCATTCTGACGGATTCATTGGGGAGAACTGTGGACTTTTCCAATACCCTTCTTTTTATGACCGCCAACATTGGCGGGGAGGAGGCGAAAAGGGGAGGACTGGGTTTTGCTCCCACTGCTGCCAATGATCGGGTACGGGCCATGCTGCGGCAGCATTTCCCGGCAGAGTTTTTAGGCCGCCTTGATGCAGTGGCAGTGTTTGAATCCTTGGGTGAGAGGGAACTGCTCCGGATTGCGGGACAGCAGTTGAATGAGCTTCAAAAGCGCACACGGGAACGGGGCATCGATTTTACCTATGATGCTGCGGTCCAACTGTCATTGGTTCGGCAGTGCAAAGACGAGGGCGGTGCAAGAACCCTGCGCCATCTGATCCAGCAGCAGGTGGAAGCACCCCTTGCCCAGCAGCTTTTGGAAGACCCGGAGCGCAAAGTATATTGCCTTGCGGATATTGACGGAAAACTCCTATTCAAAGAACAAGAATAGACGAAAAGTCCGGAAAGCTTTGTGCTTTTCGGACTTTTATGAATCGTTAAATTTTTCCCATACGGCGAAGGAGGTAGGGGATTGCCCGCTCAAATTCCACGCCGTAGTATTTTTCATGGCCGCCCTCGGCGGTGATGCGGATGCATTCCACTGTGTAATCAACCGCGATCTTCAGGGCATCTTCCAGGCTGCTGCCGTCCATCATGGCGCCGATGCAGGTGGAGGAGAACAGGTCGCCGGTGCCGTGATAGCTGGTGGGAAGCTGTCGGGAGAAATAGGTGAAGTATTCCTCTTTTTCGGGATCGTAGGCCATAACACCCAGTTCACCGCTCTGGAAGCCAACACCGGTCAGTACCGCCTTTTTTGCGCCCATGGCACAGAGCTTTTTCAGAAGTGCTTTGATGAAAGCTTCGTCATATTCTTCCGGATAAGGAGTTTCTGTCAGCAGGCACGCTTCTGTCAGATTGGGGATGACGATATCTGCCATAGCGCAGACTTTTGCCATTTCTGCGGGGAATTCAGGGCCGAAAGCAGGATACAGCTTGCCGTGATCCGCCATGGCGGGGTCTACGAAGATCAGGGTGTCTTTCTCACGGAAGCGGCGGAAAACATCGCATACATCTTCGATCTGCTCCGCGGAGGCAAGATAACCGGTATAGACCGCGTCAAAATGGATCTGTTCCTTTTCCCAATGGTCAGCCACCGGGCGGATCTGGTCGCTCAGGTCCTTGACGGTGAAGCCCTGGAACATGGTATGGGTGGAGAGGACTGCGGTGGGCAGAATGACACATTCTGTACCCATTGCGGAGATGACTGGCAGCGCCACCGTCTGGGAGCAGCGGCCAAGGCAGGAGATATCCTGAATACTTAAAATGCGCTTCATATTGGTCTTCCTTAAACTTTATTTTATGCAGCTATCATAACGAAAATCTGGCACTATGAATAGATTCAGAAAAGAAATATTTTATGGGATCAGAATTACGAAAAAGCACCCTCTCAGGCAATTGAGCATGAGAGGGAAGCTTTCGCTTAATCATCAGATAACGGGAGTCAGATAATCCAGATCGTAAGGTGTAGTCTGGTAGACATAGTAGTTCAGCCAGTTGTGATAGAGAAGGTTTGCGTGGCTGCGCCAGTTCACAATGGGAGCCTTGGTGTCATCATCGTCGGGGAAGTAGTTCTTCGGAACTTCAATGGGAAGTCCGCGGCTCTTGTCCCGGTCATACTCTGCCTTCAGTGTGAGAGCATCGTATTCGGAATGGCCCGTGATATATACCTGACGACCGCCCTCGGTGGATAAGGCATAAATGCCGGCTTCCTCGGAGGAGGCAAGGATCTTCAGCTTGTTGCAGCGCTCAATGTCTTCACGAAGAACCGTGGTATGGCGGGAATGGGGTACCATGAATTCATCATCAAAGCCCCGCAGCAGCATGGAAGAGCGGCGCTCTACCTTATGGGAGAACACACCGAACATTTTCTTGTCCAGAGGTACCTTGGGGATGCCGTAATGATAGTAAAGACCGGCCTGCGCGCCCCAGCAGATATGGAAGGTGCTGTAAACATGGGTGCGGCTCCATTCCATGATCTGGCAAAGCTCGTTCCAGTATTCCACTTCCTCGAAGGGCATATTCTCCACCGGAGCACCGGTGATGACAAGACCGTCAAAGTAGCGGTCACGCACCTTGTCAAAGGTGGTGTAGAACTTGAGCATATGCTCCTTGGATGTGTTCTTGGATTCGTGGGTGGAGGTCTGCATCAGCTCCAGCTCCACCTGCAGGGGGGTATTACTGAGAAGGCGGGCAAGCTGGGTCTCTGTGGCGATCTTGGTGGGCATGAGATTCAGCACAAGGATCTGCAGGGGACGGATATCCTGCGCAATGGCCCGGGTCTCGGTCATTACGAATATGTTTTCGTCGGTCAAAACCTGAGTTGCGGGAAGTTCATTGGGAATTTTGATCGGCATGGTTCAATATCTCCTTTGTCGATGGGAATCAATCTTCCAGTGCCTGCTTCAGATCGGCGATCAGATCTTCGGCATCCTCCAGACCGCAGGAATAGCGGATCAGGTCTGCGCCGACACCGGCGGCAGCCAGTTCTGCATCGTTCATCTGGCGGTGGGTCGCGCTGGCGGGATGCAGGCAGCAGGTGCGGGCATCTGCCACATGGGTCTCGATGGCAGCGATCTTCAGCTTGCCCATGACACGCTCGGCAGCTTCACGGCCGCCCTTGACGCCGAAGCTTACAACACCGCAGGAGCCGTTGGGCAGATACTTCTGGCCCAGTTCATAATACTTGTCGCCGGGCAGACCGCAGTACTGCACCCAGGTGACATTCTCATGGGACTGCAGGAACTTTGCAACGGCCAGACCGTTTTCACAGTGGCGGCGCATTCTCACATGCAGGCTTTCCAGCCCCAGGTTCAGATAGAAGGCGTTCTGGGGAGACTGGATGGAACCGAAGTCACGCATGAGCTGTGCGGTGGCCTTGGTGATGAAGGCACCTTCCAGACCAAAGCGCTCGGTGTAGGTGACACCATGATAGCTTTCATCGGGAGTACAAAGACCGGGGAAGCGGTAGGGATACTTGGTCCAGTCGAATTTGCCGGAGTCTACGATGCAGCCGCCTACGGCAGCACCGTGGCCATCCATGTACTTGGTGGTGGAATGGGTAACAATGTCAGCGCCCCATTCGATGGGACGGCAGTTGACGGGAGTGGCGAAGGTGTTGTCCACGATCAGGGGGACACCGTGGCGGTGGGCAGCGGCGGCAAAGCGCTCAATGTCCAGAACGGTGAGGGCAGGATTGGCAATGGTCTCGCCGAACACAGCCTTGGTGTTGGGACGGAATGCGGCTTCCAGTTCTTCGTCCGATGCGTCAGCGGGAACGAAGGTGAAGGAGATGCCCATGCGCTTCATGGTGACGGCGAAAAGGTTGTAGGTGCCGCCGTAGATGCTGGCGGAGCTGACCACATGATCTCCGTTGGAAGCGATGTTGAAAATGCTGTAGAAGTTGGCTGCCTGACCGGAAGAGGTAAGCATGGCTGCGGAGCCACCCTCCAGAGCTGCGATCTTAGCCGCCACATAGTCGTTGGTGGGGTTCTGCAGGCGGGTGTAGAAGTAGCCGCTTGCTTCAAGGTCAAAGAGCTTGCCCATATCGGCGCTGCTTGCGTACTTGAAGGTGGTGCTCTGAACGATAGGGATCTGACGGGGTTCGCCGTTACCGGGGGTATAGCCGCCCTGCACGCACTGAGTACCGATGTTAAAGTCTGCCATGTTTGTTTCCTCCTTATTTGTACATAAAAAGGCGGCTATGGCACGCACCATAACCGCCTTACGTATTCATCCCAAAATCTAATCAAAGGGATTAAACGCAGGCGGTGCTTCGCATCATCATGGTAGTATGTGTGTATACAGTTTTCATCGTACCGCCCTCCTTTGATTTTCCTCATTGTAGCAATGATTATGCCTCTTGTCAAGAGCGGGATGAAAAAAGATTTTAAACGCATTTTCGGCAGAATTCGTGGAGTTTTTCGGTTGTTTTTCGGGGATTCTTATGATACAATGTAAAAAAACAAAAGTGAGGCACGATTATGGCTGATCAGATTTTTTCTTTCCGCACTGCCCTGAACGGATTCCATCGCGGGGATGTGATCGCGTTTCTTGAAGAACTGACCAAAAAGCACAGCATTGAGATGGATGAGCAGCAAGAAGCCCTTCGCCATGCCACTGAGGAAGTGGAGCGCCTGCGGGGAGAGCTCCGGAAGCTGCAGGAGGAACGCCCTTCGGAAATTGTGGCTCCCGCAGAGGAAGCGCCTGCCTTTGAGGCGTCGCCTGATGCACAGGGCAGGGAACTGGAGGCTTATCGCCGGGCAGAACGCTGTGAGCGGGAAGCCCGCCTTCGTGCCGGCAGGATCTACGGTGATGTTTCTGCCGCTGTGGAAAGCGCGGGAGCACAGCTCATTGCCCAGGAAGAACAGCTGACCAAGATCAGTGCCACCGTTTCCTCGGATATTATTGCCCTGCAGGCAGCCATGGCGGATGTTCGTATCCAGCTCAATGCCACCAGAAGACAGATCAGTGAAATGGAGCGGAGTCTCCAGCCGGAGGAAGCCTGAGCCGGAAGAAATAATTATGTAAAGCTTGATTTATTTGTTTGATTTTTTTGTATTTTTGTGATACAATATACAAGATATGGTTTAAGCGTTATCCTGCAAGGAGGTTTTATTCTCTGTGAGTATCAAGCTGTTTGGCAACTCTAAAAATGCGCGTATTGTAAAGAACGGCAAAAAGAAGGAGCCGAAGAAAAAAGAAAAGCGTACTGCCCTTGATCGTGTGGTCGCCGTTTTTCTGGTGATCGTCATGCTGGAGGCCCTTTATTGTACGGCAGTGTTTTCCAATATTTCCTTTATCGCAAAGTATCGTACCATCTGGATTGAGACGGCTATGTCCACCATGTCTCATCACTGGCTGGCCACTTATTTCATTCCCCCCGCAGTGGTCAATGCCGTGACGGAGCAGGTGGATGAAGCCAGAGCAGCACAGGTCGGTGTGAATTCCAGCTGGAACAAGGGTGAAAAAGACGCGCAGCATAAGAACAACTATCATAATGCGGACCAGGCTGAGGAAATCGAACAGCTTCCTCCGGATCAGGCAGAGTTCTATACTCTGTTCTCTGAGATCGATCGGGATTCCATGGAGGATTATGTGAAAAAGAATCCTTCCGTGACCGCCTCCGGCTGGGATAAGATCTATATCAACGAGGCTGGCCTCGATGATGAAGGCACCGATATCTATACGGTGCAGGGCGATCAGGTGCTGGCCATTGACGCGGAAAACGGCGTTCTGCTCATCCGTGTCAGAGGCAGCGGCTACCGCGGTGTTCTGGCCCTTGCGAAGGACTCTTCCAGACTCGGCGTATTCGCGGCGGATTCCCTCGGTTCTTATGGCGCCCACGCAGGCGACATTGCGGAAGGCCACAATGGCATCCTTTCCATGACCGCCAGCGGCTTTATTGATAACGGCGGCGCCGGCAACGGCGGCAATCTTGCCGGCTATGCCATGTGTAACGGCGTGGAATACGGCAAGGCCCACATGAACTGGGGCAATAAGCGCATCGAGCTGCATGAGGACAATCTGTTCTATATCACCGACTCTCAGGCTGAGGTCTCCGATGAAACCACGGATGCGGTGGAATTTACTCCCGCACTGATCGTTGACGGTGAAGTCATCGTGGATGAGAACTGCGGCTGGAATGCCATCAACCCCCGCGCCATCATTGGTCAGAATGCCAATCACGACATTATGATGCTGGTCATCGAAGGCCGTCTGACCCATTCTCTGGGTACCGGTGTGGTGGAGTGCGCAGGCATTCTGGAAGAATACAACTGCATGCAGGCCATGAATCTGGACGGCGGTACCTCTGCCATCATGTGGTACGATGGGGAATATGTGACCCAGTGCTCCAATGAGGCCCTTCCTGAGGGCAGAACCCTGCCCAATGCCTTTGTTTATCAGAGAGCAGAGTGATAAAAACTTATGATACGGTAAAATTCATCAAAATTCGGTGAGTTTTACCGTATTTTTTCGCTTTCTTTTCTTGCTTCCCGCATTGACAAGTGAATTTTCATTCGATATAATATGACTGGAAAATTGGGCAGCACCTTTTCTGCCCGGTCTTTCGCCTGATTTCAGGCGAATACTATATTGAAAGGATTTTTGCCATGATTTATACGACTGAAGTACAGCATATGTGCCCCGTTGCCAAAGGCGCATATCACGGCCCGGCTCCCATTCCCGAAGAGGGCAAGTGGGTACAGGCTAAGCAGATTAGCGACATTTCCGGTTTCACCCACGGTGTAGGCTGGTGTGCTCCCCAGCAGGGCGCCTGCAAGCTGACCCTGAATGTCAAGGACGGCATCATCGAAGAGGCTCTGGTTGAGACTCTCGGCTGCTCCGGCATGACCCATTCCGCAGCTATGGCTTCCGAAATCCTCATCGGCAAGACGCTTCTCGAAGCTCTGAACACCGACCTGGTTTGCGACGCCATCAACACTGCCATGCGCGAGCTGTTCCTGCAGATCGTTTACGGCCGCACCCAGAGCGCTTTCTCCGAAGGCGGTCTGTCCGTCGGCGCTTCCCTGGAAGACCTGGGCAAGGGCCTGCGCAGCCAGGTTGGCACCATGTTTGCCACCAAGGTCAAGGGTCCCCGCTACCTGGAAATGGCCGAAGGCTATGTCACCCGCGTTGCTCTGAACGATGCTGATGAGATCATCGGCTACGAATTCGTCAACCTCGGCAAGATGATGGACTTCATCAAGAAGGGCATCGAAGCTGCCGAAGCACTGGAGAAGGCAAAGGGCCACTACGGCCAGTTCGACAGCGCTGCCAAGTACATTGACCCGCGTCACGAATAAGGAGGATCTGACTATGGCACTGTTTGAAAGCTACGAAAGAAGAATTGACAAGATCAACGGCGTTCTCGCACAGTACGGCATCGCTTCTGTGGAAGAGGCTCGTGAGATCTGCAAGGAAAAGGGCTTTGATCCCTACGAAATCGCAAAGAGCATCCAGCCCATCTGCTTTGAAAATGTATGCTGGGCATACTGCGTAGGCGCAGCCATCGCCATCAAGTCCGGCGTGACCAACGCCGCTGACGCTGCCGAGGCCATTGGCCTGGGCCTGCAGGCATTCTGCATCGACGGTTCCGTCGCCGAAGACCGCAAGGTCGGTATCGGCCATGGCCGTCTGGGCGCTATGCTCCTCCGTGACGACACCAAGTGCTTCGCATTCCTGGCCGGTCACGAATCCTTCGCAGCCGCTGAAGGCGCAATCGGCATCGTCCGCAACGCCAACAAGGCCCGCAAGGAGCCCCTGCGCGTTATCCTCAACGGTCTGGGCAAGGACGCTGCACAGATCATCTCCCGTATCAACGGCTTTACCTATGTTCAGACCCAGTTCGACTACTTCACCGGCGAGCTGAAGGTCGTCAAGGAAATTCCCTACTCCACCACCGAGCGTGCCAACGTTCGCTGCTACGGTGCTGATGACGTCCGCGAAGGCGTTGCCATCATGCACGCAGAAGGTGTTGACGTTTCCATCACCGGCAACTCCACCAACCCCACCCGCTTCCAGCATCCCGTTGCAGGCACCTACAAGAAGGAATGCATCGAGCAGAACAAGAAGTACTTCTCCGTTGCATCCGGCGGCGGCACCGGCCGTACCCTGCATCCCGACAACATGGCAGCTGGCCCCGCTTCCTACGGCATGACCGATACCATGGGCCGTATGCACAGTGACGCTCAGTTCGCAGGTTCCTCCTCCGTTCCCGCTCACGTAGAAATGATGGGCTTCCTCGGCGCAGGCAACAACCCCATGGTTGGTATGACTGTTGCTGTCGCTGTTGCAGTCGAAGAGAGCCTGAAGTAAGCAAATTGCGACCTTTGCGCTCCCATGGGTAAAGTGGCAACCTGCCACCGGCAGGTTGCGAGGATTTCTACTCGCAATGCTTTGCATTGCTCACCCATGGTTGGCATGACTGTTGCAGTTGCAGTTGCTGTTGAAGAAAGCCTGAAGTAAGATTATCTTACAGTAACCAATATCCCGGCTCATTTCGAGCCGGGATATTTTTTATGCAAGAACTATTCGCATAGAATGTTACGGAATTTATATATATCCTTATTCTCCCATTTGCCTTTTCCCCAACTTCATGATAAACTTAGGGTGACAAATCTGACAGGATGTGACACTATGAAGATCAACACCCGCAATTTGCCCTATGAGGAAGTATTGAAGCTGCCGCGGCTACAGCACCGCGATCCCAGAAAGCCGAGTCGGTTTTTGGCTACGGTGGTTCGCATCGCTTCCATGCCTACGCTGCTGAAGACGAAATTCACCTATACCACAGAGCGCATGGAGCAGGTAGCAAAGCAGCCCTGCCTGATCCTGATGAACCACTGCAGCTTTACAGACATGAAGCTGGCTTACGGCATTTTCTATCCCAGGCCCTTTGGCATCGTGACCTCGGTGGATGCCATGTCCGGCTTTCTTGGGAAACTGATGCGCTTTCTTGGCTGTGCGCCCACCCACAAGTATATCACGGATCTTTCTGTGATCCGGGATATGGAGTATATGCTGAAGAAGAACAAGACAAGTGTCTTGATGTACCCGGAGGCGGGTTACTCCTTTGATGGAAGAGCCACCGCGTTGCCACGGAAGATGGGGGTTCTGATGAAGAAGCTGGGTGTCCCTGTGGTGACGGTCATCACACAGGGTGCCTTTGCCAGAGATCCGCTTTACAATATGCTGCAGATCCGGGATGTGAAGGTCAGCGCCCATGTGAAGTGCATCGCCACGGCGGAAGAAGTCAGGGAAAAGACCGTTGCCGAATTGGACGCACTGCTTGCCGAGTCCTTCTCCTTCGATAATTTCGCATGGCAGAGGGACAATCAAATCTCCATCGATGTTCCCTTCCGGGCAGACGGCCTGCACCGCATTCTCTACAAGTGCCCCCACTGCGGCACGGAAAATGAGATGGAAGGCAAGGGCATCCACCTGACCTGCCATGCCTGCGGCAAAAAATGGGAAATGGACGAGTACGGACAACTATCAGCCTGCGAAGGGAAAACAGAATATCCCCATATCCCGGACTGGTACACATGGCAGAGGCAGTGCGTCAGAAAAGAATTAGAGGATGGGACATATCTTCTTGACACCGATGTGGACATTGCCGTTCAGGTGAATTTAGATGGTGTGTGCATGATCGGACAGGGGCATCTGACCCACGATCAGAACGGTTTCCATCTGACCGGTGGGGAAGGGAAGCTAAATTATCAGCAATCCGCACTGGCATCTCACACACTTTACTCCGATTACTACTGGTACGAGATCGCCGATGTGATCGGTATCGGTGATAACGAATTCTCTTATTTCTGCTTCCCAAAAACAAAAACCTCCGTCACCAAGGCAAGATTGGCAACAGAGGAACTGTACAGGATGAAAAAGTATAATCGAAAACCGATAGCTGCAATTTGACAAAGCGTGGGGTTGTCTCAAAATGAAATTGTGTAATAGAGAAGCTCGCACTCCTGGCGGGGATCGTGTGAAGGGGCGGTCTTGGAGCCCCTTTCGCGTTCAATCAGAAAGCATTATGACGGAAGCAAGCATGCTTCCGTCATAATGTAAGGGCATCGTTGCATTTTGCAACGGTGCCATTATAGTTTCCCGGGGGAAAAGATTGCAAAATCAGCGGATATGACCATCTCCGGTAATTACATACTTATAAGTGGTCAGTTCACGAAGACCCATAGGGCCTCTGGCGTGAAGCTTTTGGGTGGAGATACCCATTTCACAGCCCAGGCCAAACTCACCGCCATCAGTAAAGCGGGTGGAGGCGTTCACATAGACAGCAGAGCTGTCCACACCGGAGGTAAAGGCAGCTTTCGCTTCCTCGCTTTGGGTCACGATGGCCTCAGAATGGCCGGTGGAATGCTGAGAGATGTGACGCACAGCCTCATGCACATTCTCCACGCATTTCACTGCCAGAATATAATCCAAAAATTCCGTATCAAAGTCAGCAGGGGAGGCAGGTATGCCGGGAATGATGTCCTGTGCCGTTTCGTCCAGGCGAAGCTCTACAGGCTGTTCAGGCCGCTGTGCGACCAAAGCCTCATGAAGCATGGGAAGGAAGACGGGAGCAATGGCTTTGTCCACTAAGAGCACTTCTTCCGCATTGCATACACTGGGACGGCTGGTCTTTGCGTTTCTCACGATGTTCAAAGCCATCTGAAGGTCGGCGGTCTTTTCCACATACACATGGCAGATGCCGGTGCCAGTGGCAATGCAGGGGACAGTGGCATTCTGCACGCAGGCATTGATGAGTCCTGCGCCGCCTCTGGGGATCAGCAGATCCACATAGCCATTGGCGGTCATCAGCGCCGTAGCGCTGGCGCGGGTGATATCCTGCACTAAATTTACCGCATCGGGCGTGATATCCACAGAGCTAAGTCCTGCCTTCAGAGCGGTGACGATGGCATTGGCAGAGCGGAATGCCTCCTTGCCGCCACGGAGAATGCACACAGAGCCTGCCTTCAGGGCGAGGGCGGCGGCATCACTGGTGACATTGGGGCGGCTCTCATAGATGATGGCGATCACACCCATGGGAACGGAGATCCGCTGGATCTTGAGCCCATCCTCCCGGGTATGAGATTCCAGAACATGACCCACAGGGTCGGGAAGGGCAGCCACCTCACGGATGCCATTGGACATTCCGGCGATGCGCTCGGGTGTCAGACGCAGACGGTCCAGCATTACATCGGACACCTTGTCCTTTGCCGCTTCCATGTCCAGTGCGTTGGCAGCAAGGATCTTGTCCTGCTGAGCCAGAAGGGCATCCGCCATTGCAAGCAGTGCTTCGTTTTTCTGAGCGGTAGTCAGCTTGGTTACATCAAATTTTGCGTTTTTCGCTGTTAAAAGAAGTTCTTTCATTTTGCTTCCTCCCCAAATGCGGTGCCTACCGGTTTACCTTCCAGAATGTCATACAGGGCAGCGGGGTGATTGCCGTTGGCGATCACCATTTCGCAGCCACAGGCAATGCAGATCTTTGCGGCATGGAATTTCGTGACCATACCGCCGGTGCCGAGTTTGCTGCCGGCAGCACCTGCAAGGGCCATCACCTCAGCATTGATCTCCGGAATGCGCTGGATCAGCTTTGCATCCGGAACAGTATGGGGGTCAGCGGTAAACACGCCGTCAATATCGGAAAGCAGGATCAGTTTGTCTGCACGGATGCTCTGCGCCACCATGGCGGCCAGGGTATCGTTATCGCCGATGGCGATCTCTTCTGTGGCAACGGTGTCATTTTCGTTGATGATGGGCAGGGCATTGAGTTCCAGCAGGCGGTTGATGGTGTTGCTGAAATTATCATGGCGCTTTTCGTTTTCCATGTCATCGCCGGTGATGAGAAGCTGACCCACCGTGTGGTTGAACATGGCAAAGAGCCGGTCATATGTATACATCAGTTCACACTGACCCACGGCGGCGGATGCCTGCTTTGTGGGGATGTCTGTGGGACGCTGCAGAAGTCCCAACTTTCCCACACCCATGCCAATGGCACCGGATGAAACTAAAATCACCTGATGACCCGCATTTTTGATATCACTGAGCACTGTACACAGCTCTTCCACACGGCGGATATTCAGATGCCCCGTGGAATGAGCCAGTGTGCTGGTGCCAATCTTCACTACAATTCGCATAAAAGCCTCCAAATTTACGATTGTTACTATTATAGCTGATATAACAAAAGAAATAAAGAGGAAATTCGCAGTTCATTGCAGAAGGTGATTGAATCAGATTGTCCTGATATAACAGATTCTCTTACCGGCAAACGAGAATAATCCCGTTTGCCGGTTTGGATCATTATGCCTTACTTATCAAAAGAAGGATTCATGCAGTAAACATTCTTCTGGTTCAGCCGCTCACGGAGCTTTTCAATGGCCTCGCCAAAGCGCTGGAAGTGGACAACCTCCCGCTCCCGAAGGAACTTAATGACATCGTTTACATCGGGATCATCGGAAAGACGCAGGATATTGTCATAGGTGACTCTCGCTTTTTGTTCCGCGGCAAGGTCTTCCGTCAGATCAGCAATGGCGTCTCCCTTGACCTGCATGGAGGCAGCGCTCCAGGGAAAGCCGGAAGCGGAGGTGGGGTAAACACCGGCGGTATGATCTACAAAATAGGGCGCAAAGGCGCTGTCTTTGATCTGAGAATCCTTCAGATTCCGGGTCAACTGGTGCACGATGGTGCCGATCATCTCAAGGTGGGACAGTTCTTCCGTGCCAATGTCCGTCAGAAGGGCCTTCTGTTCGGGGAAGGGCATGGAATACCGCTGGGAAAGATACCGCAGGGAAGCACCGAGCTCCCCATCGGGTCCGCCATACTGGCTGATTATGATCGAAGCCAGCCTGGGATTGGGTTTATCGATCTTGATGGGATACTGCAGGCTTTTCTTATAAATAAACATCTGTTAACCCTCCCCGTTTTCACGATATTCCCAGGGCCACGGGCTGTTGATCCAATTGAATTCACCGTTTCTCACGGCATCCAGATGAGTCAGCGGACCGCATTTCTTTTCGTACTGCTCCTTGCCTGCCTGATACAGGGAGATATACGAGCGCATCAGCTCGATGACTTCCGTATCACAGGGGTGGGTATCCAGAAACAGCGCCAGCTCTGTAATGGCAAAATTCAGCGCCATGAGTTCGTGCAAAGGCGTATTGGATTTTTCCTTTGTATTCACCATGCCCATGAAGGGAAGATCCAGACCCGGGAACAGGGTGCCGCGGATCAGACCCTTTTTGGCAGTATATTGCTTGGGATTGTTGCTCTGGAACGGCACATATGGATTCGCCAATGGCGCCATATGCGGCAGGGAGCCGTACATATCATTCTTTGTCAGCTCCATGTCTGTGCGCTTATCGTCCAACTTGGGTCACTCCTTACGCAGTTTTCGAGCAATTGCTCTGAACCATCATATGTGCGCAGGCTTCGACAGGTTCTTACATCATAGGCAACTGTTATTTTGCATAGGCTTTGACGAGGTGTTGTCCATGGAAGCGATGAAACAGTACGGAAAACTATATCTGACCATGATCTTATGCTTTACCGCTGCAGCGATTTTGGCAGCTGCATTGGGCGGAGAAGCTGTGAGCGTCAGTGGAGAGGGGAGTGGCAATGTCATTTATCTCGACCCCGGTCATGGCGGAGAGGATGGGGGCGCGGTATCCGTCAGCGGGGTGCAGGAAAGTGAGCTCAATCTCGCCATATCTCTGCGTCTGCGGGATCTTCTTCAGCTTTGCGGAATGTCCACGGAAATGACAAGGGATGGGGATTATGCCATCTATTCGGATGGCTGCCAGACCATTGCGCAGAAAAAAGTCTCCGATCTCAGAAACCGAGTGGAACTTCTGCAGCAAAATCCCGGCGCAATACTTGTAAGCATCCATCAGAACCAATTCCCGGAGGAAAAATACCACGGCGCACAGGTGTTTTACAATCAGGGGACAAACAGCGAAACCCTTGCAAGCTTCATGCGTGACGCGCTGAAGGCGGGTCTTGACCCTGAAAACAATCGGGAGATCAAAAAGGCGCAGGACATTTTCCTGATGGAGCAAATTGAGAATACTGCCGTTCTGATCGAATGCGGCTTTCTGTCCAACAGGGAAGAGGAGGCAAAGCTGAGGGATGAACAATATCAAAAAAAGATCGCCTGCGCCATCAGCGCAGGTCTAATGAATTACATCGAGGATCAATCGCTCTTGTAATCGCAAAAAATCATGCTATAATGAAGAAAAAACGATGGAGCAGCCAATGAAAAAGACAAAGACAAGCTATTATTGCACATCCTGCGGGAATGAAACACCCCAGTGGTATGGAAGATGCCCTGCCTGCGGTGAATGGGGTACTGTGGAGGAGCAGGTGAGTGCCCCTGCGAAGGTACCCGGAAAATCTGCCGTGACCCGTGCGCCCAAAAAGCTCTCTCAGGTGGCAGGGGGCGACGAGATCCGATTTACTACTGGTCTTGGGGAACTGGACCGGGTCTTGGGCGGCGGTGCGGTGTTGGGGTCTCTGGTGCTGATCAGCGGCGCTCCCGGCATCGGTAAATCCACATTATTGCTTCAAATCTGCAGTGATTTGTGCAGACTTCGCTCTGTTTTGTACATTTCCGGTGAAGAAAGCGAAAAGCAGCTCAAAATGCGTGCCCTCCGGTTGGGTATACAGACGGACAGCCTGCTTGTATTATCCGAGACCAACCTGACCCAGGTGATCGCCATCGCACAGGAGCAAAAGCCGGATGTACTGATCGTGGACTCTATCCAGACTCTCTATCTGGAGGAAAATACTTCTGCGCCGGGCAGCATTTCTCAGGTGAAGGAATGCACCATGGCGCTGATGCATTTGTCGAAAACCTGTGGGATCACGGTATTTGTGGTGGGCCATGTCAATAAAGACGGTGCCATTGCCGGTCCCAAGGTGCTGGAGCATATGGTGGACTGCGTGCTTTACTTTGAGGGCGACCGCAATACCAGCTATCGTCTTTTGCGTGCGGCAAAGAACCGTTTTGGCTCCACCAATGAGATCGGCGTGTTCGAAATGAACGATTCCGGACTTGTGGAAGTGCCGAATCCCTCGGAAATGCTGCTGGCAGGCAGGCCACTTGGAACCCCGGGCACCTGCGTGGCCTGCGCCATGGAGGGCAGCCGGCCGGTTCTGGCCGAAGTTCAGGCGTTGGTGACCCGATCCAGCTTTCAGGTGCCCAGAAGAACCACAAATGGCTTTGATTATAACCGTGCCAACCTCCTCATGGCAGTGGTGGAAAAGCGGGGCGGCATCAAGCTGGGCCTGTGCGATGCCTACCTGAATGTTATTGGTGGTCTGTATCTGGAAGAACCTGCTGCCGACCTTCCCGTGGTGCTTGCCATTGCATCCAGCTATCTGGATCGTGCCATCCGTCAGGATCTTTGCGCCATCGGGGAAGTGGGCCTGACAGGGGAGCTCCGCGCGGTTTCAAATCTGCCCCAGCGCCTGATGGAATTAAAGCGCCTTGGCTTCACCCAGTGCATCATCCCACGCCACGGCACCGCAGGCATCATTGCACCCGATGGCATGGATCTGATCCGGGTGAAAAATATCAAAGAAGCCATGGATGCGGCGCTATAAGGTGGGCACATCAATCAGAAAAAATGAAGTCAACCAATTCTTGCTGGGATGCCTGCAGCCTCTCCGCAGGGATCCATACAAGACAAAATTGGTTGACTTCAATTAGAATATACTGAATTCAGATTTGTATGTCAATGAAAAGCAGCATAATTGGATCATCTTGTCTATAAGATGCCCACAGGCAGCAACAGGGAAGTCCCGCAAGCCGTCTGTGGGTGTTTTGTCAATCATAGCGCAATCTTTTATGCCCAACGCAACAAAATAAAAATTTTGTTGCGTTGGGAGTGGATGTGTGCTATAATAATGGTGTCAGACAGGCTGATCCGGCTCGTTGCATTGTTTTGCACAACTGATTTGGATTACGATGCATTTGAGCGGTCTATCGGATGGATTATTGACTATTTCAGGAATCGAGGTGCTTTCTATGCAGTTTGATCGGGATTGTCCGCTGGTTTTGCGTGAGTTTCTTTCTTATCACGAAAACATCAAAGCGCAATCAAAGAAAACCATTTCAGAATACTATTTGGATCTTCGGATGTTCCTTCGTTTCATTGTTCTGATCAAAAATGAAATGCCGTACCATACCGACCTTGAGACCATTTCCATTCGTTCTGTCGATACAGACCTTCTTCGGACGGTCACGGTGAACGATATTTATGATTTCCTTTCTTATCTTGCCAATGATCGTGTCAAAAACCCGGACTCCATGTCGAAAGAGATCGGGATCGGTTCTGCGGCCCGGGCCAGAAAACTGTCTTCCATCAAATCATTCTACAAATATCTGACGGTGAGAACACGGCAGTTGGAAGAAAATCCCGTCAAGGATCTGGAATATCCGAAGCTGCGCAAGTCTCTGCCCAGATATTTGACCTTAGAACAGTCCAGAAGGCTTTTGGAGGCTGTGGAAGGCATGAATTCTCAGCGCGACTTTGCGATTCTGATGATCTTTCTGACCTGTGGGATCCGCATCAGTGAGCTTGTGGGATTGAATCTGTCTGATGTATACGATGATCGCATCCGTGTTGTGGGCAAAGGCAACAAAGAACGCGTGGTCTTCCTTGGCACCACCTGCCGTGAGGCCATCGATGCCTATTTGCCCATCCGAAAGAAGCTTGTGCTGACGGATGACCGCGCTTTATTTGGCAGCCGGGACCATAACCGCATCAGTGTATCAGCGGTACATCGCTTGGTGAAAAAGCACCTTCTGGCGGCAGGTCTGGACGCAAGCCAGTTTTCCGCCCACAAGCTGCGGCATACTGCCGCCACCATGATGCTGTCCGGTGGCGTGGATGTGAAGACGGTGCAGGAAGTTTTGGGCCATGAGAATCTCAATACTACCCAGATCTATACCCACATTGAGAACACAGAATTGCAGATCGCAGCAAGAGCAAATCCAATTTCTCAATTAAAGATCGAAAAATAACAATATCACCCGATATCAAGGAAATTACCTTTGATTTCGGGTGATAATTCTTTATAAATATTCGATTTTCTCGACAGAAACAGGCGCAAATCCCTGCGCTGTCAGCATCCAGATCTCCCGGAAGCCGCAAGCTTTGATCAGTTCCAAAGCGCTGTCAAAGGCGCAGGCAATGCCGTCTGTGCTGTGGGCATCGGAATTCAGGCATATCCGACCACCAAGTGAATGAAGCTGTTTGAGCAGGTTTTTTGCAGGGTATGGACTTGTTCTGTAGCCTCTGGAAATCGCTCCGGTGTTGACCTCAAAGATCTTTCCTGCTTTCACAAGGGATTCCATCGCCGCAAACGCGGCCTGCAGATAGGTTTTGCTTTCAGGATCGTAAATCGCTTCGCGCTCATCGAACTTTGTGAGCAGATCAAAATGGCCCACGATGTGGATTTCCGGATTGTTCGCCATTTCCGCATACTGGGAAAAATAGCACTCAGCCGCAGCATCCGCATTTCCGGCAAAATACCGCTTGATCCCGTCTTTGGCGATCTCTGCGGTATTATCCGCATCAAAGCAGCCATCAGGAGTCACTGTGGCATGGACAGAACCGATGACATAATCAAAGGTGGACAGATCGAGTTTGGAACGCAGATCATATTCGATCCCGCAAAATACCGGAATGATAACCCGGTATTTTGCCTTCAGTCGTTTCACTTCCGCCATATACTGCGGGAGTTTTTCTTTCGGCATGGTCCAGTCCTGCTCGTTTTCGATGGGGCTGTGTCCGCTCAGGCCGATGGCGCTGAGCCTCTTCCCTACTGCAGCCTGCACCATTTCTTCCAAGGTGCATTTTCCGTCATCGTACAGGCTGTGGGTATGCAGATCCTGGGGTCTCATTTGACCATTTTCTCCTGCTTTACCTTATGGTCGATGACATGACGGCTGGCCATTTCCTTGCGGATATCGTCAAGAGAAATGCCCATTTCCAGCATCAGCACCATGGTATGGTACATAAGATCACCGATCTCATAGATGGTGTTGGCTTTGTCCTGATCCTTGGCGGAGATGATGACCTCGGTGCACTCCTCGCCTACCTTCTTCAGGATCTTGTCCAGACCCTTGGAGAAGAGATAGGTGGTGTAGGAGCCTTCCTTGGGCTGTGCCTTACGGCCTTCCAGCATTTCCATCAGATCCTCATAGGCGAAGCCGGGCAGGGTCTCACCTTCGAAGATCACTTCATTGAAGCAGGAATCCGTGCCGGTATGGCAGGCGGGGCCGTCCTTGAGAACTTCCACCACAAGGGCATCACGATCGCAATCCGCAGTAATGGAAACGATGTGCTGATAATTGCCGGAGGTCTCCCCTTTCAGCCACAGTTCCTGACGGCTGCGGCTCCAGAAGCAGGTTTTCTCCTTTTCCATGGAGATCTGCAGGCTTTCTTTGCTCATATAGGCAAGGGTCAGCACCTTTTTGCTCTCGGTGTCCACCACGATGGCGGGGATCAGACCCTTTTCGTCAAATTTCAGAGTATTGATATCAAACATGGGAATTACCTCCTGACATTGATGTCGTTTTGCGCCAGAACTTCCTTTAGCTCCTGAATGGAGACTTCGCCGAAGTGGAAAATAGAGGCAGCTAAACCTGCATCCACTTTGGGAAGGGTTTTGAACAGTGTGACAAAATCCTTGATGCCGCCGGCACCGCCGGAGGCGATCACGGGCACATTCACAAGCTGACATACCGCATCCAGCATTTCAAGGTCAAAGCCCTGCTTGACGCCGTCGGTGTCGATGGAATTGAGGACGATCTCACCTGCACCCATGTCAACGCCCCGTTTGATCCACTCAAGAGCGTTGAGGCCGGTATCCTCTCTGCCGCCCTTGGCAAATACACGGTACTCCCCTTCTACCCGCTTGGCATCCACGGAAAGCACCACGCACTGGCTGCCGTAGCGCTTGGCAGCATCTTCAATGAGCTGAGGGTTGCGCAGCGCACCGGAATTGACGCTGACCTTGTCCGCGCCGCACTTCAGCACACGGTCAAAATCGTCTACCGTATTGATTCCGCCGCCAACGGTCAGGGGGATAAAAATGGTGGAGGCGGTTCGGGTCAAAATATCGGTAAAGAGCGCACGGCCCTCCGCAGAGGCGGTGATATCATAGAATACCAGCTCGTCCGCACCGGCGGAGGAATAGTAGGCAGCCAGCTCTACGGGGTCAGAAACATCGTTTAACCCTAAGAAATTGACGCCCTTGACCACACGGCCGTTTCTGACATCCAGACAGGGTATGATTCTCTTTGTGATCATTTTGCCACCTCCAGTGCTTCACGAAGATCAATGGCGCCGGTAAAATAGGCTTTGCCGATGATGGCGCCGTAAAGATCCATTTCACGCAGTGCCTTTACATCTGCCAGGCTGGACACGCCGCCGGATGCCACAAGATCCATAGAAAAATCCCTTGAAAGGGCGGCATAAAGCTCCCGATTTGTGCCCTGCATAGCACCATCCTTGGAAATATCCGTACAAATGACGGTTTTTACGCCAATGCCCTGCAGCCGTTCAAAGAATGCCTCGCAGCGCATATCGCTCACTTCCGTCCAGCCGCGGATGGCCACAAGGCCGTCCTTGCAGTCTACACCAACGGCAATGGCGCTGCCGTATTTTTCTACCATACGGCACAGGAAGGGCCAATCCGTCAGGGCGGCGGTGCCCAGGATCACACGGGTCACACCTGCGTCCACATAGCGGGCAATGGTTTCTTCCGAGCGGATGCCGCCGCCAATCTCTACTTTGAGACCGCTTTCGGCAACCTTCGCCACCACATCAAAATTGGGGGTGGTGCCGTTTTTTGCCCCCTCCAGATCCACCATATGGATCCATTCAGCGCCTGCTGCCAAGAAATCAGCGGCAATGGCGGGAGGGTTATCGCTGTATACCGTCATCTGGCGGTAGTCGCCCTGATACAGCCGGACGACCTTCTTATCATATAAATCAATGGCGGGTAATAAGATCATGGCTTACCTCACAGTTCACTGAATGCACGCAGAATGTTAAGGCCCACTTCCCCACTCTTCTCCGGGTGGAACTGGCAGCCCATCACATTGCCTTTTGCAACGGCGGCAGTCAGCTCCGCGCCATATTCACAGGTGGCAAGGAGGCTGTCGTCGCAATCCGTGGCATAGAAGCTGTGGACAAAGTAGACGAAGTCGCCTTCTTTGGTATTCTTGAAAAGGGGATGCTCCTTATGGATGTGCAGAGCGTTCCAGCCGATCTGGGGTACTTTCAGGTCAGCGGGGATCACATCGGACATGGCCACCACCCGACCGGGCAGCAGGCCAAGGCCCTTATGTACGCCAAATTCATGGCTTTCTTCAAACAGAAGCTGCATACCAAGGCAGATGCCCATGAGCGGTGTGCCCTTATTTGCGGCTTCGATGACCACATCGGCAAGGCCGGAATCACGCAGCTTTTTCGCGGCATCCTCAAAAGCGCCCACACCGGGCAGGATAATCTTTTCTGCCTTTGCGATCACTTCCGCATCGGCACTCACCTGTGCCTCCGCACCGATCATGGCAAAGGAGCTTTTCAGAGAAAAGAGGTTGCCAACACCGTAATCAACAATAACAATCATTTATAATACTCCTTTGGTGGAAGGGATCTCGTCCCGATAAGCTTCTTCAATGCGGACCGCAGCGCCAAGGGCACGGCCCATAGCCTTGAACATGGCTTCGATGATGTGGTGGGTGTTCTCCCCCGCCAGCATCTGGAAATGGAGGCTCAGCTCTGCCTTGCGGGTAAAGCCCAGCATAAACTCCTGCACCAGCTCCGTGTCAAAGCTGCCCACCTTCTGGCAAGGCAGGGTAACAGTGTTTACCAGGCAGGCTCTGCCGGAAAGGTCCACAGCGCACAGGATCAGCGCCTCATCCATGGGCAGCAGCATACTGCCATAGCGGCAGATGCCCCGCTTATCGCCGAGCGCTTCGGCGAAGGCCTGTCCCAGCGCAATGCCGATGTCCTCCACACTGTGGTGGTCATCCACATAGGTGTCGCCCTTGCAGGTGACGGAAAGATCAAATCTGCCGTGCTTTGCAAAAAGGGTCAGCATATGGTCAAGGAAACCTACGCCGGTGGCGACTTCGCTCTTACCGGTGCCGTCAAGGCAAAGGGCCAGCTTGATATCGGTTTCCGCTGTGGTTCTGATAATGGTAGAGCTTCGCATAGTCAGTTCCCCTTTTCATTCAGGATTTCTCTTGTGGTTTGGAGGAATATTTCCATCTGTTCCTTTGTGCCGATGGTGATTCGCAGATAATCGGAGATTCTCTCTTTGTTGAAGTGACGAATCAGAACACCTCTTTGCTTCAGTGCCTGATACAGCTCGCCGCCCTCCATGTGATCGGTCTTCGCAAAGATGAAGTTTGCGTAAGAAGGAAGTACGGTAAAGCCCATCTCTTTCAGACCGGCGGCAGTATAGGCGCGGTTTTCTTCGATGGTGCGGCAGTTGGCAAGGAAATAATCGTTGACCTTTGCCGCTGCCACACCTGCAGCCTGTGCCATACGATTGACATTGTAGGGGTTGGTGGAATACTTGATGGCATTGATGTCCGCGAGCAATGTAGGATTCGCAAAGCCGAAGCCAAGTCTTGCGCCGGCTAAGCTGTGGGACTTGGAGAAGGTCTGCGCCACCAAGAGATTGTCGTATTTTTCGATCAGATCAATGCAACTTTCCGCACCGAAGGCAACATATGCCTCGTCGATGATGACCACATTGTTGGGATTGGTGCGAAGAATCTCCTCGATCTCGCTTTTTTTCATCACCATGCCCGTGGGGGCATTGGGATTGGCAATCACAATGGTTTCGTTCAGACCGCAATAGTCCCGATAATCAATGGTAAAGTCATCTTTGAGGGGGATGATGTGGGATGGCACATGGTTAAAATCCGCAAATACAGGATAGCATCCATAAGTGATATCCGCATAGGCCAGAGGATGACTTTCATCACAGAAAGCCATGATGGCAAAATTGAGGATCTCATCAGAACCGTTCACCGGCAGCACATTCTCGGGTTTTACACCGTAGATGCCTGCGATGGCTTCGCACAGCGCCTTGCAGGTGGGATCGCAGTAGAGGTTAGAAGAAGCGCCCGCCTCTCTCATCGCCTCCACCACCTCAGAAGGAGGCGGAAAGGGAGACTCATTGGTATTGAGCTTGGTATATTGCATATCCTGGGGCTGTTCCCCCGGGACATAGGGAGTCAGATTTGAAAACTTGGGAGTAAGAAAGCGGCTCATGGCCATCATCCTTTCATAAACCGGGATTCCGCACTTCTGGCATGGGCCTCGAGGCCCTCGGCTCTGGCAAAGACGCCGATATCGCCTGTGACCTTTTTAAGTGCATCCGGAGTAAAATAGGTAAACTGAGTTTTCTTCACAAAATCGTCCACAGAAAGCGGACTGGAGAAGCGGGCAGTGCCGCTGGTGGGCAGGGTGTGGTTGGGGCCTGCCAGATAGTCGCCCAGAGATTCCGGGCAATACTTGCCGAGGAATACGGAGCCTGCATTCTGAATGCGGTCAAGATAGGGCATGGGGTCATCCACGCAGATCTCCAGATGCTCCGGTGCCAATTCGTTGGCTGCATCGATGGCGTGGAAAAGATCATCTGTCACGATGATTCTGCCGTTGTTTTCAATGGATGCCCGGGCAATTTCCTGCCGGGGCAGGAGCTGAAGCTGCCGCTCTACTTCCTCGCTGACGGCTTCCGCCAGTGCCATGCTGTCAGTGACCAGAACGGCGCTTGCCATCTTATCATGCTCTGCCTGACTCAGAAGGTCTGCTGCCACATGGCTGGGGTCACAGGTGGCATCAGCCACCACAAGGATCTCACTGGGGCCTGCGATCATGTCGATGTTAACGAGGCCGAACACCTGACGCTTTGCCTCAGCTACATAGGCATTGCCGGGGCCGACAATTTTATCCACCTTGGGGACGGTATTGGTACCGTAGGCCAGTGCTGCCACTGCCTGTGCGCCGCCCACCTTGAAAATACGGGTAACGCCTGCCAGCTTTGCGGCAGCTAAAATGGGCGCTGCCACACTGCCGTTTTTGCTGGGCGGGGTTGTGATCACGATTTCACTGCAGCCTGCCAGCTTGGCGGGGATGGCAAGCATCAGAACGGTGGAAGGATACGCGGCAGTGCCGCCGGGGATGTAAAGACCCACCTTTTCAATGGGGGTCACCTTCTGCCCCATGCAAACGCCGTCTTCCCTTCTCAGGGTAAAGCCCTCACGAAGCTGATGGCGGTGGAATTCCCGGATGTTCTTTGCCGCAAGCTCCATGGCGGACAGCAATTCCTGAGAAACTTCCTCCATGGCCCGGTCGATCTCCTCGGGGGATACTTCAAGGCTCTGCAGTTTTACCTTATCAAAGCGCTCGCAGTAGTCAAACAATGCCTCGTCTCCCCTGCTTGCCACATCCGATACGATAGCGGCAACCTGCGGGCCAACATTATACTGCTGCATTCCCCGCATCAGAAGCTCGCCCTGTTTCAGCTCTTCATATGCAATGATCTTCATGGTTATTTCTCCTGTGTCAAAGCCTGCTCCATGCGTTGGGCCATGGTGCAGATCTCATTATACTTGAATTTATAGTTTGCCTTGTTGGCGATGAGTCTTGCGCTGATGGGTACGATGGTCTCCAGCGGGGCAAGACCGTTTTCCAGTAAGGTTTTTCCCGTTTCCACGATATCCACAATCACATCGGAAAGACCCAGAATGGGAGCCAGCTCGATGGAACCGTTGAGCTTGATGATATCGATCTGACGGCTTTGGGACGCATAATAGCGGCGGGCAATGTGGGCAAACTTGGTTGCCACCCGCAGGGTCTGGGAGGGATCATCACGGAAGTCCTTGGGACCTGCCACACACATACGGCACTTGCCCACATTCAGATCCAAAAGCTCATACACATCGGGACTATACTCTAAGAGAATGTCCTTACCTGCCACACCAATGTCGGCAGCACCCCGTTCCACATAGATGGCAACATCGGACGGCTTGACCCAGAAATACCGCACGCCGGTCTCCGGATTCTCAAAAGTAAGCTTGCGGTTGTCCTCACGGATGGAGGGACAGGCATAACCGGCTTTTTCAAACATACCATAGACCTTCTCGCCGAGACGGCCCTTAGGAAGCGCAATGTTAATCAAGTTCCGTCACCTCCGTACCCTTCATGAGAAGCTTCTTTCTTGCGTGGACACCGCCCGCACCTTCCGGCTGAATCCGGACGCTGCAGCCAGCCTCCGTCAGCTCGTTTGCCTTGCGGATCAATGCCGCAAGGTCACAACCTTCACAGTAAGACAGAAGGATATCCACATCATACTCGTCTTTTCTGGCAAAATACCGCTCTAACTGATCCATATACAGGGCAAAGCCGATGGCACTCTGTTCTCTTCCCATCTTTGCCATCAGGTTATCATAGCGGCCGCCGGACAGAACACCTGCCGCGATACCGGAAATAAAGCCGCGGAATACCAAGCCGTTGTAATAATCCATATCACTAACGAGCGAGAGATCCAGCCGCAGATTCCGGCAGCCTGTCAGGGCAAGGAGCTCACTCAGACGCCGCAGGGATGCAATGGCAGTGCGACAGCTATCCGGCAGCTCCAGTGTTTCAGCCTGTGTCAAAGCCTCGTCCAAAGGTCCGTAGAGGCTGACAATGGCGCACAGGGTATCACTGAACTGCTGGGGCAGATCAAAACGGCTACAAAGGGCACGAAGCTGATGGAGATTCCGCTCCCCTACTGCTACCATGATCTCGCCCCGCTGTGCTTCATCCAGCGCCTGAGAATCCAAAAGGCCGGAAAGCACACCAATGTGGGAGATGTCCAGCACATAATCTTCTGAGATCGTGCGCAGGCTGCGCTCTGCCAGCATGAGAACCTCTGCCATGGCATAATCATCCACGGTGCCGATCAGTTCCAGACCTGTCTGCATGATCTCCTGATAGCCGTCCGCGTTCTTGGGAACGCGGTAGACATTTTCCGTATAGTAGACCTTGCTCATTCCGGCAGTGGGTTTGGTATTTTTAATGATGGAAAGGGTCACATCCGGCTTGAGGGCCATCAGACGGCCGTTTGTATCAGTGAAGGTCAGGACCCGCTTGCTCTGCAGAAAGTTCTTATTCTGCACATAGAGGTCGTAGGATTCAAATTTGCTTACTTTATAATGCTGATAGCCGTAGGCACTATAGAGATCCCGCAGGGCCATCATGGCCTGCTCATCGGGTTTCATTTCCTGTTTGAACATTTTTATTCCCCTTCCTGTCGGGATAAAATCATTTGATAGCCGCCGCTGCCGTAGTCAAGGCATCGTTTAACCCGGCCAACCGTGGCAGAGCTGGCACCGGTCTGATCGCAGACACTTTGATAGGACTGCCCATTGGATAAAAGCTCCGCCACACGAAGCCGCTGTGCCATGGACAGCACTTCCTTGATTGTGCAGACATCTTCAAAAAAAGCATAGAATTCATCGGCATTCTGCAGAGACAATATCGCCTGCGCCAAAGCATCTGTCTGAGAATTTCTTGGAAGACCCATAGATACACTTCCCCTTTGCTTGTATGCTATCATGTTATCACATTAGCGCACTAAAGTCAAGCTGTCTTTGTCAAAAATATCAAATTTCGGAAGCCTATTTCGTATGATTTTACAATACTCCCCCTTTTCCGTCAAGCTTAATCTGACTTTTTCACGAAAGAAATGGTAAAATCCATTTACAAGGCACTTGGATTGAAGTATAATAATTCCATAGGACAATTGCAAACCTCATATTCATAAAGACAGGAGAAATGAATGATGGCAAGTGCAGTAAAAAGAATTGGCGTTCTTACCTCCGGCGGCGATGCTCCCGGCATGAATGCGGCGATCCGCGCTGTTGTGCGTACCGCTGCCAGAATGGGTATTGATTGTATCGGTATCCGCAGAGGCTGGCATGGCCTGATCAACGGCGATATCGTCCGTCTGGACGAGCATAGTGTGGCCCATATCATCGGCCGCGGCGGTACTATGCTCTATACCGCAAGAAGCGAAGAATTCAAAACTGAAGCAGGTCAGCTGAAGGCCGTAGCCAACTGTAAGTTGCTGGGTCTCGATGGCATCGTTGCCATCGGCGGTGACGGCACCTTCCGTGGTGCGCTGGCTCTGTCCAAGCACGGCATTTCCGTGGTGGGCGTTCCCGCCACCATTGACAATGACATCAGCTGTACCGAATACTGCATCGGCTACGATACCGCTGCCAATACCGCAGTGGAGTGCATCGACAAGCTGCGTGACACCATGCAGGCGCATGAGCGCTGCTCTGTTGTCGAGGTCATGGGTCGCAACGCAGGTCACCTTGCACTCTATGTCGGTCTTGCCATCGGCGCAACCGCGGTGCTGGTTCCCGAAGAGCGTGAAACCTTTGGCTTGCACACTTTGGCAGATAAGATCCGCAATGCCCGTCTGAACGGTTATACCCACTATATGATTGTCGTGGCGGAAGGCGCAGGCAGCGCTACAGAAGTGGGAAACTACATCAAAGATACTCTTGGTCTGGATCCCCGTGTCACGGTTCTGGGTCACATTCAGCGCGGCGGCTTCCCCAATGCAAGAGACCGTCTGGCCGCAACCCGCATGGGTTTCCATGCCGTGGAGCTCTTGGCACAGGGTAAGACAAACCGCGTGGTCTGCAGCGAATCCGGCGAGGATATTACGGATGTGGATATCGTGGAAGGTCTTTCCATGCACAAGGGTATCAGCCAGCAGCAGGTCAAGACCCTTGCCGCAATGACCGGCATTTAAGCATTTTTCAGTAGTACATATGTGGGGTCAGGCAGCTCGCCTGACCCCACATATTTTTTGAACAATAATCCCTTAAAAGACTTTTATCACATTCATATCAAGCCATTCAGGACAGGGATAGTATCCGGAGCACAGGTTTTCATCCGGTATGCAGATCTTCCCTTCCTCCCTGATCAGAACAATGCCGATATCGGCGCAGACAAGTTTTTTGATATAATTTCCGGCAGTTTCTGTGATTAACCCGTTCTTCACATAGCCGATGGTCACCGTAAGATCGGATATAACAGCCAATTCTGCCTCGCCGCTATCGCCGCTCATGCCGCTGTTGATGTCCACACTGATCACATAGCTGCCAGATGCGTTGATGGCTTCAATGGCGCTGCGGTAGTTGCCCCGCAGCCCGCCCTGAAAGCCGGTACCCAACAGGCAGTCTACCACAATATTATATCCCTGCAGGCATCCCGGTGAAAAGGGTCGAATGTCAATTCCTGCTTCCCTTGCCAGCTTTGCATAATAGGCACTGTCCTGTGACAGGCGATCACTTAGTGTAAATACCCCACAGTGATGCCCATGCTCTTTCAGAATGCAGGCAAGAGCAAAGCCATCGCCGCCGTTGTTGCCGGAGCCAACCACGATGGCGGTACTTCCCTGCCAGTTTACTGCCTTGAATACGCCATATGCTGCCCGATGCATCAATTCCAGGCTGGGAACAAAATGCGCAATGGTGTAGGCATCGCTTTGACGCATGGTCTCCACACTGATGCAGTCCATCATACCGATCCCTCCTTCTGAAGCACAAAAACATAGGTACAGTCATCTGATCTTGCTTCGTCAAAGCGATAACCAAGGTGGTCGAATGCTTTGATCTCTTCCGGCTGCCTGATCTGGTGCTGGGCCATATAGCGCACCATTTCTCCCCTTGCCATTTTGCACATGGTTCCTTTTTCGATCACCTTACCGTCCTTTTCTTCACCAAACACGCAGGTAATAAAGCGAACGGAAGATGGTAAATGCTTTGAAACACAGAGACTATATTCTTTGGATGCTAAATTTATAATGCAATCTGTCTGTGCAGCAAGGTAATTTGCAAGACTGTTGCCCCAGTAGGCATAGAGATCCTTCGTCTGCCCTATTTGCAGCTTCGCCTGCATCTCAAGTCGATAGGGCGTCACCCCATCAAAGGGGCGCAAAATGCCGTAAAACCCGGATAAAATGCGAAGATGCTCCTGTACATAGTCGTATTCCCTGTCCGTAAATACACCGGGTGCCATATACTGATACTGGATTCCCTCATAGGATAGAATTGCCGGTGTCAGGCGGGTATGTAAGTCCATATGCGCAAGCCGCTGCACATTCAAAGCCGCAATCTGATCGTTGCATTTCCAGAGCTTTTTCAGCTCCTCATATGACATGGCTTGCAATTTCTCACACAATTCCTGTGTGTTTGATAGAAATACAGGAAGATCACGGTACGGCATGGTATCCGTGTCTAAGCGCATTTTCTTCGCCGGAGAAATGATGATCCTCATGTTTTCTTTTCCTTTTTCTTAGGTTCGGGCAGTTCCGGGTACATAGCCTCGAATAAATCTTTCAAAAACATCCTGTCGTCTACATCCTCGATCAGGAGCATATCCTTTGCACCATCATATGGTGGCTCCCGTCCGGCATTTGGCAGTTTATGCTCTGTAATGGGAAGGATCTTTACCAAAAGTCGGTCATCGCATAAATAAGCGGCGATCTTTCCATGATGATAGATGATATATTCTCCCATCATTTTCCGGGATGTAATGCCATCAATGAGAGAAAGCTGATCGAGGATAAAAGCAAGATACTCCTTGCTTGTTGCCATTACTGTTCCACCTCATAGGGCCAGGTACTGATGCCGCCGAATTCATAAATATTGGTGTAACCGATCTCAACAAGGGCCTGAGAAGCTACCTTGCTGCGGTTACCGCTGCGGCAGTATACCAGCACCACAGAATCCTTCTCCGGGATCACTGCGGCTGCGCTTTCTTCCGTGATCGTCCCAACAGGCAGCAAAGCGGCGCCGGGAATGTGGCCGCCATCAAATTCATCCTGCTCCCGCACATCCAGAATAATCACATCGGAATCATCCATCATTTCTTTGGCCTCTTCCTGCGTGATCTGCTGATATGTGTTTTCTGCGGGTGCGGATTCATTCGCAGATTGTTCAGGCTGACCGCAGCCGGTCAATGCCAGCAGCAGGGCCAGAACAAAAAATATGACTCTCTTCATTTCTCATTCCTCCGTGAGATAGCTGAGAATTTCAGCCGCATTGGTATCAGGCTTCACCTTGGGCATGACCTTTTCGATATTGCCCGCTTCGTCAATGATAAAGGTGCTTCGCACCACTCCCATGCTGACCTTGCCGTAAAGCTTCTTTTCCTGCCAGACGCCGTAGGCCTGAATGGCTTGCAGCTCCGGGTCAGACAGAAGAATAAAGGGCAAGTCATATTTCTGGGCGAACTTCAAATGGGAAGCGACGCTGTCTTTACTGATACCGATGACAACGATATCCTCAGCTTTGAAGCGGTCATAGCTTGTGGCAAAGGCACAAGCCTGACGGGTGCAGCCGGGGGTGTTATCTCTGGGATAGAAGTATAAGATGACCTTTTTCCCTACAAAATCTGACAGGCTGACCTGCGCTCCATTTTGATCAAACAGTGTAAAATCCGGTGCTTTCATTCCGATTTCCAGCATAAATCATTCTCCTTTCTTTGTTATAGAATTCCTTGTTGGATTCTGTTCTTCAGGTCCAGTATTTTTTCTTCGATCCGTCTCATCGTCTGTAAGAATGCCTCGTCAGGCTTCCCGCTGGGATCATCCAGACCCCAATCCTCCCTGTGCTGACAGGTCAAAAACGGACAATGAACATTGCAGCCCATGGTGACCACGATATCGATTTTGGGAAGCTCTGATATGAGCTTGCTGTACTGGCTCTTTTCCATATCGATGCCGTGAACCTGCTTCATCAGCCGGACCGCATCTTGATTGATTTGCGGCTTCACCTCCGTACCGGCAGAGAAGCTTTCAAACACATCGGAGGCTAACTTTTTACCTAAGGCTTCCGCCATCTGGCTGCGGCAGGAATTATGGACACAGATAAACGCAACTCGTTTCATAGGCGATCTCCGTTCATTCGATCAAAGCTCATAGCTCCAGCCATTGTCACCGTGGTAGATCATGAGCCTTGTCTGTCCGCCATCGATGCAGATGTTCTCGCCGGTGATAAAGCCTGCTTTCTCAGAGCAGAGGAACAGGGCCATATTTGCAATATCCAAAGGATTTCCCACCCGTCCGGCAGGCTGCTGGGCAGCATCCGGGCCTTCATACACGGTGTAAGCCGTATCGATCCAGCCGGGAGAAATGGAGTTTACCCGCACTTTTCCGGAAAGGCTGACCGCCAAGGCATGGGTCAGGGCCGCAATGCCGCCCTTTGCGGCAGTATAGCTCTCGGTAAAAGGCTGGCTCATGCGGTCACGGCTGGAGGAAATGTTGATAATGGCAGCGCCCGGGGCAAAATGGGGCGCAAAAAGCTTCGTCAGATAGAAGGGTGCGGAAACACCCACCCGAAGGGCATAGTTGAATTCGTCCCAAGTGCATTCATGCAGACCATGCATGGGCGGCAGGGCATTATTGATGAGATAATCCACATGACCGTAGTCCGAGATCACCTTTTCCGCAAATGCCTTTAGAGTATCTTCACAGGCGATATCCCCCTGAAAATAGGAGTTTTCCTTCAGATCGATGATGCAGACCTTTGCGCCTGCTTTTTCAAATTCCTCCGCGATGCATTTGCCGATTCCGCTGGCACCGCCGGTGATGACGGCAACTTTATTTAGAAATTCCATTTATATTCTCCCTTCCAATTGCTTTAGCAGAGCGCGATCTGCAGGGCATAGATCCAATGCGCCTGCCTCCCCTGCTGTGACCCATGCCAGCTCGCTGTGTTCCAACAGCCGGGGTTCTCCTTCTATAAGATTGGTTTTGATCAATGACAGCCGGATCGAAAGCTCAGGATAATCATGCTCTACCCCGGCCAGTTCTTCCTTTGCAAAAACCTGAATACCCAACTCCTCCCACAGCTCCCGCTCGATGGCCTGCTGCTTCGTTTCGCCGGATTCGACCTTGCCGCCGGGAAATTCCCATTGCCCGCCCCGCGCCTTATGCATGGGCCGACGGCAGAGCAAAAAACGACCATTTTGAACAAGGCAAGCCGCAACTACTTCAAGATGCTTCATCGTTTCAATTCCTTTCATCTTCTCCCGAAATTATACCACAGTTTTAACTGCATTTCTACCAAAAGAGGCCCGCCGCAAAATCAAAGTTTTGCAGTGGGCCTTTCATCATAGTATTTATCGTTTGATTCGATGCGAGATATGCGTAAAGAAATCAAGAACTACGGTTATATCATGATCATAGATGTCCGTAAAAAAGTAAAACTGATCTGCCATTCCAAATACCCGGTTAATCCCGCGCAGACAACCACAGCAGTCAAAGGAGTAGCGCACACTAATTCGGTCTATATGGCGTTCAATTCTAATATCAAGCTCAAATTGTTCTGAAATCTTAATAGCCGCATGAATGAACTCCTTACTGGTTCTGACTCTTTCCGGAATGAGTGTATAAACTGTGTTTGCTTGAATACTTTCTATTAGCTCTGCAAAACTTTTGTACTCCAATGTATCGGTATCATTCGGTTCTATCTGCTCATTTAACAGACTTAGATCGTCATGAGGGTATTTCTTTTCATAGATTATTTCCACTTTCATATGCTCATCCCTCTATGCAGATAATTGGAATCCCGTTTTTTGCAGCATAATCAATTGTATTTTTTGTTCCGCCCTTTTTCCCGTTGTATACGGCAATGATACTCGCAGCATGGTCAACCATCCATCGATTCCTGATTTGGAAACAGGCTCGACTATAGCTATTGCAAATATATTGTACAGAATCAGCAGAAGCCAGAATTTCCCGATATTGTCTCTGCCATTCCTCTTTCCAACCTGATTCAAAGCCATCATAAGGGCATGCACACAGTAGCTTTACATCCTCATTTTCATCCCGCAGCTTTAATACGATTTGTGCTGCCCAAAGATCGACTCCCCGTGCCATACCTGTGATAAAGACATTTGGTCCATCACTAACAGCCTGATAGATTTGTTTTTCTAAATCTACTCTGATATCCTGCTCGGTCCGAATCAGCTTTTCCGGACGATGACCGGTAAAGCACACCTGCTTAATTCGGTTTTCAAATTCAAGCATACCAATTCCTCCGCATCAAAATCTTCTAATATCACATCCTAACACATATCTATTTTCATTTCAAGTTGTAAGTATTCTATTTCTCATTTCGGAAGTAAAATAGTTATAAGTAAGGTGGTGATGCTATGGATACACATGCTCGTCTCCAACAATTATTGCGGGAGCGCGGATGGACTGAATACAAGCTTTCTAAAGCGTGTGGTTTGGCGCAGTCCACAATTGGCAATATCTTTAGAAGAAATACGATTCCTTCTATTGCAACACTTGAGACGATCTGCAAGGGATTCGGCATCACGATGTCGCAGTTTTTTGCTGATGCCGATATGGTGGAACTAACCGCAGACACAAAAGAACTGTTTGATTGCTGGATCTGTCTGACACCAAGTCAAAAAGCAGCTGCCATTCAAATGCTTAAAGCTATGAGCCATGATAATGAGTAAACAAATCCGGAATCTGCTGTGCAGATTCCGGACTTTTCTCTTATTTAATAATGCTGGGCGCTACATTTTCGCAGTAGATGCAGCGGTAAACCTTGTTGACGGGGTCGGTGAGGCGGAATTCGTGTACCAGTTCCTGCTCGGTGGAGGTGATGCAGCGGGGATTCTTGCAGCGGATGACGCCGCGGATACGCTCGGGAAGGGTCAGGTGTTCCCGCTTTGCCAGCTTGCCGTCCTGAATGATGTTGACGGTGATGCCGGGATCGATATAGGCCAGAATGTCGAAGTTCAGGTCGATGACCTTGGCCACCTTGATGATGTCCTTGCTGCCCATCTTTTCGCTTTCCGCATTCTCAATCATGGCAACGGTGCAGTCCAGATTGTGCAACTTCAGGATCTGATAGATCTCCATGCCGCGGCCTGCGGTGATGTGGTCTAAAACGATGCCATCCTTGATTTGTCCAATGATCATACCGTTACCTCCAGAAGCTTAAGGATCAGCGCCATACGCATGAACTTGCCGTTCAGCACCTGCTTAAAGTAGCAGGCTCTGGGATCATCGTCCACTGCAACGGAAATTTCATTGACTCTGGGCAGGGGGTGCAGAATGCTGAGATCCGGCTTGGCATTCTTCAGCTTCTGCGGGGTCAGGATATAGGTGTCCTTCAGACGGACATAGTCTTCTTCGTTGAAGAAGCGCTCACGCTGTACACGGGTCATATAGAGGATGTCCAGCTTGGGCATGGCCCGCTCAAGGCTGCGCTCTTCTTCATAGGGAATGCCCTTGGGATCCAGTACATCGGTCTTGATATAATCAGGAATCTGCAGCTCTTCCGGAGAGATGAAGATGAACTTCACACCGGCATAGCGGGACATGGCGCTGACCAGAGAATGGACGGTACGGCCAAACTTCAGGTCGCCGCAAAGACCAATGGTCAGATTCTCAAAGGTGTTCTTCTCACGGTGAATGGTCAGAAGGTCAGCCAGAGTCTGGGTGGGATGGAAATGACCGCCGTCACCTGCATTGATGATGGGGACCCAATCCCGGCGGGAGGCCACCAGCGGGGCACCTTCCTTGGGATGGCGCATGGCAATAATATCAGCATAGCAGCTTACGGTGCGGACCGTATCGCTGACGCTCTCGCCCTTGGCAGCGGAGCTGCTGGAGGCTTCGGAAAAGCCCAGTACCTGACCGCCCAGCTCGTACATGGCAGCTTCAAAGCTCAGACGGGTACGGGTGGAAGGTTCAAAGAACAATGTTGCCAGCTTTTTGCCGTGGCAGGCTTCGCTGTACTTCCCGGGATCGGCAATGATATCCTCTGCGATTTCAATGAGAGAATCGATCTCCTGGGTGGACAGCTCCATAATATCGATCAGGTGCTTCACGCTTCGCTCCCCTTTCCGATCCAGCTTTCATCAGAGGGGCAGTTACGGAAAGCGATCAGGCGGGCCACATCCTCAGGACGGATATAACCTTCTTCTGCGGCGGTCTCGGCAACGGTGTCGAAATCCGTCAGGGAATGGTTGATGACATCTGCTGCGCTCAGACGGTCAAGGCCCTTCTGCATGCCGTAGGTGAAGATGCTGACGATGCCCAGCACTTCCGCACCGGCTTCGCGAAGAATGTTGACCACTTCGATGACGCTGCCGCCGGTGGAGATCAGGTCTTCCACCACAACGGTCTTCTGACCCGGCTTCAGGGCGCCTTCAATCTGGTTCTTTCTGCCGTGATCCTTGGCACCGGAGCGGACATAGCCCATGGGCAGGCCCAGAATATGGCCGGTGATGGCAGCGTGGGCGATACCGGCGGTGCTGGTGCCCATCAGGATCTCAGCCTCGGGATAATAGGTCTTTACCAGCTCTGCAAGGCCCTGCTCCACATCGTTGCGCACGGCAACATCGGAGAGGGTGAGTCGGTTATCACAGTAAACAGGGCTCTTAATGCCGCTGGCCCAGATGAAGGGTTCTTCCGGACGGAAAAAAACGGCACGAATACGAAGAAGGTCTTTTGCAATCAGCTTTTTCATTCTTGTTCTCCTTTCACGAACTGGGCAACGCAGCGGCGGTATGCTTCCACGGGATCCGCTGCAGCGGTAATGGGACGGCCCACAACGATATAGTCAGAGCCGTTCATACGGGCGGCATAGGGGGTCATAACTCTCACCTGATCGCCCACAGCGCCGCCTGCAAAGCGGACACCGGGAGTCACGGTCAGGAATTCGTCACCGCAGACCTCATGCACGCGGGCAGCTTCCAGAGGAGAGCAGACCACGCCGTCGAGGCCGGCGATCTTGGCATTCTTTGCATAGTGCATAACGGTTTCATCCATGGGACGGTCAATGAGCAGATCCTCATGGAGCTTTTCCTCACTGGTGGAGGTGAGCTGAGTCACGGCGATGAGCAGGGGGCGAGTGCCATCGGGACGGCGCAGACCTTCCAGACCTGCTTCCATCATGGCGATGGTGCCGCCGGCGTGGAGGTTTACGATGTCCACATTCAGCTTGGACAGAACAGCCATGGCCTTCTTTACGGTGTTGGGAATATCGTGCAGCTTCAGATCAAGGAAGATCTTATGGCCGCGGCGCTTGATCTCGGTGATGATCTCGGGACCGGCAGCATAGAACAGCTCCATACCGATTTTCAAAAAAGGCTTTTCTTCCTGGAACAGGTCAAGGAACTTCAGGGTTTCTTCTTTACCCGCAAAATCGCAGGCAATAATCACGTCTCTACTCATCTGTGTGCTCCTCCAATCAAATCTTCTAAGTTATTCACATGATATTTTTCCATGGTTTTCGGCAGATCATTGATGATATCCCGGCAGGCCCAGGGATTCACCAGGTTGGCAGCGCCCACCTCAACGGCAGTGGCACCCGCCAGCATCAGCTCCAGAACATCCTCTGCGGTGCTTACGCCGCCCATACCCACAATGGGGATCTTGACCGCTTTGTAGACCTGATATACCATCCGCACTGCCAGAGGCAGGATGGCGCTGCCGGACAGGCCGCCGGTGCCGTTGGCAAGCAGCGGCTTTTTCTTCTTCAGGTCGATGCGCATACCCAACAGGGTGTTGATGAGGCTCACGCCATCAGCACCTGCGTCCTCACAGGCCTTCGCAATGGCGGCAATGTCCGTCACATTGGGAGAAAGCTTGATAATGAGCGGCTTATTGGTAACTTTACGAACAGCACTTGTGACTTCCGCCGCCATTTTGGGGTCGGTGCCGAAGCTCATGCCACCGCCGTGCACGTTGGGGCAGCTGATATTGACTTCCAGCCAGCCAATCTGGGGCAGTTCATCAAATTTCTCGCAAAGGGTCACATATTCATCAATGGCAAAGCCGCTGACATTGGCCATCACAGGCTTATGGAAGCACTGGGACAGCTTCGGAAGCTCTTCGCTGATGACCTTTTCCATGCCGGGGTTCTGCAGGCCCACGGCATTGAGCATACCGGAAGGGCACTCGGCGATGCGGGGGGTGGGATTGCCGAAGCGGGGCTCCACCGTAGTGCCCTTAAAAGAGAAGGTGCCGAGGCAGTTGATATCATAAAGCTCCGCGAACTCGTAGCCGAAGCCGAAGGTGCCGCTGGCAGGAATGATGGGGTTGTCCATTTCAATGCCGCAGAGCGTAACCTTGGTGTTTACCATATGATTTCCTCCTTTTTCAGCACAGGGCCTTCCTTGCAGATGCGCTTGTTGCCGTATTTCGTCTTGCAGCTGCAGCCCATGCAGGCGCCGAAGCCGCAGCCCATGCGCTCTTCAAAGCTGAAGGCGCCGGAGGTCTCGGACTTGTCATAGACCGCCTTGAGCATGGGTTCGGGACCGCAGGTACATACATAGTCATAGTCCATGGTCATGGCATTGGTGACAAAGCCGGGAACGCCGTAGGAGCCGTCTACCGTGGTGACGGTAACATTGGCACCGATGGCGGTAAACTCTTTTTCGTAGAAGATCTCATCCTTGGTGTTGAAGCCAAGGATGACGGAAACCTGAGCGCCCCGGGCGATCAGTTCCTTTGCCAGCAGATACATGGGAGGCACACCCGCACCGCCGCCGATGAGCAGAGGCTTCTCGCCGCACTCGGCAACAGCATAACCGTTGCCAAGACCTACCAGCAGGTCAAGCTTGTCGCCGGGCTGCAGGGAGGCCATGTACTCGGTGCCGTGACCCACCACCTTGTAGATGAGGGTCAGCTTGCCATCCTCACAGTCGCATACGGAGATGGGTCTTCTGAGATAATAGCCGGGCAGGGCGATCTGCACGAACTGCCCCGGTGCGGTATTGCCGGAGGTATCGCCCAGCAGCAGCATTTCATACACGCCGGGTGCGATCAGTCGGTTATGAGCGATCTCAAAGGTACTTTGTTTCATCCAATCTCCTCCATTTCTCCATCCGTCCAGGCGATTTTACCGCCTGCCACCGTCATGCGGCAGCGACCCTGTACCTCCCATCCGATGAAAGGCATACTCTTGCCCTTGGACAGGAATTCTTCGGGGTCAATTTTATAAGAATGATTCAGATCAAAAATCGTGAAATCCGCACGAGCGCCAAGGTCAAGGCCGCCGTCAAAGCCAAAGCGGCGGTTAGGTGCGTCGTGAAGAAGCTCCATCAGCCGTTCCATGGTGATGACACCGGTCTTTACCAGATGGGTGTAGACCAGTGCAAAGGCGGTCTCGATGCCCACGATGCCCATGGCACTTCCCTTCAGACCCCGGCTCTTTTCTTCCGCGCTGTGGGGGGCGTGGTCTGTGGCGATCATGTCGATGGTGCCGTCGCAAATGCCTTGGATGAGGGCTTCACGGTCTTCTGCACTGCGCAGCGGCGGATTCATTTTGAATCTGCCGTCTTCCTCCAGCTTGGAATCATCTAAAACCAGATAATGCGGGCCTGTCTCGCAGGTCACATCCAGACCTTCCGCCTTTGCCTTGCGGATCAGCTCCACGCTTTCCTTTGCGGAAATGTGACACACATGGTAGCTGCAGCCGGTTTTGCGAACCAGCTCCAGATCCCGGGCAATGGGACCCCATTCGGACTCGCTGCAGATGCCCAAATGACCGTGGGCTTTGGCGTATTCGCCGTCGTGGATATAACCGCCGTGGAGCAGGGCATTGTCTTCGCAGTGCGCCACGATGCACTTCCCTACCCGCTTGGCTTCCAGCATGGCTTTTTCCATCATGCCGGTCTCCTGTACGCCGCTGCCGTCATCGGAGAAGGCCACAACATTGGAAGCAATGGCATCAAAGTCCGCCAGTTTTTCCCCCTTGCGGTCCACGGTGATGGCACCGTAGGGGATCACCCGGATGCAGGCATCGGCTGCGATGGCATCGAGCTGAGGCTTCAGATGCTCTGCTGTGTCCGGTGTAGGTGAGAGATTGGGCATGGCGCACACCGTGGTATAGCCGCCCCGGGCAGAAGCCTTTGTTCCGGTTTCAATGGTCTCTTTATAAGAAAAGCCCGGCTCACGCAGATGCACATGCACATCCACGAAACCGGGTAACAACACCAATCCGGTGCAATCAAAAACACGAGTATCCGCGCCGGAAGATCCATCCATCGGCACGCAAACACCATTGGAAACACGAATGTCCTCTGAAACGAATTTACCTTCACGATAAACAAGACCGTTTCTGAAAACAAAATCCATGGAAATACTCCTTTCTGCTCAAAAGAACGGACTTCAGGCAGATGCTTGTCCCAAAGTCCGCATATTTGATTTTTATTAGAATATCATGACACCATTATAAAGTCAAGATGCGATAAAATGATTTGTGAAATCTTGTAAAGTAATTGAAAAACAGAAGCACAAATATACAATATTTTGTGGTTATTGACACCAAATACGCAACATATACGGTTTTATGATACAATATATTGTGAATTCCGTCAAAAAGCCACTTATTTTTTTGTGAATATTCTCCGTTCTGCGATATTGGCTTTTATTTCGTACCATGATATACTAATGATACCTGTTTCTCTGTAACTGACGGATCTGTGGAGCACCACATGGGAGCAGAGAGATTTATGCTGAGTTTTTCAGATGCCGACCGTCTGGGCATTCCGACCAGAGGGGTCGGAATGCCCATTTTTAACTTTATTGGGGGATTTAAAAGATGAAAAAAGTAGCTATTGTGATGGGCAGCACCAGTGATCTGCCTGTTGTGGAAAAGGCCATTGCGACCCTGAAGCAGTATGAAGTGCCCTGTACCGTACGGGTGCTTTCTGCCCACAGAACCCCGGATGAGGCCGCTCAGTTTGCTATGAGCGCCCGGGAAAATGAATACGGTGTCATCATTGCGGCCGCAGGTAAGGCCGCCCATTTGGCAGGTGCACTCGCAGCCAGAACCACGCTGCCTGTGATCGGTCTGCCGATTTCCGCAAAACAATTAGACGGCATTGACGCGCTTTTAGCTACGGTCCAGATGCCCTCCGGGATCCCGGTGGCGACGGTGGCCATTGACGGCGCTGTGAATGCCGCTTTGTTATCTATTCAGATCCTTGCAGTGAGCGATCCTGAACTGGCTAAGAAGCTAGACGATGCCCGTACTGCAGGTACCAAAAAGGTACTCGAGGCCGATGAGGCCATTGCGAAGCAATATAATTTTTAATCGGCATATTTTAGAAGAGGAGGAAATCAATGGGAGGTATTTTCGGAGTTACATCCCGCAGGGACTGTATTCTTGATGTGTTCTTCGGAACAGACTACCATTCCCACCTTGGCACCCGTCGGGGCGGCATGGCCGCATATGATCCCGAGGTCGGGCTCCAGCGTGAGATCCACAATATTGAAAACTCGCCCTTCCGCACCAAGTTTGAGCATGTAGGTGCGGAAATGAAAGGCAATGCCGCCATTGGCTGTATCAGCGACACCGATCCCCAGCCCCTGCTGATCCGCTCCAATCTCGGCCTTTATGCCATCAGTACCATCGGCATTATCAACAATGCCAAATCCCTGATCGATCAGTACCTCGCTTTCAGCGGCGGTCACTTTGATGCCATGACCGGCGGCCGGGTGAATACCAACGAGCTGATTGCTGCCATGATCGACCAGAAGAGCAGCTTTGTGGACGGTATCCGCTTTGCCCAGAATGTGATCGACGGTACTGCCACCGTCCTCATCCTGAAGGACGGCGGCCATCTGATCGCAGCAAGAGACCGTTTTGGCAGACTGCCTTTGTCCATCGGCAAGAACGAGGACGGCTACTGTGTGGCTTTTGAACCCTTCGCCTATACGAAGTTAGGTTATGAGATGGTGCGGGAACTTGGCCCCGGCGAGATCGTGGAGATCAGCCCCGAGGGCATTGAGGTTCTCTCTCCTCCCGGCAAGGATATGAAGATCTGCGCCTTCCTCTGGACCTATTACGGCTACCCCACCTCCAGCTATGAAGGTGTGAATGTGGAGGATATGCGCTACCGCAACGGTGCACTCATTGCCAAGCGGGATCAGGAGACCGGCTGCGCACAGGACATCGACTATGTGGGCGGCGTCCCGGATTCCGGTACCCCCCATGCCATTGGCTATGCCAATGAGAGCCGCATTCCCTTCGCCCGCCCCTTTATCAAATATACTCCTACCTGGCCCCGCAGCTTCATGCCTCCCAACCAGAGCGAACGCAACATGGTGGCAAAGATGAAGCAGATCCCGGTGCACGCTCTGATCCGGGATAAGAAGCTGCTGTTCGTGGATGACAGCATCGTCCGCGGTACCCAGCTTCGGGAAACCGTCGATTTCCTCTACGAGAACGGTGCCAAGGAAGTGCATATCCGCTCCGCCTGCCCGCCCATCATGTTCGGCTGCAAGTACCTGAACTTCTCCAGAGCCACATCTGATATGGAGCTTCTGGCAAGAAGCGTCATCATGGAACTGGAAGGCGACGAAGGAATGAATTATCTGGAAGAATACATCGACGGCACCACAGAACGCGGCAAGAAGCTGCGTGAACGCATCTGCGAGAAGCTCCACTTCTCCTCACTGGAATATCAATCCCTTGACGGCGTGGCAGAGGCCATCGGCCTTGACCGCTGCAAGATCTGTACATACTGCTGGAACGGAAAGGAATAAATTATGGCCATTCATAACTCTCAATCTGCCAGCTACGCAGCCGCAGGCGTGGACATTACCGCCGGTTATCGTGCTGTTGAGCTGATGAAAGCCCACATCGGCCGCACTATGGCGGGTGTGGAAACCGGAATCGGCGGCTTTGGCGGCCTGTTCCCCCTGGATCTGACGGGTATTTCCAAGCCCGTTCTGGTCAGCGGTACTGACGGTGTCGGCACCAAGCTGAAGATCGCTTTCCTGCTGGACAAGCACAACACCGTTGGCATCGACTGCGTTGCCATGTGCGCCAACGATGTTATTTGCTGCGGCGCGAAGCCTCTGTTCTTCCTGGACTATATTGCCTGCGGTAAGAACATTCCCGAGCGCATCGCCTCCATCGTGGAAGGTGTGGCAGAAGGCTGCGTGCAGTCCGGCGCTGCCCTCATCGGCGGCGAGACCGCGGAAATGCCTGGCTTCTATCCCGTCAATGAATATGATCTGGCCGGCTTCTGTGTCGGTGTGGTGGATCGTGACCGCGTGATCAACAACGAGACCATGGAAGCGGGTGATGTGGTCATCGCCCTGCCCTCCAGCGGTGTACATTCCAACGGCTTCTCTCTGGTCCGCAAGGTGTTCAATGTAGAGAGTGCCGACATTCTCTCCCCTGTGCAGGCCCTTGGCGGCAAGAGCCTCGGCGAGACCCTGCTCACCCCCACCAAGATCTATGTCAAGCCCGTCCTCGCTCTGATGGAGCAGGTTACCGTAAAGGGTATCTCCCACATCACCGGCGGCGGCTTCTATGAAAACATTCCCCGCTGCCTGAAGGCAGGCATGAGCGCCAAGATCGAAAAGGATGCTGTTAAGATCCTGCCCATTTTCGATCTGCTTGCAAAGCAGGGCGCAATTCCCGAACGCGATATGTTCAACACCTTCAATATGGGCGTTGGCATGAGCATCGTGGTATCCAAGAATGATGCCGACAAGGCTCTTGAGATCCTCCGTGCAGCAGGCGAAGATGCCTACATCATTGGCGAACTCATCGCATCCGACGAGGGTGTTGTCTTATGCTGACGGAGCGCACAAAGATCGCCGTGCTGGTTTCCGGCGGCGGCACCAATCTGCAGGCTCTGATCGATGCCAACATTCAGGCGGGTGAGATCGTTCTGGTGGTCTCCTCTCAGGCGGGTGCCTACGCACTGGAGCGGGCAAAGAATGCCGGTATCGCCTCTTGTGCGGTGGAGCGCAAGGCATATCCCTCTCAGGAAGCCTTTGAAGCAGCTCTGATCGCAACGCTGGAGGAAAAGGGCATTGAGCTTATCATCCTTGCCGGCTATCTCACGATTCTGAGCGCCGATTTTACCGCAAAATACCCCAACCGCATCCTTAACATTCATCCCTCCCTGATCCCTTCCTTCTGCGGCAAGGGATACTATGGACTTCGTGTGCATGAGGAGGCCCTTCGCCGTGGTGTCAAGCTCACCGGCGCAACGGTCCACTTTGTCAACGAGATCCCCGACGGAGGCGAGATCCTGCTGCAGAAGGCTGTGGCAGTGGAACCCGACGATACCCCCAAGACTCTGCAGCGCAGAGTCATGGAACAGGCAGAATGGAAGCTCCTGCCCCAGGCAGCAGAGCTGGTAAGTGAAAGAATCAGGAGGGAAAAGAATGAACGTGTATGATATTTCCACCATCGGCAGCCGTCTTTACGGCAACCGCTATCCCGGCCGCGGCATCATCATCGGCAAGACCGCGGATGGCAAGCACGCAGCAGCAGCCTACTTCATCATGGGCCGCAGCGCCAATAGCCGCAACCGTGTGTTCACCCTGAAGGACGGCGAAGTTTTCACCGAACCCTTTGACGCCAGCAAGGTAGAAGATCCTTCTCTCATCATCTATGCCGCGCTGCGCAGCTTTGAAAACAATCTGATCGTCACCAACGGCGACCAGACCGATACCATTTATGATGGCCTGAAGGAAGGCAAGAGCTTCTCCAAGGCCCTCACCGCCCGCTGCTTCGAACCGGACGGCCCCAACTGGACCCCCCGCATCAGCGGCATGCTCACCTTTGAAGACAAGGATTTCTCCTATCAGATGAGCATCCTCAAGAGCGGCGACCCGGAAGGCAGCTTCTGCAACCGCTTCACCTTCTCCTACGGTGCCGCAGCCGGTCTGGGTCACTTCATTCACACCTATGTGTGCGACGGCAATCCCATCCCCACCTTCTGCGGTGAACCCGAGCGCGTTGCCATCCCCAACTCCATCGATGAAATGACCGAAGAGATCTGGAAGAATCTGGACGAAGAAAACAAGATCTCCCTGTATGTTCGCTTTGTTGATCTGGAAGATGGTTCCATCCAGGACCGTCTTGTGAATAAAAACGCTTGAGGAGGTTATCATGAAAGAATTTGAACTGAAATATGGCTGCAACCCCAATCAGAAGCCTTCCAAGATCTATATGGCTGACGGCAGCGAGCTGCCCATCACCATTCTCAACGGCCGTCCCGGCTACATCAACTTCCTGGATGCACTGAACTCCTGGCAGCTCGTGAAGGAACTGAAGGAAGCCACCGGCCTGTGCGCTGTCACCAGCTTCAAGCATGTTTCCCCCACCTCTGCCGCCGTGGGCATTCCCCTGCCCGAGGCCCTGAAGAAGGCCTGCTTCGTGGATGATCTTCCCGAACTGGATTCCTCTCCCCTGGCCTGCGCTTACGCAAGAGCCCGCGGCACCGACCGTATGTGCTCCTTCGGCGACTGGGTCGCTCTGTCCGATATCTGTGACGTACCCACCGCAAAGCTCATTGCCCGTGAAGTCTCCGACGGCGTCATCGCTCCCGGCTATGAGCCGGAAGCACTGGAGATCCTGAAGACCAAGCGCAAGGGCAATTACAATGTTGTCGCCATCGACCCCAGCTACATTCCCGAAGAAAAGGAATGCAAGCAGGTTTACGGCATCACCTTCCAGCAGGGCCGCAATAACTTCAAGATCGATGAAGAACTTCTTACCAATGTGGTCACCGCCAACAAGGAGCTGCCTGCCGAGGCAAAGCGGGATCTGATCATCTCCCTCATCACCCTCAAGTATACCCAGTCCAACTCCGTATGCTTCGCCTATGACGGACAGGCCATCGGTGTTGGTGCCGGTCAGCAGTCCCGTATCCACTGCACCCGTCTGGCAGGCTCCAAGGCTGACACCTGGTTCCTCCGCCAGCATCCCAAGACTCTGGCACTTCCCTTCCGTGAAGATCTGGGCCGTCCCAACCGTGACAATGTCATCGACGGCTACATCAACGGCAACGAAGAAGATGTCTGCGCAGAAGGCATCTGGCAGAACTACTTCACCACCCGTCCCGAGCCTCTGACCCAGGAAGATAAGGACGAATTCCTCGGTGCCATTACCGGTGTTTCCCTCGGCTCCGACGCATTCTTCCCCTTCTCTGACAATATCAAGCGCGCCCGCAAGTCCGGCGTCAGCTATATTGCAGAGCCCGGCGGCTCCATCCGTGATGATCTCGTCATCGCCCAGTGCGACGAATACGGAATTGCCATGGCCTTCACCGGCATGCGTCTGTTCCATCATTAAGAGGTGCGCCTATGAATCTGATGCTGATCGGCGGCGGTGGCAGAGAGCATGCCATCCTCCGCGCACTGAAAAAGAATCCTCAGGTCGAGACCGTCTATGTCCTGCCCGGCAACGGCGGCATGGCAAATGAAGCCGAATGCGTTGGCATCGCGGCAACCGACCTTCCCGCCATTGCGGAATTCGCCAAGAGCCACACCATTGACTATGCTGTGGTGGCTCCCGATGATCCTCTGGTGTTGGGCTGCGTAGATATGCTGAACGAACTTGGCATTCCCTGCTTTGGCCCTAAGAAGAATGCCGCCATCATTGAGGGCAGCAAGGCATTCTCCAAGGATCTGATGAAAAAATACAACATCCCCACCGCCGGCTACGAAGTATTCACCGAGATGGAAGCTGCCCTTGCCTATCTTGATACCGCAGCCATCCCCACCGTGGTCAAGGCCGACGGTCTGGCACTGGGTAAGGGCGTCATCATCGCCCAGACCAGAGAAGAAGCCAAGCAGGCCGTCATCGATATGATGCAGAACGCCCGCTTTGGCCGCAGCGGCTCCACCGTGGTCATCGAAGAGTTCTTGGAGGGTCCTGAGGTTTCCGTTCTTGCCTTTACCGACGGCAAGTGCGTCAAGCCCATGGTCTCCTCCATGGACCATAAGCGCATCGGCGACAATGACACCGGTCTCAACACCGGCGGCATGGGTACCGTTGCTCCCAACCCCTACTATACCGAAGACCTTGCCGAGCAGTGCATGAAGGAGATCTTCCTTCCCACCATCGAAGCCATGCGCTCTGAAGGCCGTCCCTTCACCGGCTGCCTGTACTTCGGCCTGATGCTCACAAAGAATGGTCCCAAGGTCATTGAATATAACTGCCGCTTTGGCGATCCCGAGACGCAGGTAGTGCTTCCCCTGTTGGAGAGCGATTTGCTCACCATCATGCAGGCCACCACCAACGGCACTCTGGAAGAAACTGAGGTTTCCTTCATGGATGCCCATGCCTGCTGTGTGGTCACCGCTTCCGCCGGTTATCCCA
>SVMC01000045.1 GCA_015067585.1 Oscillospiraceae bacterium
CTTTGCTATTGGCATTTCATGGCATTGGCGTGATTACACCCGGCCTCATTGCACATACAGCGACGAAACAGGGACTCCACATCACAATACCGGCTGTTTTAGTGGCCGCTTATTTGACCTTTGCCATTGTCCAGGGCCTGATGATTTTCATTTGAGGTGCGTGCAATGGATCGAAAGAATAAACCCGGATTTATTAAGGGAGAAACCATGCAGCTGGCAAGTCATGTGCATGACGCCCAGCATAAGCTCTCTCTAAAACAGCGTGCACAAATCCTGACGAGAAGGATCGTCATGGGGCGTATGCACCACAGCTTATTGGGGACACTGATTGCTGTTATTCTTGTGCTTGCCCTTGTGATTGTTGGCAGCAAGCTGCAAACCAGCGCATGGAATGCAGTTGAGCCCACCGCGGTTCCTGTAGCCGATCATGAAGTCCAGCTGTCTTTCGTTGGAGATGTCATGCTGGGTAGATATGTTGCTTCCTTTGGGGAAAAGGAATCTTACGCGGAACTGTTCAGAGATTCCAAAACACTTTGGGAACACTCCGCTTTGGTCTTTGCGAACCTTGAAAATGCTGTCATCCGTCAGGAGGAAAGCTATGAAGAAGCGGATAAGAGTCTGAAGCTTTCTGCCACGCAGGAAGCCCTTCAGATGGCGGCAGAGGCGGGCATTGACGCGGTTAGCCTTGCAAATGATCATGTAGGCGACTACGGCCGTGAAGGCGTTCGCCATACCATCGAATCCCTGCAAGAATTTGGCATGGAATATGCCGGTGCCGGCGCAGAGAGGGAAGAAGCAGGCACATACCGTCTGTTGGAGGCGGATGGATTGACCGTTGGCTTTGTTGCCTGCACGCAGGTTGCTCCCGATCATTTTGCAGCGACGAAGGACGGGTACGGCGTGTGCCCCACAAGCTATACCAACCTTTATGAAAATGTTTTTGCCGCGTCTACCAATTCGGATTTCGTGGTGGTTTATGTGCACTGGGGCAACGAAAACGATCTCACGGTGACAGAAGCACAGCGAAAAATTGCTTACCGGCTGATCGACTCCGGTGCGGATGTCGTGATCGGAAGTCATCCGAATATCCTTCAGGAAGTGGAACAATACAAAAAAGGAATTGTATTCTATAGTCTTGGTAATTATATTTCCGATCAGGCGACCAGACAGGCACGAAACACGGCGATGGTGCAGCTCAATGTGGATAAGAATACCGGCGACGGATATTTTACACTGATCCCGATGCGGATCAATGAGTTCCATCCCTATGAGACGACAAATAACTTCTATGTGTCCCAGATCCAGCAGTCTTTGCTAAAGGCCCTGCCGGGCAGTGCTTATTCCATACTGGATGATGGCCGGATCCGGATTCCAATGAAGGTATGTGATCCGGTAGTGGATCAGCCCATTGAAAATGGTGCGGGAACTGCCGCAACGCAGGTAATTCGCGGGTAAGCGGTGGCTTATCCCGCGAAGAACCGGACAAATGCTTCCAAGCGCAAATATATTTTAAATGAATTCTGCAAGCTGTGTCCATGGCAATTCAGGTTTAACTCTGTTTTGTCCTTGCGGCACAGCGGAAAGGAATGGTCGATTTTATGAGGAGAAACGCCTTTTTCACACGGGTTGTGGCATTCATTCTGGCCTGTTGCTTTGTTTTTACACTTTCCGGCTGTAAGAAAAAGAACAAAACCGGGCTGCAGGATGGGCCGTTAGATGAAGGAACCGTATTATTTCAGCCTGACGGATCCGGCAGCGGTAATGGCAGCGGAAATCCCGCAGCCGGCCCCCTTGGTGGATTTGCGGTCAGCAGTGCTTCCGCTGAAGCAACCTGGGCCGGAATGCAGGTGCTCGCTGCGGGAGGAAATGCGGTGGATGCCGCTGCTGCGATCTCGTTAACCCTTTCCGTGACAGAGCTGTATTCCTCCGGACTTGGCGGAAGCGGTATCATGCTTGTGTATGATACCAATACGAAGGAAGGACACACATTAGACTATTATTGCAGCGCCGGCAGCGCCTCATACCCTACCGATGATGTTGCGGTTCCCGGCCTTTTGGCGGGAATGCAGGAGGCATTGGATCGTTGGGGAACGATATCCATGGCAGAAGCAATCCAGCCGGCCATCGACTATGCGGAAAAAGGCTTTACTGCCAGCGAGAGCTTTGTTTCTCGTTTAGAGTATTCCGACAGCCTGCGTAACAATCCTGCCTTCACGGATCTGGAAGCCGGAGATCTGCTGGTTCAGACGGAATTGGCGGAGACGCTAAAAACCATACAGAATGAAGGCATCGAAGCCTTTTACGGCGGCAGCATCGGGCAGAAGATCGTGGATAATTCCGGCTTGACGATCGAAGATCTAAAAAACTATAAAGTCTACTGCTCTGATATTCTTCGTTCTTCCTACTATGACTATGATGTGATCGGTGCATATGCTCCCTCCTCCAGCCTTACCGTCATGCAAATGCTCAAAATGACCGAGCTCCTTGACCAGCCCTCCATCAAAGCAGATCCCAATGGGTATCTGAATGCGCTGAAGACGGCTACGATGAACGCCTATGACGACAGAAGCACGAATCTTGTAGACCCGCACTTCTATGACTTTGACGGCCATACCTTTGTTTCTGATGCGTATATTGGGTCTTTGGTGGGCAATACCGTGACCAGTTATGAAGATGATCCGGAAAAGATCAGCACGACGCAGTTTGCTGTCATCGACAGCAACGGCCTTGTTGTATGCGTTACGAACTCCATGTCGGACACCTGGGGTTCTTATAAATGTGTTGGCGGTTTCTACCTGAATAACAGCCTGATCAACTTCGGAAAAGCAGGGCAAAACGCCTATGAGCCGGGCAAGCGACCCAGAACGAATTTTGCGCCAATCATTGCGGAAGGCCCTGCGGGGGAAGTCCTCGCGATCGGTTCTCCCGGTGGTGTTTATATTCCAAAGATCGTCAGCGGCGTTCTGATCGACATTCTGAAGGAAAAGGAAGATCCGCAGACCGCAGTGGATAAAGCCCGCGTTATGTACAATTCCGATGGGCAGCTCTGCGTGGAAACGGATGACAGAGCGGCATCTGTCATAGATGTCAACAGTGTATATGAACCGTTTTACTATAATGCGTCGCATATTTTCTTTGGATGTACATCGGTGGTAGGATACGATCCGGATGAGGGTTTTATCTCGGTATGTGACCGCAGAAGAGACAGTTCTCAAGCAATGATTTACTACTATGAAGACTAACTGAGCTGAACGGTTCTGTAATATCGGATGATATGACCTTTAAAAAAGCATAATTGAACAAATAATTACCCCCGGCAATATGCCGGGGGTAAAGTGCATATATGCTATGTTTTGTCAGGAAATCAGGCCCAGCTTGAGCTTTGCGGCCAGAATACGGACAACGCTTTCATTGATGCGGGATTCTTCGATGTCGCCGTCTTCCACGGCTTCCAGAAGGGCCTGAATGGCCTCGTCCAGATCCTCGGGGCACAGCATCATGTCAGCGCCGGCATTCACGGCATTGAGCGCTGCTTCGCCGGAGTCATAATGGTCGGTGATGGCGGGGATGTCCAGCGCATCCGTCAGGATGATGCCGCGATAGCCCATCTCTTCACGGAGCATGGTCATAGCGGCGGGAGACATGCTGCAGGGCCGCTGGTCATCCAGTGCGGTCAGCACGGCATGGGAGACAATGACAAAGCCGACTTCCTGATCGATGGCGGCCTGGAAGGGGAGAAGCTCCTCTGCCTTCAGCTCGTCGAGGGAACGCTCCAGCTTTGTGCGCTCGATATGGGCTACATCGTCAATGCTGCCAAGGCCGGGGAAATGGGTGACGGCATTGAGCATACCGTTTTCCTGAGTGCCCTTTACAACGGAACCTACCATGGAAGCGGTAAGCTCTGCATCATCGCTGAAGGCACGGGTGTCGATCAGTGCGTTGCTGCCAAGATCCGCAACCGGAGCAAAGTTGACATTGAAGCCAAGTGCGCCGACTTCCTTGGCGATGGTCTCGCCCATCTCATAGGCCACATTGGGATCGTCGGTCTCGCCGATCTCGGCCATAGTGTCGAAGGTGGTGGTTTCCAGTACGGAGGCTACGGGGGCGATGTCGCCGCCCTCTTCGTCAATGGCGAGGAAAGCAGGCATTTTGCCGCCCTCTGTGAGGAAGGTCTGGGTACCTTCCAGAAGCGCGGTCACCTGTTCTTCATCTTCAATATTCTTCTGTGCGTAAAGCAGACCGCCTACCGGATTTTCAAGCAATGCTTCCTTGGTGGCGTCACCTGCGCGGGTAGCAGCTTCCACGCCGGTCAGAGCTTCCGGAGTGGTGAAGAACATCTGGTAGATCTTCTGTTCCAGGGTCATGTCAGCCAGCAGCTCCCGGGCGCGTTCTTCCTCTGCGGAAGGCACATCGGGGGTGGGTTCCGGTTCATCGGGAACAGGCTCTTCCTGCGTATCATCTGCCTGGGTATCGACTGCGGACGGCTCGTCCTGCAGCATTTGTTCAGGCAGCACAGGCTCGGCATGACGGAAGTAGAGTTCATACCCTACCACGGAAAAAACGCCCACCGCGATCAAAAAGCAGGCGATGGCAGCAAAAATGGTTCGGATGGCTTTCATAAGCATCCCCTTTCTATGGAATTGTAGTCTCAGTTCCAAACTCATATTATCATACTATATTTTCAGACAATTTTCCACGATTATTTCCAAAAAAGAAAAAATCTTTTTTTGCAGCTGCTGTGATGGGGAAAACTGTAAAGGAATTGTGAATTTTTTCTTAAAGAATTCCACTATTCTTGACGAATTGCCCTATGGCATGATACCATATAAACGAATAAAGGGAAAGGGGATGCACCTATGAAGAAAAACCGGATTTATGTGAAGCTTGGTTTGATGCTCCTGAGTGTGGTTATGGCCAGTATTGTATTTCAGGTGGTCTTCTCTGATCTTCCCGCTTTCTTCGATGTGGTCAGATCCTTTATCAGAATTATTTCCCCCATTCTTTATGGCGTTCTTTTTGCCTATCTGATGAACCCGGTGATGGAGTTTGTTAAGAAGGCTCTGATCTCCATGATGGAGCGGCGTAAGAATTACAGCCAGATGGATCCTGCACAGATCCGCGCCAGAAAGCATACCTGCCATGTCATTGGTGCGGCCTGCGCTATATTGACGATGCTGCTGTTCTTCTATCTGGCCATCGGTCTGATCGTCCCCACGGTGGTGGAGAACATCACCGCCATCTTTAATCAGGATACCATTATCAGCTACTATAATCGGATCAACAACTGGCTGCATCAGCTCCTCTCCGATCAGCCGGAGATCGAAGCCTGGGCAATGACCAAGATTGAGGATCTTTATGACTTCGTACTGAACTGGCTTGCAGAGCTGGATCTGCGCGAGGCGATCCTGAGTGTAACAACCCAGGTCTTCGGTGTGCTGAAGGGCACTATGAATTTCGTCCTCGGTCTGGTCATTGCGGTGTATATGTTGCTGGGCAAGGAAAAGTTCCTGGCCCAGACCAAGAAGGTCGTGGTGGCACTGCTTCCCGAGAAGCGGGCTAACCGGCTTTTGGAGGTGGGCAGACGCACCAACCGCATCTTCAGCGGCTTTGTCATGGGAAAGATCATCGACTCTATGATCATCGGCGTGATCTGCTACATCTTTATGAGCATTTTAAGGCTGCCGTATCCCATGCTGATTTCTGTCATCGTGGGTGTTACGAATGTGATCCCCTTCTTTGGCCCCTTTATCGGTGCCATTCCTTCTGCAGTTCTGATCCTGCTGATCAATCCCATCCAGTGCTTCATTTTCATTGTGCTGATTGTGGTTCTGCAGCAGTTTGACGGCAATATTCTTGGCCCGCGGATCCTTGGCGATTCTGTCGGATTGTCCAGCTTCTGGATCCTCATTGCCATTACCGTATTCTCCGGTCTGTTCGGCTTTGCGGGTATGGTGTTGGGCGTGCCGGTGTTCGCAGTGCTGTATATGTTGCTGAGTGATTATGTTTCCGGCCGTCTGAAGGAAAAGGGGCACCCTCAGTCCACGGAGGTTTACGGCAAGATCCGCTCCACCGAGGACATTGAGCTTGCGGTAAAGATGACCGAAATGGCTGCGGAGCGAATGGCTTTCCATGAGGATGATTCCGATACCTATGAGGAGGAGCCTGAGATCGAAGACATGGATGAGCTGGAGGAATTCCGGGACGATGGATGATGCGTCCTGACGCACGAAAATAAGGGATCTCCCATTGAAGCTTCCAATGGGAGTTTTTCCACCCCTATCTGGGAATGATGGTGCGGCGATAAGCTGTGCCGCAAAGAAACACATGGAAGGAGCGAAATCGAAGGCAATGAAAGACTATTTTCCTGCACTGATGGAGTATTTCGGCGATGCTGCCGGTGCTCTGGAATTTGCGGATGTGTATAATGCTGTGGTGCGATTTGTGTTCCCGGTGCTGGCGCTGATCATTGTGTTCCGTTGCGCCAAGTCCCTGCTGACCTTTCAGCGGGAACCGGAGATCTGGGCGTGGCTGTGCCTGCCCGATGGCACCCGTCTGCCGGTGACCCACTGGGAAAATATCATTGGCAGAAGCAAGCGCAGTGACCTTGTGATCGATGTGCCTACCATCTCCCGTTCTCATGCAGTTCTCACCCGCTATGATGACGGAAGCTGGTCCATTTCCGATGTCGGCTCCCGTGGCGGCGTGTATGTCAACGGACGGCAAAAGAGTATGGCAGCCATTACCATGAATGATGAGATCTCCCTCGGCGGCATCGAGATGTATCTGGAACCCATCACCCGCCGACAGGAGGTCATTCAGGCCTCCAGCCGCACCAAGGCGGGCGATCTCATTGCCCCCGGTGCCACCTTGTTCCTTTTAACGGTGCTGCAGGCACTGGTGCTTTTGCAGCTTGTGCTGAATGTGGACCCGGAGTATATTCGGGGCATTGCCATTTCCTTCGGCGGAGTTGCCGCAGTGGAGTGGTGCCTGTTCTTCCTGACGAAGCTCCTGCGGCGCAGTGGCTTTGAGATGGAGACCATGGCCTTCTTCCTGTCTACCATCGGCTTGAGTGTGGTGGCATCCTCCGCGCCCGGCTCGGTGTTCAAGCAGTTTGCCGCGCTGGTACTGGGTGTGATCCTGTACATCATGATCGTCTGGTCCCTTCGTGATCTGGAGCGGGCGAAAAAGATCCGTTATCTGGCAGCGGCAGCGGGCATTGGCCTGCTGTGCATCAATCTGGCGCTGGGTGTGTCCAAGTTCGGTGCCATGAACTGGATCTACATTGGAGGCATTTCCTTCCAGCCTTCAGAATTGGTCAAGGTCTGCTTCATCTTTGCCGGTGCGTCCACCCTGGATCGCATCGTGACGAAGCGTAACCTGTTTCTCTTTATCGTCTATTCCGGCTTCATCTGCGGCTGCCTTGCCCTGATGAGCGACTTTGGTACGGCCCTCATTTTCTTCGTGGCCTTCCTTGTGATCGCCTATCTTCGTTCCGGCAACTTTGCCGGCATCGCCCTGATTTGCGCCGGTACCGGCTTTGCGGGCGTCCTTGCGGTGAAGTTCAAGCCCTACATCCTCAACCGTTTTTCCACCTGGGGCCATATCTGGGACGATCCTCTGAACAAGGGGTTTCAGCAGACCCGGGCGCTGATGTGCGCCGCCTCCGGCGGTTTGGTGGGCCTGGGTGTGGGCCGCGGCTGGCTCAAATATGTGGCAGCCTCCGATACCGACCTGGTGTTTGCCTTCGTGTCTGAGGAATGGGGTCTGCTGATCGCCATGCTGATGGTGGCAGTGCTTGTGGTGCTTGGCATCTTTGTGGTGAAGGCGGGCGCCATGGGGCGCAGCAGTTTCTATACCATCGGTGCCTGCGCGGCCATGAGTATTCTGATTACCCAAACCATCCTCAATGTGTTCGGAACGGTGGACTTCCTGCCTCTGACCGGTGTGACCTTCCCCTTCGTGTCCAATGGCGGTTCCAGCATGATGTCCGCATGGGGGCTTCTCGCCTTCCTCAAGGCGGCGGATACCCGCCAGAATGCCAGCTTCGCGGTGAAGCTGCCCTCAAAGAAGGAGGTACTGGATGAACAGGATTTCTAAACGCGCCTGGTTTGCGCTGGTGCTTGCCATTGCACTGGGGTTGGGTGTTTTAGGCTTTGCCCTGCGCTACTGCATAGAGGCGGGACAGTGGGCCACCTTCTATGGCTCTCCCCATGTATATTCCGGCAGTAACCTCAACAGCGGTGTGGTGACGGACCGCACCGGTACTCTGCTTTTAGATGCTACAGACGGCAGGACTTACGCAGAAAGCGCCCAGCTTCGTAAGGCGACCCTGCACATTTTAGGTGACCGCTACGGCTATATCCCCTCCCGCCTGATGGAGAAGTATTCCGACGAGCTCATCGGCTATAACCTCCTCACCGGTACCTATAACACCGAAAGCGGAGAAGAGACAATGAAGCTGACCCTGAGTGCCCAGACCCAAATCGCGGCCCTGCAGGCACTGAACGGCAGAAAGGGTACCATCGGCGTATATAACTACAAAACCGGCGAGATCCTCTGCGCGGTGACCTCGCCTACCTATGATCCGGATCATGTGCCGGATATCGACGAATCGGACAGTGCGTATGACGGAATTTATGTAAACCGATTCTTTGACACCACCTATGTCCCCGGTTCCATTTTCAAGCTGGTGACCGCTGCGGCCGCCCTTGAGAACATCCCCGATGTGGAGGAGCAGACCTTCTACTGCGACGGCAGCTACATCGTGGAGGATGAGGTGATCACCTGCAACGGTGTGCACGGCGAAGTCAATTTAGAGCAGGCCCTTGCCCACTCCTGCAATGTGGCTTTCGGCCAGCTTGCCCAGCAGCTTGGCAAACGGACCATGGAGGAATATGCCCGGAAGATCGGCATCACTGAATCCATTGAGTTCGATGGCATCGGCACCGCCTCCGGCGCCTTTGACCTCTCCGATGCCGAGGAACCGGATCTTGCCTGGTCGGGGATCGGTCAGTATACGGACATGGTCAATGCCTGCCAGTTCATGACCTACATGGGGGCCATTGCCAACGGCGGCGAGGCGGCAAAGCCCTATCTTGCCCAGCGGGCCGGCAGCGGCCTCACCGGGCACAAGGCAACGGAATCCTCCCTTGGCCGCATGATCCAGCGGGAGACCGCGAATAAGCTGACGGAAATGATGCGCAACAATGTGGTCTCCGTTTACGGCACAGGCGGCTTCCCTGATCTTTATGTCTGCGCCAAATCCGGTACCGCAGAGGTGGGCGGCGGTCAGGAGCCCCATGCCACCTTTGCCGGCTTTATCCAGAGCAGCGAATATCCGTTGGCCTTCATTGTCATCGTGGAAAACGGCGGCAGCGGCAGCAGCGTGGCAGGTCCCGTGGCAGGCCAGGTGCTCCAGGCCTGCGTGGCAGCCATGGATGAAGAATAATAAGTCAAAACCCCCGGCTAAGCCGGGGGCTTGATTTAGCCCTAGAAGGGCATTTTACAGACGCTTGCCCCTAAAGGGGCCCCGAAAGGTTTGCCGACCGCATTTCTTTCCCGGGCCGCCCCTTAAGGGGCTTTTTCTATGCCTACTTGTTCTCGCGACCCGTAAACGGGTCCACATACTCCTTGATGCTCATTTGATCGGCTATTTGATCTTCTTGAAGCTGGTTCCTGATATACTCTTGTATTTGCTTTTTATTTCTGCCTACCGTGTCCACGAAGTATCCTCTGGCCCAAAAATGTCTGTTTCCATTCTTGTACTTAAGATTTGCGTGCCTGTCAAATATCATCAGACTACTCTTTCCTTTAAGATACCCCATTATTTGCGATACACTGTACTTCGGCGGAATACTTAAGAGCATATGGATATGATCTGGGCATGCTTCTGCTTCGATTATCTCTACTCCCTTCTGTTGGCATAACTGTCGCAGTATCTTCCCAATGTCCGCCTTGATCTCTCTATAGATCACCATTCTTCTGTATTTTGGTGCAAACACTACATGGTATTGACATCTCCATGTAGTATGATCTAAACTATTTATGTCTTTATTTTTCACGATGAAGACCTCCTCATTATTGTAGTTGTGTGGTCGGCAAACCACTTCTACTATAATGGGGAGCTTTTTTCTTGTCTACTTTACTCCTCGCTATAAGCTATTTTTTTGCCACCGGCAAAGCCGGTGGTTAACTTTGGTACAACCAATAAAAGGAGCCGTCCCACAATGAAGTGAGGCGGCTCCTTTGTTATACCCTTGCTGCAATGCCGTTGACAAGGCGCTGCATTTCGTCTTTGGAGGAAACTGTGTGGGCCTTTTGCAGGAGCGCCCGCTGTTCCTGCTCCGGAAGATTGGAAAAGCGCTGCATGGCGTCAGGGTTTTGTGCCAGTGCGAAGCCGAAGCCAAGGGGAAGATCGTTTCTGTCCATGGCGGCACCTCAAAGGTCTTCCAGATCCGCTGCAGGAATGTCGTTTTCCAGATTGTCTCTGGCAAGATCGTTGTCAATCACGGGGTAGGCATTTGAAATGGGCTTGTCGTCCCGGCGTTTATTTTGTTCCAATGAAATCACCTCGGGTTCAGCATGCCCATCCGGCGCTGTCCTATGCGCCATGGTGAACTTAGGAAAGCTGGGTGCGGCAGAGCTCCGCGTAGATTCCGCCCTTTGCCAGCAATTGCGCATGGGTGCCGGATTCCGCCACTCGGCCCTCCTGCATCACCAGAATCCGGTTGGCACTGCGGATGGTGGAGAGGCGGTGGGCAATGGTGAGGGTGGTGCGGCCCTGGGAGAGGGTGCGAAGGGCGGCGTGGATCTTCGCCTCCGTGACCGCATCCAGTGCGGAGGTGGCCTCATCTAAAATCAGGATGGCGGGATCCTTCAGGAACATGCGGGCAATGGAAATGCGCTGCTTCTGCCCACCGGACAGGCGC